>JBAUAR010000515.1:0-15378 GCA_049675875.1 Streptosporangiaceae bacterium
CTGGTCAGGTCCAGCATGGTGGCATCCTCCGGCTCGGGCAGCGCGATCGCTCCGGCGCTCGGCGCCGGGCGTGGTCGGCGCGGCTTCCCGGACGCCGATGTGCCGCCCCGACCGCGATAGATGAGCAGGCCGTTCACCGGGTCGGGCACGGAGTCCAGGGCTGCGCGCACCACCGGCAGGTTACGGAACGCCTCCCACTCCTCCGCGGTGGTGAAACACACCTCGAACGCGACGCCCCATTCACCGGCGTGCCAGGTGCCGTCGAGCGCGCCGTTGGTCAGCGCCGCCTCGATCAGCTCGGAGTCGTAAGACTGCTGCCACTGGAAAGCCGAGAACTCTCCGTGCAGGACCTCGATCGACCACCACTCAGCCATCTCGTTGCGATAGTACGTCTTTCGGCCGGCCCGCGGAAGGGGCTCCGGGGTCGGCAGCCGCTGGTCGCGACCGCTGCTGGCGCGCTCGATAGGCAGCGACGTGCAGCCGGTTGCCGCAGGTGCGGCTGTCGCAATACCGGCGCGAGGAGTTCCTGGAGAAGTCCACGAACACCTTCTGACAGGTCGGCGACGCGCAGCTACGGATCCGTTGCGCCTGGCCGGCCACCATCAGCCACGCCAGGCCCATGGCAAAGTGGGCAGCCATTCTGGACGGCAGCGCCGATGTGGGCTTGGAGACATGCAGGTGCGGCCCGCGTCCGTCGTGCGCGACGATCTGCGGAATCGCTCCGGTCACCGCCAGCAGGGCATTGATCTGGGCGATGGCGGCCGCCTCGTCGCCGGCCCCGCAGGCCGTGACGATCGAATCCAGCCGGGCTCGGTAGTCCAGCGTCGTCACCAGGTCAGCGGGCCTGGCCCGACTGCCGGCAAACGCGTACCGGTCGGCCAGCCGCTGCAGGTCGGCAATGGCGCGCAACTGGTCTGCCGAGTTCGCGCGGCCGGTGTTGATCAGCTCGACGCACCCCGTCATTGCCTCCAGCTGATCAGCATCAAAATGGCTTTGACTGCTGTCAGCCGCATCCCGTAGCGTCGCACCCATGTCAGTACCGTACGGCGAATCGGTCATGACATCCACCGAGATAGCCGACGGTGGCGCGACGGCTGCCGCTGGCCGCCGCCCGGTGCTGACCGCCGCCCTCGGCGCGGCCTGCATCTCGTCCTCGGCCGTACTGGTCACGCTGTCCGGTGCTGACCCTGTCACGGCAGCGTTCTTCCGCTGCGCCCTGGCGCTGCCGGTGCTTGTGCCGCTGGCGATCTGGGAGCAGCGGAGGCTCGGCCGGCGGCCACTGCGCAGCCGCGTCACCGCGGTGGTGGCCGGCTTGTTCCTTGCCGTCGACCTCGTGCTGTGGAACCACGCCATCGCCGACGTTGGTGCGGGGATAGCCACTGTCCTCGGCAACCTGCAGGTCGTGTTTGTCGCGGGACTCGCCTGGCTGCTGCTGCGCGAGCGGCCGAGCCGCCGGTTGCTGGCAATGCTCCCGGTCGTGCTGGCGGGTGTCGTGCTCGTCTCGGGCCTGGCCGGCGGCGGCCACGCGTCCGGACTGCAGCCTGGGCCCGGCATTGGCTTCGGCGTGGCGACCAGCGCGGCGTACGCGTGTTACCTGCTGATCCTGCGCAACAGCTCCGGCCAGCGCCCGCACATCGCTGGCCAGCTGGCTGATGCCACGGTGGGCGCGGTCGGGGGATCGCTCGTGCTCGGGCTGGCACTCGGCGGCCTGCAACTGGATCTCTCCTGGACGTCACTGCGCTGGCTGGTCGTGCTTGCCCTGGTCAGTCAGACCGCGGGCTGGCTGCTCATCACCGCATCGCTGCCGCGGCTGCCCGCGGCGATGTCCTCGCTCCTGCTGCTCCTGCAGCCCGCCGCTGCGCTGCTGCTCGCCGACGTGGCGCTCGGCGAACGCCCCGCGGTCGTGCAAGTGGCCGGCGCCGCGCTGGTGTGCCTCGGCGTGCTGGCGAGTACAAAGGCCAGCACTGTTCCGGCACCGCCTGCGGCTGGTCCGCAGGTTCGCGACGCCCGCAGCCTCGGTGCTGTCAGCGCGAACCGCGCCGGCCCGTAGCTCGCGGTCAGCTCGCGGCGGCGCGGACTGCCGCGATCAGCTGGCTTTCCGGCAGCCAGCCGTCGTGGTGCCACAGGATCGTGCCGGTCGCGGATGTCAGCACGAACCATGGCTGGTCCTGCACCCCGTAACCATCGGCCAGCCTGCCGGTCTCATCCAGCGCGACGGGGTAGCTCAGCGCGCCGTGCAGGCCTGCGAGGTAACTGCGGACGGTCGCGAGGGACGGCTCGGACGACTCCTCGTCGACGGCGGTCAGGCCCGGCAAGCCGTCGGTGTGCGCGGTCTGCACGTACAGGTTGAGGCCGGTGAGCTCCGACTGCAGATCGGAGGTCTCGTCCAGCCAGGTCGCGAAGAACACCGTCAGGTGCGGCGCGCCCGGACCGAGTGTGACCGATCCGGCGGGCAGCGCGGGCAGCGTAACCGCCTTGGCCGGGCCGAGGCCGGTGATCTGGGCCAGCGACTCGGTCCTCGCCAGCGCGGGATGGCCGGGCAGCAGGCTCGACGCCTCCGTCGCCATAACCTGAGCCGCCTGGGGGATGCTGGCGTAGGCCATCGTGGTCAGGTAGATCTTCTGCTCGCGGCCGCGGCTGTCGATGATGTAGACCGCCGGCGTGTGGTCGATCTGGCCCTGCACGATCTGAACGTAGATGTTGTAGGCCTTCCAGACCGCCTTGAGCTGGGGCAGCGTCCCGGTCAGGAAATCCCAGTGGTTCACCAGGCCGTGCGACTGCGAGTAGCTCATCACGTCTGATACCGAGGTGGCTGTCGGGTTGGCGTCCACGCCAAGCAGTTGGACCTGGTCGCCGGCCTTGCCGAGCAGGTCCTTCGCCGCGAGCATGCTCTGGGTGGTCAGCGGGCACACGGTCGTGCACTCCGAGTCGCTGAACGCCAGGATCACGACCTTGCCGCGGAACGAGCTGAGCGAGACCTGCTGTCCGAACTGGCTGGTGAGGGTGAAGTCCGGAGCCTTCGTGCCGCCGAGTGATGAGCCCGGATCAAGATCCGGGTTGGCGTCGGCAGCACGCTGCATGCCGGCCGCGGCGGCGCCGGTGCCGGGCGACGACCCACACCCAGCCGCCGCGATCGCCACGCAGGCCAGCAGCGCGGCGACCAGCCAGCCACGGCACGACCTGGCCGACGACAGCGCGTAGTAGAAAAACCGCACAAAGCGATCCTGCCACTTCACGGCCCGAACGGCGTAACTGGGTCAGCCGCCGTCCCGGATGCTTCGCAGTGGTGCCGCCGCACCATATCCGATTGACCCTGCCACGCTCGTTGCTTAGGCTAAGCAAATAATGAGCTTACTGGCCGGCCGGTAGGTGTCGGGCGGTAGGTGTCGACCGCTCGGTATCGGTCGGTAGGTATCGGCCGGGCCTGAGCGCGGGCCCGGCAGGAGGGACAGCGGAGTGCGGGGCAGGGCTGACGAGCTGGCCGATGCAGCCCCGGCCGGTGACGGCCGAGCCGCGACGGAGCCGCCGGCCGGAGGCCGGGGGGATCGGTCCGGTCACCCGGCCGCGCGGACGGTTGCGGCCTGGATACTTGCCGTCGCGGGCATGGTCGCGTACAACTGGTGGCTCCTGGTGCCGCTGAAGCCCGGCCTGATGACGTCGCCGGATGAGCTGTTCAGCAACCTGGAGGTGACCGGGCAGCCGTACGCGACGCTGATGCAGCACGCCGATCTTGCCGCAGGGCTGCTCGTGCTGGCGGCCTTCGCGATCACGGGACCGGGCAGCCGGCGGCGACGCGGACGCCGGGAGTGGCTGGCGATGCTCGCCTTCGCGGCGGCCGGGGCTGTCGGCGGGCTGTACCCGGAGATCTGCGCGGACGGGATCAGCGCAACGTGCCGCCAGCTCGAGTGGCGCTTCCAGTTGCCCGCCGCGCAGTACGTGCACATGGTGGCGGGGATTGCGGAGTTCGCGGCGATCACGATCGCGCTGCTTTACGCGGTCGGCCGGACCAGGCGCTGCCATACTCGGCCGGCCCGCATCTACCACGGTCTGGCCAGGGCGGCGCTGCTCGGCTACCCGCTGCTCGGCGCGGCCTATCTGTCTGACCGGCTCGGCGGGGTCATGGAGGCGGTGTTTTTCGTCGGCTTTACCGTCATGGTCTTCACGGAGCTTGCCGAGCGCACGGCCGCGCTGCACGGCCGACTCCCCGCCGACGGCGCCTATGTTTGGCTGCCGCAACGCGGGTAGAGCCCTCCGCCGGACCAGAGAGGGAGATGTTGATGGTCATTCTCATCGCGCTGCTAGTCGTCCTGATCCTCGGCGGCCTGGGCTTCGCACTGCACGTGCTGTGGTGGCTGGCCCTGATCGCGCTGGTGCTCTGGCTGCTGGGTTTCGTGTTCCGGTCCGGCGGCACGTCCAGGCGGAGCTGGTATCGGTGGTAACCGGCGTCAGCCGAGCGGGCAGCTAAGCGGCAGCGCTGAGCAGGCCTGGCCGTCGTCAGCGCAGCCACTCGGCGATGCGGGCGCCGACGAGGTCGGGCCGCTCGAGGTGCAGGAAGTGGCCGACGCCGTCGATGACCTCCAGGCGCGAGCCAGCTGGCAGGTACTCGGCGGCACGCGCGGTGGTCGCGACGCCCAGGCAGCCGTCATCGGCGCCGTGCAGATACAGCACCGGGCAGCCACCGCCCGCAGTCGTGGCCGCCTGCTCGGCGGCATAGCGAGGCAGCTGCCGGGCCGGGTCGAACATCGCCCGGTAGTACCCGACGGCGGCGGTCAGACTGCCCGGACCACGGAGGCAGGCCTTAGCTAGCGCGGCATCGGCGGCGCCGGGGTAGCCGGGTGACCAGTCGCGCCAGAGCCCGTCGATGAACGCGTAGTCGTCCGCGCTCACGGCGGCCTCGGCCAGTGGCGTCTGGAACAGGAACATATAGAAGGACCGGCGTAGCTGCTCATAGGCAAGGAACGCCGTGCCCATCGAGCCGGTGGGCGGCACCGCGAGCGTGACCGCCCGCCGCCAGCGGCCAGGCGCGACGGCGATCGCGCCGTAAGTCGTCATCGCGCCCCAGTCATGGCCGATAATCACCGCGCGGTCGTCGCCGTCGAGCACCTCGTGCAGTGCCACCGCGTCCGCCACCAGCGCGCCGAGCTGATAGCACTCGTCGGCCGGTACCTGAGTCGGGGCGTAGCCGCGGGAGAACGGAGCGATGGCGTGATAGCCCAGATCGGCGAGGGCCGGCAGCAGGTGCTGCCAGGTATGGGCGGAGTCGGGGAAGCCGTGCAGGCACAGCGCCAGCGGCGCACCCGGCGAGCCTGCCTGCAGGTAGCCGAACCTCACCCCGTTGGCGTCCGCGAACGCGATGTCTCTGCCGTCGCTCATGGCGCGAGGGTAGCCGAACCGCGGCGGAGCTTGCTGGAGTCGGCTCGACCCGTCCGGGGCCGCAGGCGGCGGCGACTGTCGTGACCGGGCGTTACGATAGCCGGGCACAGCTTCACCAGCCGAGACCGGTCATGCTCAGCCAGCCGTGACGGCCCGGCCCGCCAAGGAAGGCAACTGCAAGCGCAGTGCAGACGAACACCGAGCGGCCACCAGCGGGCGCAACCAGCATCACCGGCGGCCAGCCGGCCGCCGTCATCCATACCGAGGACCTGACGAAGGTCTACCCTGGCACCGACTTTGCCGCGGTCGACAACCTGAACCTCGACGTCCAGGCGGGCGAGATCTTCGGTCTGCTCGGGCCTAACGGCGCGGGCAAGACCACGACCGCCGGGATACTGACCACCAGGGTGGTGCCGACGTCGGGGCGCGCGCTGCTCGGCGGGATCGACGTGGCCCGGCACCCTGCGCTGGCCAAGCAGCTCAGCGGCATCGTTTCCCAGCAGAACACGCTGGACCGCGAGCTGACGGTCTGGGAGAACCTGTACTTCCACGGACGGCTGTTCGGCATGGGCGGCCGGGAATCCCGGCAGATCGCCGACCAGCTCCTGGAGCAGTTTCAGCTGTCCCGGTGGGCCAAGGCCTCGGTCTACGCGCTGTCGGGCGGCATGGCGCAGCGGCTCATGGTGGCGCGGGCGATCTTCCACCGGCCGTCGGTGCTATTCCTGGACGAGCCGACGGCCGGGCTCGACCCGCAGAGCCGGCTAGCGCTCTGGGATCTGCTCGGGGAACTGCACGGGGCCGGCCAGACCATCCTGCTGACCACGCACTACATGGAGGAAGCCGACCGGCTGTGTGACCGGGTGGCGATCATGGATCACGGCAGGATCCTGGCCCTGGACACGCCGGCCGCGCTCAAACAGGGCATCGGCGCCGACACGGTCGTGACGCTGCGAACATCCGGTGACCCTGCACAGCTCGCGGCGCTGCTGAGCCGGCAGGTGGCCGGCGTCACCCGGACCAGACCGCTGCCGGGTGGCCTGGAGCTGCATGTCAAGGGCACCGACCGGCTCGTGCCGCGGATCGTGCTGGCCGCGGAGGGCGGTGGCTTCGACGTGATGGACCTGTCGGTCGCCGAGCCGAGCCTGGAGACGGTGTTCATCAACCTCACCGGCAAGGAGCTGAGAGAAGAATGACGACGTCGGTGACCTCGGCGGCGCCTGCCCCGGCGAAGACCATCGGCGGCGGCCCGGCTAGGTCGGTCGCCGCTGCGAGCTGGACCGCCCTCGGCGCGCTGCTGCTCCGCGACCTCGTGGTGCTGCGCAAGCACCTCTGGGTGTTCGTGCTGCGCACGGTCATCCAGCCGTTCTTGCTCTGCTTTGTGTTTCTGTACGTCTTCCCGAAGATCGGGCAGGGCGTCGGCGGCCACGGCGCGGCGCAGGAGTCCGCGTTCGCGACAATCCTGGTGCCGGGCGTGGTCGGCATTTCGGTGATGTTCCAGGGCGTGCAGTCCATCGCACTCGCGATGGCTCAGGAGTTCGGCTTCACCAGGGAGATCGAGGACCGGGTGCAGGCGCCGTGCCCGATCTGGCTGGTGGCCATCGCCAAGGTGCTGTCCGGAGCCGCGCAGGCCATCTTGTCGGCGATCATCGTGCTGCCGATCGCCTCCGTGGTGCACGCGCCTGGCGTGCAGGCGCACCTGAACCTGCACTGGCTGCTTATCCTGACCTTCGTGCCGTTGGCTTCGGTGGCGATGGCCGGGCTCGGCCTGGTCCTCGGCACCAGCTTCGAGCCGCGGAACATCGGCGTGATGTTCGCATTCATCATCCTGCCGATCACGTTCCTCGGCGGCACCTACTACTCGTGGACCAAGCTCGCGCCGGTCACCGTCGGCGGCTGGCACTGGCTGCAGACCGTTGTGCTCATCAACCCGCTGATCTACGTAAACGAGGGGATGCGCGCCGCCTTCACCACCGCGCCGCACATGCACCTCTACGTGATCTACCCGGCGGTGGCCGGGTTCGGCGCGGTCTTCCTGACCATCGGGCTGCTCAACTTCCGTCGCCGGGTGCTGTCCTAAGCCACCCATCCATCCAGCCACCGGCTCTCTTCGTGCGGTGGCGAGTGGACCTGGCTCCGTCGCGCCGCCGACACGCCGCGTTCATGCCGCTGCCTGGTCCGCTTAGGGCCACGGCCATCCGGCGGGCGTACAACGAACTCCATCCCGAGTCCGCGCGCCCCGAAGGAGACACCGTGCGTCGCACCTGCATGCGCACCGCGACGATTGCCGCTGCGACATCGGCCGGGCTTGCCGTCCTCGCGCTGGCCGGGTCGGCCAGTGCCTCGTCGACGGCGGGCGGCAACGCCCCCCGACAGCAGTTCCAGGTGCGGCAAGTCCTGGGCGGCGCGAGGCTATCGCACACGTTCAGGCCAGCCGGCTCATCGACGCCGATGACGGAGCCGCTGTCCAGCCCCGACGACGTCACGATGCTCGGTCATAACCTGTTCGTCACGTTCCAGAACGGCGTCGGACCGCAGGGCCAGCCGAGCCCGGACGGCAACACGGACAGCACAATCGTAGAATTCACCGCGCACGGCGCCGTGATCGACCAGTGGGACCTGGCTGGCAAGTGCGACGGCCTGACCGCCGATCCGCAACGTGGCGTCGTCATCGCCACGATCAACGAGGACGCGAACTCCCATATCGACACGATCCAGCCGAACGCGCCCGCCACCCGGCAGGTGCAGGTTTACGCCTACAACGAACCGCTGCCGCACTTCGGCGGCACCGACGCAATCTCGATCTACCACGGCGAGGTGCTGGTAAGCGCGTCCGCCCCGGGCACGACGGGCGCGTCGGCACCGCAGCCGACGTACCCAGCGGTCTACTCGGTGACCTTCGACGCCGTCACTCACATCGCCACGGTCACGCCGCTGTTCTACGACGAGGACCCGGCCATGAACGTCACGGCGGGCCCGAACCTCGGCATGGTGGCGCCACTAGCCCTCACCGACCCCGACTCTAACGAGGTCGTGCCGTTCATCGCCCCCCGGTTCGGCGGCGACTTCATGCTGACCAGCCAGGGCGACCAGGAGCAGATCTTCGTCCTGCCGAACTACGGCGGCGGGTCAGGTCCTGGCCTCGCCGTGCTGGACCTGGCCATCTCGGTCGACGACACTGCCTGGGCCACCGGACCGGGCCGGCTGTTCGGGGCGAGCACCAGCACTGACACCGTCGACGAGATCACCGGCCCGTTCCGGTCTGGTCAGACCTATGTGGCCGTCACCCCGTGTGACGCCAATGACGCGCCTGCGACGTGCTCCGGCCCCGGCTTCCCGCCGAACTACCTGGGCACGCTGAACCCCTGGACCGGTGCCATCACCGCAGTGCCGCTGACGGGCCCGTCGTTCGAGCCACAGGGCATGATCTTCGCCGGCCGATAGCTGGTCAGTGCACACCCCCTGACCGCGGCCGCGATCGGGCATGAGGGCCGGACGGCCCCGTTCCCTCGGTTGTCGGGGTTCTCGGCCGCCGCGGAGACGGGTGCTGGGCCGGTCGAGCCGCGAACCACCAGCTCGGGTTCGAACAGTAGCTCCTCGGGGTGGGCCGTGGCGCTCTTCATCTGGCGACCGGCAGGGCGACGGCGGCCGTGCCCATGGCCTCGATCGGCTGGCGGACCGTGGTGAGCGGGGGATCGGTGGAGTTCAGCCACGCGGAGTCGTCGAACTCCGCGACCGATACATCGGCGGATACCGACAGGCCGACCAGGCGCACGGCGCGGATGGCGCCCAGGGCGAGCACGTCGCTGGCGCAGCTGACGCCGGTTACGCCGAGGCGCGCTGACCGTCGAGACGGAAGCCGGCCGGCCCTGGTCGATGCTCGATCACGCCGGCCTGCTGCTGGCCAGCGGGCCGCTCGACGGCGGTCTCCTGCCGCCGGACTGCGCGGTGTGGCTGCGCGCCCCGGCTGTCACCCGGTAGTAGTCGCCGGGTGCGGCCAGCCGCGGGCGACCGTGCGGGCCAGGATGCCGAGGGTCGCCCGCAGCGCGCCCTCGGAGATGACCGGGAAGATGCCGGCCGCGCGCCACTGCGGATCGATGTCCCGCCAGTCGTAATAAGACGTGACCAGCGTGCCGCCGTCGGCCGGGGCCAGCCGGTAACCGTAGATGTGTCCGATCGGCGGGCGGATCACGCCGCGGACCTTCCAGGCGATCTCGCGGTCTGGGTCGAATACCGAGATCTCGATGGTCACGTCGTACCGGCCGAGCTCCGGATAGTCGTTCAGCGCCTCGCGGTCCATGTGTACGACGAAGCTGTCGCCGACTTCGCGAACCAGTTCGCCGTCCGCGGACTGGAGCATTCCGGAGCTGTCGATCGCCACATGACCCTGCGGGTCACGTAGCACAGCGAAGATGGCCGCGGGTTCGGCGGCTATGGTGCGGGTGACCTCGATCCGCTCTGTCGTCATGCGGTCATTGTCGGCCACGCAGGCAGTCGCCCGCCACTGTCGCCCGCCACTGTCGCCCGGCGCCGCCGCCGCCGCCATCGCTGGCCGGCCTCGCCCGGCCAGGCATGCCGCCGGTGAGCGCGCCAGATGACGGCAGCCGCCGGACTCCTTGACTTTGCGGTTCAAACTCAAGTAGCTTTGCACTGCAAAGCTTTTGATAACGGCCGATCTGATGAGCGCCGCGGGAGTGGCTATGAACGAGGACACTGACACCGGTCAGGCCGGCCCGGACGCGGGCGACGACGAGCTCGACGCGCACGCCGCCGCGGCCATCCTGACGGACGCGCGCGAGCGCGCGCTGCGCGAGCTGCGCGCGAGCTACCCGCTCCTGTTCGCGGTCTGGGGCCTGTTCTTTCTGATCGGCTACGGTGAGCTCTGGCTGTCGGTGCGTGGGCAGCATCCGTACACCGGTCCGACGCCAGCGGCGCTGCTGGTGCTCATCCTGCTGCTCGCGGCCGCCGGCGTCACCACGGTGATCAGCGCCGGTAGGGCGTTCACCGGCATCGGCGGGGCGTCAGCCGCGCAGCGCCGCGTGCACGGCTTCGCTCTGGCGATTGGCGTGGCGGGGGTATTCACGCTCGAGGGCGCGCTCGCGCACGCCCACGCCTCCGACTCGCTGCTCGGCGTGTACGGTGCGGTCGCGCCCATGCTCGTAGCCGGCGTGGTGTACGCCGCCAGCCCCGCCATCTGGCAAGACTGGTCGACGCGGACCCTCGGAGGGTGGGTGGTGCTGGTGGCGGCCGGCAGCGCGTACGCGGGTCCGGTCGGGGTCTGGGGAGTGGCCGGCCTGGGTGCTGCTGTCGGCTTTTGGGTCATGGCGGCGGTGGCGCGCCGCCGGGAACGCGCATGAGTCAGGATGACCTCGACCCGGTTATCCACGCACCGGCCCGGCTGCGCATCGTGGTGACGCTCGCGACCCTTGCCGAGGGCGAGGATCTGGCGTTTACCCGGCTGCAGGACCTGATCGGGCTGACCCCCGGCAACCTGATCACGCATCTGCGCAAGCTGGAAGACGCCGGTTACGTCAGCACGCTGAAGTCGGGCCGGGGCGTCACGGCCCGGACGGGCGTATCGCTCACGCCAGCCGGCCGGACGGCGCTGGAGAGCTACACCACCGCGCTGCGCCAGCTACTGGACGGGACCGGCCCGGCAGTGTCCGCCTGACATCACGGATCCGGTCGGGCCGGCCGGTCCGACGCCGCGCGCTGGCGGATCGCTAGGGCTTGACCGCAACCAGCAGGAAGTGCCGCTGCCGGAACGAGGCAGGCCACAGCTCGGGAGCCTCGTGCGCCGCTCGTAGCGCCGCCCGGCAGGCGTCGAGGCTGTACTCGGGGATGGCCCAGCCAACTACGTGCAGGTAGTACACCAGCGCTCCGACGTCACGGAACTCGTGCTGCTCGGCGCCGCGCACCGCGCCCTGCACGGTCAGCCCGGCATCGCGCAGTTGCCGCAGCGCCAGCGGAAGCCAGCTGGTCGGCTGCTCCGGGACCCGCAGTCCGACATACGGGTACAGCTCGTCGTAGCCGTGAAAGTCGACCTGCTGGGTGACGAAGCTGCCGCCAGGCACAAGCACGCGCGCGACCTCGGCAGCGCGGAATGCCTCGTGCCGATTGGCGACCAGCGCGAACGTACCGTCGTGAAACGGCAGCCGTCCGCGGGGTGTGCCGTCCTGATCGGTGTTGTCCGGTGCACCCTCGTCCTGGATCACCGGAATGCCGAGCGGGCGCAGCCTCGCCGCCGCGACCGGGACATTGGGCGGCCAGCCCTCGGTCGCGACGGTTCGGGGCGGCCGCTGCGCCAGCCGGGACAGCCGTTCGCCGCCGCCGGTGCCCATGTCGAGCATGGTGTCCGCCGCCGCGGCGCGACGCGCCAGCTCGCGATGGTAGCTCCATGGCAGCGGTCCGGCCGTCGTCGACCGGTCCGATAGCCAGGAAAACTCCCAGCCCGAGAACGGGGCGGCTAGCGCCTCGCTGACCAGTTCGTCGAACGTCGGCACCCGGTCAGTGTCGCACGCTCCCTGTCGGGGACGCTGTCAGCCGATGCGCAGCGGGAGCGTCCGCGGGCCGCGGATCTGGCCCGATGACCACGTCACCGCCGCCGGGTCGGCGAGGCTGAACGCCGGGACGCGCTCCAGCCAGACCTCCAGCGCGACCCGCAGTTCCATTCGGGCTAGGTGTGAGCCGAGACAGCGGTGGATGCCGAGGCCGAACGCGGCGTGCCGGTTCTCCTCCCGGTCAAGGATCACCTCGCCGGCCCGGTCAAACTGAGCGGGATCGCGGTTGGCGGCGGGGAACGACAGCAGGATCCAGTCGTCGGCTTTCATGTCGACGTCGCGGAAGTGCATGTCGTGCTTCACCAGCCGTGCCATCGTGACCGGCGCGTAGGCCCGCAGGAACTCCTCCATCGCGGTCGGCACCAGGCCGGGCTCGGCCACGAGCCGTGCCAGGTCGGCCGGGTGCTGCGCCAGATGCCACAGCGAGGCGCCGATCGCGCTCCAGGTGGTGTCGATCCCGGCGATGAGTAGCAGTGCCATCGTGCCGGTCACGTGCTCGGCCTCGAGCTTGCGCCCGTACAACTCGGCATTGATGAGGAACGTGGTGAGGTCGTCGCGCGGATTCGCCAGATGGTCGTGGACCTGCGCGAGCAGGTACTCGAACAGCGACTGCATCCGCTCGATGCGCTGTTCTGGTGGCAGGTTGACGCCCTCCAGCGTGTTCTCCACGAACCGGCGGAACTGCGGGCCGTCCTCCGGCGGGAAGCCAAGCATGTCGGCGATCACCCGCATCGGGATGTACTGGGCGTAGTCGCGAGCGGCATCGACGACGTCCTGCCCCGCCATCGCGTCGACGAGCGCGTGGCAGAACGCCCGGGTCGCCGGCTCCAGCCTGGACACCGCGGTCTTGGTGAACGCGGGCAGCAGCAGTTTGCGCGCGTCGTGGTGGAACGGCGGGTCGGAGGAGATCGGCGGCGAGCCGCCGATCGGGGCGATCTCGACCGGCGGCCGGAAGTTGCCCATGATGATCGAGCGGGAGGAGAAGTTCTCGGTGTCATAGGCGATAGCGGCGACGTCTTCATAGCGCACAGGGAGCCAGCCGCCGCCGAATCTGCCGGTATGCGCGATCGGGCAGCGCTGCCGCAGGTCGTCCTGGATGCGGTACGGATCATCTGACCACTCCGACTCGAAGTGAGAGAAGTCGCTGGCCCAGTCGGAGACCGGGCCGGTGATGATCTCGTTTCGGGTGCCGAGGAGCTCCTCGTCCTGCGGCTCGCTGAAGTCTCGCGTGAACCGGTCGTCAACGCTCATGACTGCTTCTCCTCGATGAGCTCGATCGCGCGCTCCGGGCAGTTGGTGACCGCACGGCGGGCGTCGTGCTCCTGCTCGGGCGGAACGGCCCCGTCGGCTAGCGTCGTTCCGTAGCCCTCGTCGTCCTCGCCGAATAGGTCAGGGGCGAGGTCGTAGCACCGGCCATGTCCCTGGCATCGCGCTGGGTCGATATGAACTCTCACCGTGGTGCTCCCGTCTGTGCTGTTCCGCGGGAACGCCGCCCCGGAACCCCCCGGTGTGCCGTGCGTCCGGCCGGAGCCAGCGCGGCCGCGATCCGGCCGAGCAGGGCGGTCCAGTCGTCGTCGCTGACCGCGTGCAGGTCGGCGGTCACGAGGCCGCTGCCGATCACCAGCAGCAGGCAGAAGTGGGCCAGGGCGGCGGGGGACAGCGCGGAGTCGATCTCGCCGTCGGCCTGGGCGATGCGGATGACGTCGGCAATCCAGTCAGCGCGCTCGCCGACGTAGTCTCGCATCGGCCTGGCCACGTCCTCGTCCCGGCGGGCCGCAGCGAGCCCCTCGACCACGAGGTTGCCGCAAGGGTCCCGTCGCCGGGGCAGCGATCTGCCAATGACCAGCAGAAGCTCGGTGATCGACCGGTCCGGGTCGGCCGCGAACAGCTCGGCGAGCAGTTGCCGACCGTGCGCCCGTAGCGCGGCGACCAGCAGCTCCGCCTTGGAGCCGAAGTGCGCGTACAGGGCGCCATTGCTCACGCCCGCCGCCGCGGCGATGTCGGCCACTCGGGTGCCGTCGTATCCCAGCCGGGCGAACGCGTCCGCGGCCGCGCGCAGCAGCCGGTCGCGTGTGTCGGCGGCGGTGACCCCAGCGATCCGGCCCATGCACAGAATTAAAAGAGCGTTCATCAGATTCGTCAAGGCCCTCCAGCCGGCGGATGTCTGCCAGCGGACTGACGGAGCGGCCGGCCGGCCGCCTCAGCAAGAGAAAGCTGACTCCCGCTCCTCAGCCGCCGGGTAGTGGCGTCCGGGTCACTGCGGCCTGGTCACGTGATGACGTCTTGGGGCGCCTGGCCCGTGGCTGGATCTCGTTGTCAGCGGCGACCGCCTTGCTGATGTTGGTCTTCAGGCGGCCGAGCACCATGCCCCAGGCCGCCTCCATGAACATCGCCTGCTCATTGGTGTCGACAAGCTGATGGACCTCGACGTGGCTGCCGCCGTGCTGGCCGGGCCGGATCCGCAGGTAGCTGGTGAGCGAATGGCCGGGCACGGGCACGTTGCCGTCGTCGAAGTCCCAGCTCATCACTATCAGCTGCGGAGGTGCGACCAGCTCATAGGTGCCGCGGACTTCGGTGCCCCACTCCAGGGTCGCAGCGAACCGCCCGTCGTGGATAGCGACCGGTGCCTCCAGCCAGCGTGAGTAGAGCCGGTCGTCGGTGAAGGCGACGAACGTCGTCTCCACGTCCTGGGTCACCTCGACAGCCGCTATCACCACGCCTCTGGTGGCGGTCGCGGCGAGTCCGCGCTCGGGTAGCTCGGCAGGCGTCCACTTTGTGGCGGACTCGATAGCCCCGTGCAAGCCAGCGAGCGCATCCGGGCGCGCACGGTAGCGCCGCGACGTCCCGGCCCGGGTCATATCGACGAGACCGGTCTGCCTGAGCACTGCCAGGTGCTCGGAGATCGTCGCCGGCGTGAGCGCGAACGCCGCCGCGATCTCTCCCGCTGCTAGCTCGCGATCCCAGATCAGCGCGAGGATCTCACGGCGGGCCGGAGCGCGCAGCGCTCGCAGCACTGCGTCGAGATCTGCCATCGCGCTTGCCTCGCGTATCCCTCGGTTATATGTTTCGGCCACCGCCTAATTAGACGCTAACCGAAGGAGGCCTCCTATGCCCAAGTATGTCCTGACCTACCATGGCGGGTCCATGGCTGACGATCCCGCCGAGCAGGAGCGGGTAATGACTGCGTGGATGAACTGGTTCGGCGGGCTCGGAGACTCTGTCGTAGACGGCGGCGCGCCGTTCGCGGTGTCGTCGACGATCGCCAGCGACCACAGCGTCAGCCAGCCCGGACGCGCAGGCCTGACCGGCTACTCCATCATCTCCGCGGACTCTCTTGATGAGGCCTGCGCGAAGGCACAGGGCTGCCCCGTCCTCGACGGCGCGGGCTCCATCGACGTCTACGAGTCCGCGCCTATGGGCTGACCGGCGAGGCCGCGGCCCGGCACGC
>JBAUAR010000516.1:0-2307 GCA_049675875.1 Streptosporangiaceae bacterium
GCATGAGCCCGCGCACCGGCGCGGGATCCGGGCCGGCGGGCGTACGATCGGCGCATGCCAGCACAGCGGCGTGCGGCCGGCACCGAGCCGCAGTTCCTCCAGGTGCAGACCACGACCGATTCGCGCGCCGAGGCGGTTGAGCTAGCTCAGGCCGCCGTGGAGGCGCGGCTCGCCGCGTGCGCCCAGGTCGCGGGGCCCATCGCTAGCACCTACTGGTGGGAGGACGAGCTCGAGCGCGCCGAGGAGTGGCTGATCATGCTCAAGCTACCCGCCAGCAGGTACGACGACCTGGCGGAGTTCCTGGCCGAGCGGCACAGCTACGACGACCCCGAGATCACCGCCACGCCGATCGTCGCCGGGTCGCAGTCGTATCTCGACTGGCTGGCCGAGGAGACGCGCCCGCAGTGACCGACCGGGCGTCGCCGGCCGACAGCGGGCTGTTCGGTCCTGGCTCGGTCACCTGGCGGATCGCCAGCGAGCCGGTGATGTGGATCGCCGGGCTGCGGGCAATGTACCTGCAGGCATTGCATCCCCGGGTGATGCTGGGGACCTGGCAGAACACCGCGCTCGCCCGGCCAGACGAAGCGTGGGGGCGGTTCACCCGGACGGTCGCGTTCGTCCGGGTGCGGACCTTCGGCACGACGGCGGAGGTGCAGCGCGCGGGCACGCGGCTACGGAAGATCCACTCCGCGCTCCGCGGTACCGACCCCGACGGTCGCGAGTTCCGGCTTGATGAGCCGGAACTACTGCTCTGGGTGCATTGCTGCGAGATCGGGTCGTATGCGGAGATCGCCCGGCGCAGCGGCGTGCACGTGACGCCGGCTGAGCTCGACGCTTTCGTCGACGAGCAGCGGCGCGGCGCCGCGGTGGTGGGCCTGGATCCGGCGATCGTGCCGGACAGCACGGCCGAGCTGGACGCTTATTTCGACCGGATGCGGCCGAGCCTCCGGGTGACGCCCGAAGCGCGGCAGGCGATGCGCGCGTCGTTCACGCCGAAAATGCCGCCTGCATTCCTGCCGCTGCGGCTGATGGTGCCGCCACTGAATGCGCTCGGGTACGCGAGCCTGCCGCCGTGGGCCAGGCGGCTGTACGGCACGCCCGGGCTCGGCCTGACCGAGCCGGCCGCCACGCTCGCGCTGCGGGCTGCGTTCGAAACCACGACCCGGCTCCCGCCACAGGTTTTCCTGCTGCCAGCGGGCGTCCTGTCCCGCCTCAGCGGCCGGCCGAGCCCTGATCGCAATGCCGCGGCTGCGCGGTTATCCCCGGCGCTGCCGGGCAGGGTAACCGCGTGACAGCGGTACTTTCGCAGCTGCGCCGCACTGTGCGCGATGACCTGGACCAGGGCCAGCGGGCGGCGCTGGCGAGCTGGCTGTCGTTCACGGCCACGTTCGCCGCCGTTCGCGGCATCACCTACAGCATCCGGGCTGGCCGCGGCCCGTTCCGCAACGTCAGCGCGGGCGGCGAGCACCTGCACCACTACCTGTGGGGAATCGCCATGCTCGCCGGGGTGGGCGCGGTCGCGGTGCACGGCGAGGAACGGTATCGCTCGCACCCAGCCGTGGCGACGAGCTACGGCAGCGGGCTGGCACTCATCGTCGACGAGTTCGCGCTGCTCCTGGATCTGCGCGACGTCTACTGGGCGAAACAGGGTCGGATCTCGGTTGACGTGGGCATCGGCGGTATCGCGGCGACGGGCTGCTATTTCGCGCTGCTGCCGGTGGTGCGCGCAGTGCGCGGGCGCCGCCGGGAAGAGCACGAGAGCCCGCCGGAGCAGCACCACCCGAACGGCCACCGGCCGGCGGACCAGGAGGCCGCCGCGACCCGGCACTGGCGGGCGGACTAGCTACTCGCCCGTCTCACCGCCCGCGTGCACCCCCGTCCGGCGGGCGGCTAGCAGTTATCCGCCACTGTCCGTGGCGGGGAGGTTCCATGAGCTGATCACCGGATCGGCGTGCTCGGTCCCGAGCAGGCTCAGCGTTCCGGTACACAGCCGGAACAGCCGGCCGGCGTCCGGTGCCAGCCCGAGCCAGCGCGCGGTCAGCACTCGGAGCAGGTGGCCGTGCGCGACCAGGGCGACGTCGCCGCCGGGGAGCAGGGGCCTGACCTGCCCGAGCACGGCATCGGCCCGCTGCGCGACCTGCTCGATGGTCTCGCCAGGATGCCCGGCGTCGCCGGGGACAACGCCGTCGCGCCACAGGTTCCAGCCGGGCCGGTCCGCCCTGATCTGCGCGGTAGTGCGGCCCTCGTAGCCGCCGTAGTCCCACTCCTGCAGGTCCGGGTCGACGATTGCGCCCGGCAGTCCGGCCG
>JBAUAR010000517.1:0-2367 GCA_049675875.1 Streptosporangiaceae bacterium
GCCCGTGGCGCCCGCCGTCGGGGACCGGTCCAGCATAGGGGACGAACCGCGGTGGCAGCAAAGCAGGCCCAGACGGCCCGGCCGTCCAGCCCATGGCCGGGGCCAATCTGGAAAGGCCGACGTGAGGAGGCCGACCCGACCGGGGCGAGCTGGCCACGCCGAGCTGCCCAGGCCGAGCTGGCCAGGGCGAGCTGGCAGGGCGAGCCGAGTCCGCCCGTCCAGCTCGGTGTGCTCCGCCGCCGTCTCACGTCCCTGGCTTGTTGATGAACCGCTCGGCGATCGAGCCCGGTTCGCCCTCCTCAGGGATGAGGGCCCAGCCGAGCACGTACGCGATGGGCCCGAGCCCTCCGAAGAAGGTCAGGACGGCGAAGATAACCCTGATCACGGTCGCATCGACGCCGGTGTAATCGGCCAGGCCGGCGCACACCCCGGCCACCCACCTGTTCTGGAGCTTGCGTTCCAGCCGCTTGCCTGGAGTCCGCCCGCCAGGCCCGCCACCGTTCCAGCCGGCCGACGCAGGCGAGTCCTGGTCTGCTGATGCCGAGTCGGTCGCGTGCGGCATGCCGTTGACATCGCTCATACTCGCCATGATGCCCGATTTCCCCGTCATCCCACGCCGACGCCCGCGAGCCACCCGAATACGCTGATTGCGAAGCCAGGGCCGCGTCCTGACTCGCCGCGCGGGACAGGCCGCGGGACAACACGCCGAGTGGCGCCTCGACGCCGCTGCGGCGCGCCGCAGAAAGGACCGATCCATGCCGCGCTCTACCGATCCGGCGCCCACCGACTTGCTGCGCATCGACGAGGAGCTCAGCGACGAGGAGCGCCTGGTACGCGACACTGTTCGGCGCTTTGCCGCGGACCGGATCCTGCCGAACGTCGCTGACTGGTTCGAGGCCGGAACGCTGCCGAAGGAGCTGCTGCCTGAGATCGGCAAACTCGGCCTGCTCGGCATGCACCTCAAGGGCTACGGCTGTGCGGACATGGGAGCCATCGCCTATGGGGTGGCCTGCCGGGAGCTGGAGGCCGCCGACACCGGTCTGCGCAGCCTCGTCTCGGTGCAGGGTTCGCTGGCGATGTTCCCGATCTGGAAGTACGGCTCGGACGAGCAGAAGGACGAGTGGCTGCCGCGGATGGCGGCCGGCGAGGCGGCAGGCTGCTTCGGGCTCACCGAGCCCGATCACGGCTCCGACCCTGCGGGCATGAAGACCAGGGCGCGGCGAGACGGGTCCGACTGGGTGCTGAGCGGCGCCAAGATGTGGATTACCAACGGGGGAATCGCCGACATCGCCGTGGTCTGGGCGGGCACCGAGGACGGTATCCGCGGTTTCCTGGTGCCGCGGGGCGCTCGCGGCTTCACTACCCGGAACATCCACAAGAAGCTCTCCCTCCGCGCCTCGGTGACCTCCGAGCTGTACTTCGATGACGTCAGGCTGCCGGGCAGTGCCGTGCTGCCGGGAGTGCACGGTCTGCGCGGGCCGCTGTCCTGCCTGTCAGAGGCCCGTTTCGGCATCCTGTGGGGCGTCACCGGGGCGGCCCGGACGTGCTTCGAGACCGCCGCTGATTACTCGCGGACCCGCGAGCAGTTCGGTCAGAAGATCGGCTCGTTCCAGCTGACTCAGCGCAAGCTCGCCTGGATGCTGGCCGACTTGCAGCGGGCCCAGCTGCTCGCGCTACACCTGGGCAGGCTCAAGGAAGCCGGGACGATCACGCCAGAGCAGGTCAGCCTGGGCAAGATGAGCAACGTGCGGACCGCGATCGACATCGCCCGCGAGGCCAGGACAATCCTCGGCGCGAACGGCGTCACCCTCGAATACCCGGTCATCCGGCACGCCAACAACCTGGAGTCCGTGCTGACGTACGAGGGCACCGAAGAGATCCACACGCTCGCGCTCGGCCAGGCCATCACCGGCATCCCCGCCTACCGCTGACAGCATTCTCGGAGGCATTCCGCCGAGGAAGACCTCCGGATCCTGGCTGATGCTCGAGCCGTTGTACGGCTAGGACGCATGCCTACCCGCTCGCCGCCGCATGACCGCCGACCTGGCAGCGCGCTCCTAGCAGGCGACGCCATTGCCCGTGCGCTATGGGACCCAGCTAGACAAGATCCTGCATGTGGTCGAGGTGGGTGTCAGGGAGCTTGGACTTGCTGACCTGCACGCTAGGCCCGCCCGTGGCGCAGCGGGCCGCGGGCCGCGAGAGGCATGCGATAGAACAACCGCCGGAAGGGCGGGATCGGCACGACGCGGATCGCGCCGGGGTCGCGGTGCTTCAGGCCACGGGGGTCGTGGCGCTGTCCGTGAACGATCCACTTCTTCGTGGTGACCGGCAGTGTCCGTGGCCATGAGAAAGTCTCCACTGGTGGCC
>JBAUAR010000518.1:0-13263 GCA_049675875.1 Streptosporangiaceae bacterium
CTGCTCCACTGGCCCGCCGCCCGCACCCCCGTCGGGTGCTGCGTCGTCGATCGGCGCGGGCCAGTCGCGACCGACCGTTCCGGCAGTGTCACCGGCGCCAGCAGCGCCAGCGGGCCTAGCGGGGCCAGCTGCCAGGGCGGCAGCATCGGCCCGGCGCTCCGTCCTGACCTGCAGTGCCTTGTGCACGATCAGGACGACCAGCAGCAGCACCACGACCGCGGCCAGGGCGTCGCTGGCGTGCGAGAAGCTCTTCGACGCGCTGGTCCAGTCGCTGCCGAGCTCGTATCCGATCAGCGATAGCGCGGCCGCCCAGGCGAGCGTGCCGATCAGGTTGAAGATCTCGAAGGGCAGCGCGGGGACCTCCATGAAGCCGGCCACCAGGCCGGCGAAGGCCCGCACGAGCGGGATGATCCGGGCGACGGCGACCGACCAGGCGCCGCGTCCGTCGAAGAACCGCTCGACCCGCTCCACGTCTTTCCTGGTCATCAGCAGGTATCGGCGGTATCGCTCGACGGTGTGACGTCCGCCCAGCCGGCCGACGCCATAGGCAGCGGACGAACCGGCCAGCTCGGCTGCCGCGCCGATGATGATCACCAGCACGAGGCTGAGGTGACCCTCGTAGGCGAGCACGCCCGCGAACCCGAAAGTTATCTCGGACGAGATCGGGATGCAGCACGCCTGGACGAAGGCGAACACGATGAGGGCCCAGTAGCCGGCATCGGTCAGGAAGGACGTCATGGTCACCGTTTCTACAGCATCCGCCCTGGTGGCCGGATCCGGACCGGCCAGGATAGCCCGGCTCGCGGCTCGGGCCGGCGTGGTTACCCGGTTCGTCCCGTCATGTGCTCGGGCTGCGGACTACTGCTGCTGACTCCGGGCGATCTGCGTTACCAGGCTCGCGGCCTGCGCTTCCCACTGCGCGTATGCGAACGGCAGGCCGGACTTTTGCACGCCCTGGGCACTGGCCCATAGCGGCTGCGCGGCCCAGCTTGGATTGCCGGCCTGGTATCGCTGCAGGGCGGCGAGGAACGCGTTCGCGGCGAAAGCCGGGTTCATGATCTGCTGGGCGGTTCCCCAGCCGGACGACGGGCGCTGCTGGAACAGGCCGAGCGAGTCGGCGTCGCCATAGCCGAGATCGTGCAAGCGCGATTCCTGCATCGCGGTGGCGACCGCGACAACCGCCGACCTGATGCCCATCCGCTTGGCCAGCGTCTGCTGGACGATCGTCGTGGCGTTGGCCAGCTGCGACCCCGAGATGGGCATCCAGTTCTGCGGGCCACTGGTGCCGACGGGCCGCCGCCGGTCCGCGAACGGCAGCCTGCCCTGGCGGGCCGCCGCCGGGCTGGTCTGCCAGTTGATCGCATCCCGAAGCCGCTTCCAGGTGAGCGGGACGGCCTGCGGCCGGGCGGGCTGGCCAGCAGGCGAGCTGATGATCGTCGGCAGTTGCGGCGCCTGGCGCACCGCTTCAGGCGGCATATCCATGGTGCTGCGCGCGTGCTGCGCTGCGCTGGCCACCCGGCCGTCGGGACTCGTCGCGGCACTGGCTGAGCCTGCTCCCGCCAGTGCGAGGGCGGTACCGGCGAGCGCGGTGCCGGCCAGGGCGAGCGTCTTCTTCCGGCGGCACACCGGGCCGACCAGCCGCTGGCTGGCCGCGCCGGCCAGCACGGCTGCGCGGTCGCGGGCATGGCGCGCCGGACGGACGAGGCGGGGCATGGATTCCCTTCGTCGTGTTCCTCGCCGCCCGGGCGGGTACGAGCCGGAACAAGGGCTGAGCTCGCCTGCGGATGCCGGCGGGCTCGCGCGCGTGTGTCACGCGTGCCAGGGGCAGGGCGGGCCCTCGCCGGGCCGCTGTCGCGGTCGCCGGCATCAGGCCATGCGCGGGAGCCGGCGTCAGCGCGGCAGGCTTCCGGTGCGGATCAGTGGTGCTAACGCCCGGACTACGGACGGTCCATCCAGCTATGACGCTTGTCACTGCCGGTCACCGCCGCGCCGTGGCGCAGCAGGGACCGGTCTGATTGCCGCCCGGCCCGCTCACCTGCGATCGGTGAGGACCTCGGCCGACGGCTCGGCGGCGGTGTCTCGGCTGCGGCGCCGGGCGATGCCGGCCCGGCTCAGCCCGGCCAGCGCGGCGAGGGCGGCGATCCCGACCGCCGTCCACGGAATGTAATCGCCGAGGCGATCGTAGGGGGTCCGGGCCGAGCCGGCCGGCAGTTGCAGCCGTACCAGGGTCGTGCCCCGGAAGCTTGTGCCCGCCAGGGCGAGCATCCTGCCGCGGGCGTCGAACGCGGCGGAGTCACCGGTCAGTGCCGCCTGGACCACCGGCCGGCCGGTCTCGGCCGCACGGAGCGCGCTCAGCGACGCGTGCTGGGCTGGAGCCCAGCTGGACTGGAACGTGGTGTCTGACGTCTGATAGATGATCACCTGGGCGCCATGGTCGGTGTCCACCCTGGACATGTCCGGGAACGCGGACTCAAAGCAGATGAGCACGCCGAATGTCAGCGGCCTGCCGTCCGGCAGGGTGGCGCGCAGGACGTGCGCTCCGGTGCCCGGCTGGACGTTGGTCGGAGCTGCCCGGCTGATCTTGGTGAGCCAGCCGAGTACCGGCCGGAACGGGATGTACTCGCCGAACGGCACGAGCCTGGTCTTGACGTAGCGGCCGCGCACGCCGGCCGGGCTGATGAGCGCGGCCTGCTTGGACTGGGCGCCTGCGGCGTCCTGCGCGTCCTGGTCGACAAGGATCTCGGCGCCCGCCCGCGCGGAAAGCCGCTCGATGGCGGACAAGTAACGGGGCCGGGTGGCGAGGTTGTAGCCGACGCTGCTCTCGCCCCAGACGTACAAGTCGGCCCGGCCGGCGTCGCGCGCGGTCAGCTGCTCGTTG
Source organism: Streptosporangiaceae bacterium (assembly GCA_049675875.1). Lineage (GTDB taxonomy): Bacteria > Actinomycetota > Actinomycetes > Streptosporangiales > Streptosporangiaceae > JAJYUU01. Next base: position 2,879 of record JBAUAR010000518.1, read on the forward strand.
CGCTGCAGCCGGACGGCGGGCCCGCCAGTCACGCCGGGCTGCACGAGCGCGACGGTGAGCGGCCGGGCGACCGGGGGCGGCGAGGTCACGGCGAACGCTACGGGCCCCGCTGCCACGGCCACGAGGGCGCCGGCCAGGCCGGCCAGGCGGACCAGTGGCGCCCGCGCAACCAGCGCCACGAGCACTCCGGTATTGGCGGCTACCAGGGCAAAGCTCACCAGCCAGACACCGCCGACGGCAGCGAGCGCGAGCACCGCAGGATGCTGCCACTGGCTGGCCCCGAAAACGGCCCACGGCCCGCCGATGGCCTGCCACGACCTGATCCACTCGGTGACGAGCCAGCAGCTCGGCACCACCACGAGCGCGGCGAGCGCGCGCCAGATCGTGACGGGGGACCGCAGCAACGACCACACGCTCAGGCCGACGGCGCTCCACAAGAAGCCGAAGATCAGGCCGACGAGCAGCAGCGCCGGACCAATGTTGGGCGCCAGCCAGTACATCGCCGCCAGCAGGTAGCCTGCCCCGAACCACCAGCCGCGCACCCAGGCCTCGCGGCGCGTCGCCGCGCCGCGCATCAGGGCGAGACCAGGGACCAGCCCCACCCACCCCAGCCACTCCAGGTTCGCGGCGGGGAACGCCAGCACCGGGATCGCCCCGGCGGCCAGCGCGGCGTACCGAGCGGGCTGCCGGAAACCGCGCCAGAAGGCCACGCTTCTATTGTGCGGCCACGGCGCTAGCGCTGGACCGGCCTGGCTGGCGGCGGCGCTGTCGCACCAGCTGACTGGCAGCCAGCAACAGCGCCAGCGCCGTGGCCGCGCTGATAAATCCCTCTGGCCAGCCGCCGACGCGCAGCGCGAGCGTGGTCGTCGTTCGCAGCGGCACCGAGGCCTCGATCTCGGCCTGCTGCCAGGTGCCGGTGCGCGCGATGAGGGAGCCGTCTGGCGCGATGATCGCGCTGATCCCGGTGGTGGAAGCAACCACAACCGAGCGGTCATATTCGATGGCGCGGATCCGCGCCATGGCGAGCTGCTGGGTCGTCTCGCCGGTCTGGCCGTCGAGCTCGAAGTCGGCGTCGTTGGTCTGCATCGCCAGCAGGTTGGCGCCGCTCGCTACCTCGGAGGAGACCAGGCGGTCGAAGCCGACCTCATAGCAGATCACGTCGCCGAGCCGGACCTTGCCGAGATCGAACACCACCGGCCGATGGCCGGCCGTGAAGTTGACCGGTACCAGCGAGGGCAGCGACGTGATCTTGTCCAGCAGGCCGCGGAGCGGGATGTACTCGCCGAAGGGCACCAGCTGGCGCTTGACGTAGATCGCGACCGGTCCTTTGCCGGGCAGCCAGAGCTCACCGGTATTGCGCTCCGGATACTGCAGCACTGCTCCGACCAGCACGGGCCGGTCGATGGTCGCGACCGCACCGGAGATGACGTTGAAAATGTGCGGATCAAAGCGCGGGTCTTCGTCGGTGGAGTTCTCCGGCCAGATCACCACGTCTGGCGCCAGCGCCACGCCGCTGCGAACCTTCCCGGCGAGCCGATCGGTCTCCGCGGCGTGGTTCTGCGTCACCGTGGTGGCGCGCAGCAGGTCGGGCAGGTCCTTCGTGTGCGGCACGTTGCCCTGGATCGCGGCCACCACGGCCGTGTGCCGTGGCCCCGACGGTCCGGCCGGGTCCGCAGGCAGGAACGCGCCGCAAACGGCCAGGGCTGCCGTCGCGACACAAGCCAGCGCGGCCCCGATCCGGGACCGGACGCCAGCGGCTATGCCAGTTCCCCCTGCGGCCCACGGAGCCTGGCCCAGCACAACCCCCGCCAGGCACGCCCCAGTCAGCGCGATCAAGAACGTGAGCAGCACCGGTCCGCCAATCGCCACCCACCGGGCCGTGGGGGCCGATGACTGGCTCATGGCCAGCCGCCCCCACGGGAAGGCATACGGCCACCGGCTTCGCACCGCTTCGACGGTCGCCCACCAGCCCGCCACCGCGAGTGGCCAGCCGGGCAGGCGCAGCAGCAGCCACTGGCCGACGGCCAGGACCCCGAATATGACCGCCTCGGCCACGGCCAGCGCGGTCCATGCGTACCAGGCGACGTTGACCAGCCAGGTCAGCAGCGGGAAGAAGAAGGCGAGGCCGAACACGACCCCCGCGCTGAGGGCGACTCTGGCCCGCTGCTGCCACAGCGCGATGATCAGCAGCGCCGGACCGACGGCGGCGAGCGGCCAGACCCCGATCGGCGGAAACGCGCCTGCGAGCAGCAGGCCTCCGGCGAGAGCAAGGAGGATGGCGAGTCGGGGTCGCAGCGCGCGAGCAGAGGCGCCCCGTTCAGCCGCCGCCGCGACCGCCGGGGTGGCTCGGCTGGTGCTGTTGAGCCGCACGGTTCCTCCGAAAACAGCAGCGTGGCCGCGGGCCGCGCCGACCTGTGCCAGACCCGGCTGGATCCGGCCGGACCGCGCGGGGTGCCAGCATGCGGCTATCTGCCTGCGAGCGTACCGGGACAGGGCCATAGCGCAGACTCGGCAGGCGGTCGGCTGGCTGGCCTGGGGTGCAGCCGTCGCCGGTACGGGTCGGCCGTGCGCGGCGCAAGCGAGCAATGTGCAACAGGCAGATTGCAATCTGATTTTTCGGTGCGATTGCAGCTATCCACCGTGATAGCGTCGTCACCGTCTGTTGGACCGTGGGGGGATAGACACATTGCGGCGGGCGTGAGGTTCGGCTGATGGTCAAGATCCGTTATGCGGAGCTGCCAGCCGGCTTACACGTCGTCACGGAAGAGCGCGCTGGCTGCACGATCGTATATCTGCTGCCCGGGCTGACTCCGTCGCAACGGCGAGCCGCGCTGACGTTCGCCCACCAGAGCGCGCGGATCGGGCACGGGCCGAGCCTGCCCGTAATCGACACAGCACTCGCGCTAGCCGCGGATCGGGCGCGGACGAGTGGCCGTACCGTCGTCGCCGCGCTGCGCAGACACCCGGTGCTGCTCCTGCCGCTGGTAGCGGTCGTGTCAGGGGTCATCGTCATTACCATGCTGTCCTTCGTCACGGTGAGCATGACGCCGGGCAGGCTGCCTGTGACCGCCCCCCCGTCGCACCGCACTGGCGGTCGGCCAGGCACCGGTGCGGGCTCCGCTAGCTCCGGCCCCCCAGCTGTCAGCCCGAAGCGCGGTGGCAGCTTCACCACACCCAACCCCACCAGCTCGCCCGCGTCGGCGCGGCAGCCGACGGTGCTCGGCGCTGGCCGGCCCGGCTCGGCCTCAGACACTCCGTCAGCGGGGAGTGCGGCGCCGGCAGCTGGGAAATTCTGCGTCACCATCGGCAGGACTGCCATCTGCCTGCGGTCCTAGGACGAGCCACGCTGACCGCGGCCGGCAATACCCGGTCGCGCAATTGCGTTCAAGACCGCGTCGGGGCCAGCAACGCAAGCTGATGCTGGCGTGACCCGCCCGGTCTGCCGGGCACGTGACCGCGACTACGACGAAGGAGCACCGGTGAGCCGCCGCGGCTGGTGGTTGTTCGGAGCGATGGGCGTGATCTGGGGCATTCCCTACCTGCTCATCAAGGTCGCTGACAGCGGGGTCGCGCCGCCGGTGCTCGTGCTGGCCCGGGTTGCCATCGCCGCGGCGCTGCTGGTTCCGATTGCCATCCGCCGAGGCGAGCTGGCCCCCCTGCTGCCGTACTGGCGCTGGCTCTTCCTGTTTGCGGTGGTGGAGATCATCACGCCGTGGCTGCTGTTGTCCGAGGCTGAAACGCGGCTGTCGAGCTCGCTGAGTGGGTTGCTGATCGCGTCGGTGCCGATCCTGGTCGCGGTGTTCGGCCGGCTCACCGGTGGCCAGGACCGGCTCACTCCCATCAGATGGACTGGCCTGCTGCTCGGGCTTGGCGGCGTGGCGCTGCTCGTCGTGAGCAGCGGCACGAGCGGGGACGTCGGCTCGGTTATCGAGGTGCTCGGGGTCGCGGTGTGCTACTCGATCGGACCGCTGATCGCCGCCCGCAAACTGAGCGAGCTGCCGTCGCTCGGCATGACGGCGGCGTGCCTGGCGTTCGCCGCGGTGGTCTATGCGCCGATCGCGGCGGTCACCTGGCCGCACACGGTGCCTGCGGCGAAGGTACTGGCGTCGCTCGCCGGGCTGGCCGTGATCTGCACGGCACTTGCCTTCGTGCTGTTCTTCGCGCTCATAGCCGAGGCCGGGCCCGCCAGGGCCGCGGTCATCACCTATGTGAACCCGGCGATCGCGGTGGTTCTCGGCGTGCTCGTGCTGGGGGAGCGGCTGACCGCCCAGATGGCCATCGCATTCGTGCTGATCCTCGCCGGGTCGGTGCTGGCCACCCGCGCCACCGCTCGGCCGGCAGCCGGCGGCGACGGCAGCCTGCCGGAGGCTGGCGCCGCCGTGGCGGGGCAATACCAGCAGGCGCGGTCAGTCGGGCCCGACTAGACTCGCGCGGGTGATCGACCTCAAGGCCGCCAGGCAGGATCGGGAGGGTTACCACGCGGCCCTAGCCCGGCGCGGCGCGGCCGCGGATTTCGACGCGCTGATGGCGGTGGATGCAGCCTGGCGATCGCTGACCGAGCGCACCGAAACGCTCCGCGCGACGCAGCGGGGCGCGTCGCGAGGCAAGCCGACGCCCGAACAGCTCGAGCAGCTGCGCCTGGTCCGATCGGAGCTCGACCAGGCCCAGGACGAGCTCGCGAGGGCCAGCCGGGAACGCGACGAGCTGCTCGCGCGCATCCCCAATCTGCCTGACCCCACCGCCGCCGACGGTATGGACGAGGACGATGCACAGCTGATCCGGACCTGGGGCGAGAAGCCCAAGTTTGGATTCGAGCTACGGGATACCACTGAGATCGGCTCGCCCCGGGGCTGGATCGACATGGCCAGGGGCGCCCGGCTGTCCGGCTCGCGGTTCGCTTATCGAATCGGCGACGTCGCGCTCACCGAGATGGCGCTGTACCGGTACGTGATCGACAAGCTGACCGGCCGGGGATTCCTGCTGGTGCTGCCGCCGATCCTGGTGGGGGAGCGCGCCATGTACGGCACTGGGTTCCTGCCGACCGAGGCGTCGAACCTGTACCACCTCGAGCACGACGACCTGTACCTCACCGGTACCTCCGAGGTCGCGCTGGCCGGCCTGCACGCCGAAGAGCGGCTTGCGGAGGATGACCTGCCGGCCAGGTACGTCGCGTTCACGACGAACTTCCGCCGGGAGGCCGGGGCGGCCGGCAAGGACACCAGGGGCATGTTCCGCGTGCACCAGTTCGACAAGGTGGAGATGTTCGTCTACTGCGCCCCGGAGCAGTCGCGGGACACTCATGACCTGCTGCTCTCCTACGAGGAGGAGATCGCGCAGGAACTGGGCTTGCCGTACCGGGTGATGAATATCGCCGTCGGTGACCTCGGCGCACCCGCGGCGAAGAAGTATGACATCGAGGCGTGGTTCCCGGTACAGCAGCGCTACCGAGAGATCACCTCCTGCTCGAACACGACGGACTACCAGGCTCGCCGGCTAAATATCCGGTTCCGCCGGGAGGGCAGGCTGGAGTTCGTGCACACGCTCAACGGCACCGGCGCGACCGCCAGGGCGCTGCTGTCGATCATGGAGAACTTCCAGGATGAGCACGGCATCGTGGCCGTGCCCGAGGTCCTGCAGCGGTTCGGCGCGCCGGCCACCATCGGCGCGCCTCCCGCGCCTCGCTCGCCGTGAGGTCAGCCCGCCCGGGAGGTGCCCTACTTGGCCGCGTGCGGCTCCTTGCACCCGACGGCCAGCAAGGCCCGGCAGCGGAATCTGTGCATCCACGCCTCCCGATGGACTGGCGGGAGAGCGCCGACGGCCTTCGGGGTATTAGCCAGGCATGGCCCAGCGACGGCGAGGCGCGCGGTTGGTTACCGGCGACCGATGCGGAGAATCCCGATCAGACCCTAGGATGAGCCTGGCGATCGAGGGCCGAAAGGCGTTCAGATGAAAGCCCCGGACATCCCGCAGGACAGTCCCGAGAAACTAGTCCATGCTCGGAGTACCGTGCTGCCCGGCCGGGAGCCTGGCGGCATCAACTACGAGCGGATGTACGCGTGGCGGTTCCACGATGTCGACCAGGATCGTCGGCAGGCGGTATGGCAGGAGATCGCCCGCTATATCCATCACCGAATGGGAGCTCCGTCCTGCGTCCTCGACCCGGCTGCCGGGCGTGGTGAGTTCATTAACGCGGTCCCGGCGGCTGAGCGCTGGGGAGTCGACCTGGTCGGCCAAGGCGTGCCGGAGTCCGCCGGAGTCAAGATGATCATCACCGACATCATGGCCGCGGATATTCCCAGCGACTACTTTGACGGCGTGTTTGTCTCGAACTTCCTCGAACACTTGCCCGACCAGAACGCGGTCGCCACTGTGCTCGGCAAGCTGTACGGCTCGCTGCAGCCGGGCGGCCGGATTGCGATCATCGGCCCGAACTTCCGATACTGCGCACGCGAGTACTTCGACTGCGCGGATCACACGGTGATCTTGTCGCATATCGCGGTAACCGAGCACCTGTATGCCGCAGGATTCGACGTCACCGCGGTGTCCGCCCGGTTCCTGCCGTTTTCCTTCCGTGGCCTGCTGCCGCCGTCACCGAGGCTGACCAGGTTTTATCTGCGGACACCGGTCTTGTGGCGACTGCTCGGCAAGCAGTTCCTCGTGCTTGCCCGCAAGCCTCCAGTCAAGTCGGCCGAGTAGCCGCAGCTGAATCTGTCACCGGGAGATGGCCCTGCCTGACGGCACCGTTGTCGCCCCCGACTGGTGCGGTGCTTGACGGGCAAACCTCCCATATCATGGCGCGATGGAGTTCTCGGACGTCATCAAGAAGCGCAAGATGGTGCGCGCCTATACCGACGAGCGGGTAGCGCCCGAGGCGAGGGACCGCATCCTTCGGGCGGCCAATCGTGCCCCGTCAGCCGGATTCAGCCAGGGCTACGCGCTGATGACGCTAGAGGGCGCGGGCCAGCTCGCCCCGTTCTGGGAACTGCTATCGAGGTACCGCGGTGACGAGTCCGCTGCCGGGCCATCATTCGAGCCAGTCACCCACGCGCCGCTGGTCGTGGTCCCGCTTTCCTGCAAGGACATCTACCTGGACCGGTACGCCCGACAGGACAAGGGCTGGACCGACCGCGACGAGGCGCACTGGCCGGTGCCTTACTGGGACATAGATACAGGTTTTACAGCCCTGCTCATGTTGCTTGCGGCCGTTGACGAGGATCTCGGAGCGCTGTTCTTCGGCATACCGCCGCACCACATCGCGGACTTCCGCGCGCTCTACGGGGTGCCGGACACGTACGTGCCCATCGGCGCCGTCGCGATCGGCCACCCCGCGCCGGAAGCCGATGAGGGCGGCTCCGCGCGGGTGATCAAGCGGCGGACGCTGGACGACCTGGTGCACCGCGGCCGCTGGTAAGCGGGCCTATAACCCGCCGTCTCTGGTCGCCAGCTTGCTGCTCCACTTTTCCTCGATGTGGCCGTAGCGCCAGATCAGCAGCGCCCCAGCCCAGGTCACCAGGAACAACCCCACGATCACGAAGCCAGCCACGTTGAGGTTGAAGTCGCGGAGGAACCCCCAGAACCCACCGGTCTGGCTCAGCGCCTTGACCTGCGACGAGATCAGCCCGAGCACCTCGATCCCGCCAACCAGAAAGCAGACCGACACCGACAGGCCGGTGATCGCGAGGTTGTAGTAGACCTTGCGTACCGGGTTAAAGAAGGCCCAGCCGTAGGCGAGGTTCATGACGATGCCGTCCGTCGTGTCCAGCACGGACATGCCGGCGGTGAACAGAACCGGCAGGCAGCAGATCGCGTACCAGGGGATGTGCTGCAGGGCGAGGAACGCGGTCGTGCCGAGCAGCAATACCTCCGTCGCGGTGTCAAAGCCCAGCCCGAACAGCACGCCGACCGGGTAGAGCTGCCACTCCTTGCTGATCGCCCGTGCCCATCGGCCGAAGAACCGGTAGAGCAGGCCCCGGTTGTCCAGCTGATGTTCCAGCTCGGCCTCGTCATACTCGCCGCGCCGCATGGCGGTAAATACCTTGCCGATCCCGCGGAGGATGACCAGGTTCAGTGAGCCGATGAGGAACAGAAAGGCCGCCGAGATGAGCGTACCGAACAGCGTGCCGAACCGCTCGAGCCCGGAGTGGCCGTTCACGAGCTGGCCGAACACCACCTTCTCCGCCACGACGATGCCTACCCCCACTGCCACGACGACGGTGGAGTGGCCGAGCGAGAAGAAATAGCCGAAGCACAGCGGTCGCGGCCTGCCGGTGCCATGCCGCGCGCTGAGCTCCTTGCGGGTGGTGTTGTCGATCACAGCGATGTGGTCGACGTCGAAGGCGTGCCGCAGCCCGAGCGTGTACGCGAGCACGCTCACCCCGATGCCGAGGCCCCGGTAGTGCGCGGGGATCACGAAGGCCACGAAGATGGTGAAGCCGATCAGGTGCAGGCCGAGAATTGAGCCGTACATTGCCGACACGCGGCGCCGCTCGGCGGGTGTGAGCGCCTGAAATGACTGGCGCACCAGGGCACCGAGCCGAGGCCTGGTAGCGGTCGTCACAATCGCACGCTAGCCGTAACTGCACATAGTTTGCAAGTACAGTAAAGTCGCACTGGAGGTGGCCATGGCCGGCAGACAGCCGACGCAGCCTGTCCTAGTCGGAGCTGGCCCGCTGACCGCGGATGACGTGATCGCGGTCGCGCGCTGCGGTGCAACGGTGCAGCTAGCCGCCGAGGCGCTGACAGCGATCAGGCGTGGCCGCGACATCATCGATGCGCTGGCCGGGGACTCGGAGCCGCACTACGGGGTGTCCACCGGGTTCGGCGCTCTCGCTACCCGGCACATCCCGCCCGACCTGCGCGCTCAGCTGCAGGCGAGCCTGGTGCGCAGTCATGCGGCCGGCTCGGGTCCTGAGGTGGAGGACGAAGTCGTCCGGGCGCTCATGCTGCTACGGCTGGCCACCCTGGCGACCGGTCGCACAGGGGCTCGCGAGGAGACGGTTCAGGCATACGCGGCCCTGCTGAACTCCGGCTTCACGCCCGTCGTGCACGAGTACGGCAGTCTCGGCTGCTCCGGTGACCTAGCTCCGCTGGCCCACTGCGCGCTGGTGATCACCGGCGAGGGCGTAGTCAGGGACGCCGATCACCGCACGCTCCCCGCAGCCGAGGCGCTGGCCGCGGCCGGCATCGTGCCGGTACGGCTGCGCGAGAAGGAAGGCCTGGCCCTGATCAACGGCACCGACGGCATGCTCGGCATGCTGGTGCTCGCGATCGACGACGTTCGTGCATTGCTGCGGGTCGCGGACATCACGGCCGCCATGAGCGTCGAGGCACTCCTTGGCACCGATGCCGCGTTCGCCGCGGACCTGCAGGCACTGCGGCCGCATCCGGGGCAGGCCGCTTCCGCTGCCAACCTGCGGGCCCTGCTGGCCGACAGCGCGATCATGGCCAGCCACCGGGGCCCGGAGTGCACCCGGGTGCAGGACGCCTACTCGCTGCGCTGCGCACCCCAGGTGGCTGGCGCGGTCAGGGATACCGTCGACCACGCCGCGCAGGTCGCGAGCTGGGAGCTGGCCTCGGCGATCGACAACCCGGTGATCACCCCGGACGGTCGGCTCGAGTCCAACGGGAACTTCCACGGCGCGCCGCTCGGCTACGTGCTCGACTTCCTGGCTATCGGCGTGGCCGACCTGGCGAGCATGTCCGAGCGGCGGACGGACCGATTCCTCGATGCCGCCCGCAGCCAGGGCTTGCCGGCCTTTCTCGCTCATGACCCCGGCGTCGACTCCGGGCACATGATCGCGCAGTACACCCAGGCAGCGATCGTTTCGGAGCTGAAGCGGCTCGCCGGGCCCGCCAGCGTCGACTCGATTCCCAGCTCGGCCATGCAGGAAGACCACGTCTCGATGGGCTGGTCCGCTGCGCGCAAGCTGCGCCGGGCGCTAGACGGCCTGACGAGGGTGCTGGCCATCGAGCTGCTGACCGCGGCACGCGGCATTGAGCTGCGCGCGCCGCTGACGCCGGCCGCTGGCACCGGCGCGGTGCTGGCGGGGTTGCGGGCCAGCGCTGCTGGGCCGGGCCCTGATCGGTTCCTGGCCCCGGAGATCGAGGCCGCGGTCCGGTATGTGGCCGATGGCGGCGCTGTCCGGGCGGCGGAGTCGGTCACCGGTCCGCTCCGCTAGCGGCCCGGTTAGCTCAGCTGATCGGCGGGCGACCGAGCCTGGTGAGCCGGTAGATCGTGCGCAGCGAGATCGGCCGGCGCCCGCCCGGATCGATCCGCCAGCCCTCCGCAATGCGAGGTCGGTTTCTTCGTGCGAAGAAGAACAGCTCCGGCAGGCCGCCTGCCGCCTGCCACGCGGAGCGGCGGGCCTGCGTGCATGGCCCGGCAG
>JBAUAR010000519.1:0-8466 GCA_049675875.1 Streptosporangiaceae bacterium
CCCGCCCGGCGCAGTTCCGCCGCCGCCGCGAGCAGCGCGCCGACGTGGCTGCTGAAGTTTGCCTCGACCAGGGCGGCGGCCTGCTGCGGCTCGGCGTCGAGGCGGTTCTGCGGGATGAGCACGCCGACCGCGGAGATCACCAGGTCTACCGGGCCGTCCGAGAACGCGGCCGTCACCAGCTGCTCGTGCGCGGCAGCGTCGGTCGCGTCGTAAGTCAGCAGCCTGACCGTCGATGGCAGCGCTGCCGCTGCGGCGCGCATGCCCTCGGCGTCCCGCCCGGCCAGCAGTACCTCGGCAGCGGGCTGCAGCTTCAGTGCCGCGAGGATCGCCAGCCCTATCTCGCTCGTGCCGCCGATGAGCAGCACGCGAGCCGGCCAGCCGGGCTGGCCTGACCCGCCCCCAGTGGCAGCAACGGTCCCGGCGGCAGACTCGCCCGTCACCATAGCCCGACCCTATGCCGGCGGACGGGGTGCGCCTCGGCGGGCGGCTGCTTCGTCATCTACGCCAGCCCGGCCAGGAACAGGGCGAGCCAGGCCACCTCGCAGCCAACCATCCACCGGTCCCTGCAGATCAGGTCCTCGACCGGTCGGCCGCCCGCCCGCGCGGTGAGCCAGTCAAACCGGATGAGCGCAGCGGCGAGCGGCAGCAGGCTGGCCAGATGCCAGTCGAGCCGCCACGGCGTGTGCTCGGACAGCGCCCAGGCCAGGTAGCAGGCCAGCAGCGCGGCGATGGCGGCGCGCTGGACCGCGCGCAGCAGCGACGCGGAGTACCAGCGCATGACCGGCCGGTGGGCTACCGCGCGCCGGCCGAGCATCGACAGCTCGGTGTAGCGCTTGCCCGTGGCGACCATGAGGGCGCCGAGGCTGCAGACCGCGAGGAACCAGCCCGACGGCGGGACCTGGGTGGCCACCGCGCCGCCGAGCGCCCGGAACACAAACCCGCTGGCGACGAACGCGAGCTCGATCCACGGCAGGTGCTTGAGGCCGGCGCTGTAGACCAGCGACAGCGCGACGTAGCTGCAGATCACCGCGGCCAGCAGCGGCTCCCGGATGGCCAGGCTGGCCAGCACCGCGGCGGCGAGCCCGGTGCCAGCGAGAACCAGGGCGGAGGACTGCGGCAGGCGCCCGGCAGCCACCGGGCGGCGTCGTTTTACCGGGTGCGCCCGATCGCGGTCGACATCCATGACGTCGTTGATCAGGTAGACGGCCGACGCCGCTGCGGTAAACGCTGCGAACGCGACCAGGGCGTACCCAAAACCGTCATCTCGGCCGAGCGACCCGCCGGCCAGCGGCGCCGCGAACACCAGCAGGTTCTTCGGCCACTGCCGTGGCCGGGCGGCCTGGACCGCCGCCAGAGCGAACCCCGCGGCCGCGCCGAGGACGGTGACCCGTCGCCGGGCGGCGGGGACCGCCGGCCGCCCGGTGGGGGTCCGAGTCGGGCTGGTCATTTCGCGTAGACCGCGTTGAAGTCCCTGCTGTTCGGCGCGTAGTACCGGTCGGCCGGCTCCTGCTGGTCGGGCAGTAGGTTCACCGGCGTCGGGCTAGCAGGCTGGTTCGGCAGGTAGTACATGAAGTTCGTCCACTCGGGGTTGATGTCGAGCTCCATCCCCGTCACGGCGCCCGCGCGCTGCAGCAGGTCGGCGAGTTCCCGCACGTTCAGCGCCGGGCCGTAGACAAAGATCACCCGGTTGTCGCTGGTGATTCCGATGCCCGACCGCCAGACGTAGTAGCCGCCGCCGAGTGTGGCGCCCCAGCTGGACTCGACGTTGACGTCCACGCTGGCCGGGACCTGGCCGTTCTGGACGATCAGGTGCAGGTTCTGCCGGACGCCCACGACGCCCGGCCCCATGCTGATCCCCTGGTCCCAGTTGCCCATCGCGATGTGCCCGTCGGCGTAATACACGAGCGACGCCACGCCGGGGGTGAGCGTGCCCGCCGTCGACCCGTTCAGATAGAAGCCGCCGTCGGAAGTGGCGATCTTGAACCCGCTGTTGAAGGTGGCCAGCAGCCCGGTCCTTGTGCCCGCCGGGATGTAGTCGTCGGCGCCCCAGTTACCTGCTCCCGGGTCCTCGGCGCCGGGTCGCAGCTCGAACCGCAGCAGGTTCTGGTTCATCGACACGACGCCCGCGACGTAGGACGAGTAGACGCTGCTCGGCCGCAGCTCAGTGCCGTAGATCGCGGGCTGCCCCTGCACGCTGGCGAGCGCCCGCCACTGACCCTCGCCGGGCAGCGCGGGCGACACGAACGGCTGTAGCGGGGCTGGCGCGGGATAGGCCGGCGGTGCTGGCGAGGCGTGGGCCGCCGGGTGACCGGGCCGAGCGATCGGGCCACCGGTGAGCGCGAAGGACGGTCTGCCGCCGACCTTCGGCGGCTGGTAGCTGATCCACTCGCCGAGGGTTACCAGCGGGCCTAGGTAGTGGTCGCGGGCCCACTCGGCGAGACGTTCCGCCGTCGTCCCGCCGCCGGGCATCGTGAGGGCATGTCCCACCGACCAGGTGATGGGGATCAGCACCGCGATGAGGACGGCCGAGGCGATCCGTGACCATCGCCGCCGCGGCAGGTGCGGGGCCCAGTTGCGGCGCCGCCCTGGCCTGCGGTGGTGACCCCGCGGGTCCGGTGTCAATGGCCGGGACGAGGTCGTGACGTCTCGTGAGCCTGCCGTCGGTGGCCTGGGCAATGCCGCCCCCTATCGCGATTCGCGAGCATGTCGCCCCCGCACGGGTCCGGCGACTGGTCTACCCGCGCAACATGACGGGAGCATGACGACGCCCGCAGAACCGTGGGATGCGTCAGTGCAGGCTGGTTACGCCGCGGCGGCGTCGAGTTCGGACAGCGCCTGCTGCTGGCGCGCTTGCAGCAGTTCGCGCTCTGCGCCGGGACTCGCCCGGCGGACCGCCCGTCGGCGGCCGGGCCGGCTGACCAGGTCGGCAGCCTGCGACTCGGTGAGCGCGCCCCCGGCGACCTGCTCGGCCATGAATCCCTGAGCCCGGATCGCGTAGCTGTGCCGGAGCACCAGGTAGAACGCCGCCGCGGCGGTCAGGTTGACCCCGACCTTGACCGGCAGCGGCACGTACGGGGCGTCGAACAGCAGGTGCATCGCCATGGCTCCGAGCAGGCAGGCGGTGGCGGGCGGTAGGCCGGCCCGGCCACGCCGGACCACATAGCCGACGCCGGCCCCGGCCACCGCCGTCATCACCCAGTGGGACCCGAGGCCTGTCACGCCGATTCGGTACCCGGCGGAGGCCAGGACGGCTCGGGCGGGGTCGACGCCGCCGCCGAGCGTGACGGCGTTGAGGCCGTAGGTGACGTTCTCGGCTGCCTGGAATCCGAGTCCGATCAGGGCCCCGATCACCATGCCATCGAGCGGTCCCCGGATCAGCTGCGGCGCGGCCAGCACGACCAAAACCGCGCCGCACAGCTTGAGCACTTCCTCGTTGAGCGGGGCGGACAGCGACGCCGACCAGGTCGCCGCGAAGTCAGGGCCCGCGCTCTTGGCCCACAGTCCGGTCAGCCCTTCGTTGGCGAGCAGGGCACAGCCGGTTGCGGCCGCGGCGCCCCAGATGACCGCCGCGGCCGACCAGATCAGGGCGGGCGGGTGCACCGGGCGCAGCCACCTGACTGCCCAGCAGCCGATCAGCACCAGCGGCAGTTCGACCGCGATGGCCACCGCGGCGTCGCCCGGAAGCACGGCAAGGTACCGGAAGAACTGCCATGCCAGCACGATGGCACCGAACGCGCACACGACCCCGGCCGTGACCCGGACCAGCGTGATGCTGCCTGCCACCGTCATCGTGAGGCCGCCGGGAATCGCAGGGACCTGATGATCGGCATGCCGGAGGCGTGCATGGCCTGCAGCGTGCTCGGTGGCCCCAGCATGATCATCTCGATCGCGTATGGCCTGTCAGGCGCGGCGACGACCACGGCCCGACCGACGCGGCCCGGACCCGACAGGGCTGCGATGACGCCCCGGCCGCCGTCCGCGGTCGTAAGGACCTGCGGCCGACCAGGCGTGACGCCCGGGCTGCCGATCCGCAGGATCTGCCGCAGCCCTCGCCACAGCGGACCTGACTGGCCGGTCCTGGCCAGGCGCACGAATCGGACCGATAGTCGCACCGGGCCGCGGTCGATCGCGTAGTACTGCTTCGGGTTGCTGTTCGCGGTCATGACCGACCAGCCCGGGCCGACCGTCACCCGGCCCGAGCTGCTCGCGGTTGGCCCGACCGTGATCGTCGTGCCGGCCGCCAGTGGCCGGTGACCAGCCACCATGGCGCTGACCAGCGGCCAGCCGGCCGTCAGCACCACGATGACGGCGAGCACCCCGAGCAGCCAGCGCAGCCGCAGACCGGCGCCCGGCCGGAGGCTAGCCACCGGGGTTGTGCCAGGCGTCGCCGGCGGGCACGAGCGCGTCCGCCTGCGCCGGGCCCCAGCTGCCGCGGGCGTACGGCACGACGGGTACGACGTCGCCGAGCACCGGCTGGACTACCCGCCAGGCGGCCTCGACCGTGTCCTGGCGGGCGAACAGGTACCGGTCACCGGTCAGCGCCGCCCCGATCAGCCGGTCGTAGGGACGCATCAGCTGGCTGGCTGGCTCGCCCGTGTAGGCCAGCTCGCGGAGCTCCGGCGCCAGGTCCGGGCCCGGCTTCTTGCCAACCAGGGTGAGTCCCGCCTGGTCGTCGGGGTAGACGCGGATGCGCAGCTGGTTAGAGCCGGTCACCGTGCCGATCCCGAACACGTCGTGTGGCGGCTTGCGGAACCGGAATACCACCTCGGTGGCCGTCACTGGCAGGCATTTGCCGGCTCGGATCAGGATGGGTACCTCCCCCCAGCGCCAGGACTGCGCGGTCAGGCGGACGGCGCAGTAGGTCTCGGTGGTGCTGGCTGGCGCGACGCCGGCCACGTCGAGGTAGCCCGCGTACTGACCGCGGACCGCCCGCTGCGGGCTGAGCGGCTCGAGCGCGCCGATGAACTGCGACTTGTCGTCCCGCCACGCGGTCAGGCCGGTGCCGTCCGGTGGCTCGGCCAGGGCAGTGGCGAGCACCTGGAGCAGGTGATTCTGCAGCACGTCCCTGATGGCGCCTGTTTTGTCATAAAAACTGCCGCGGTCGGCCACGTCGAACGCCTCGGCCATCGTGATCTGGATGCTGGCGACGTGCTCACGGTTCAGCAACGGCTCGACGACGGAATTCGCGAACCGGGCGAACAGCAGGTTTTCCACCGGCTCCAGGCCGAGCCAGTGATCCACCCGGTAGATGGACTCCTCGGGGAAGTAGCCGTGCATGGTCTGGCTCAGCGCGATGGCGCTGGCCAGATCGGTGCCGAATGGCTTCTCCACCATGACCCGCGCGTTCGCGGCACGACCGGCCGAAGCGATGCCGCCCGCGACCCTGGCAAACAGCGACGGCGGCACCTCCAGGTAATACAGCACCTGCTGCGCGTCGCCCATCGCGGCGCTCATGGCCGCGTAGGTCGCCGGGTCGTCGAGATCGCCGTCGACGTAGCGCAGCAGGCCCAGCATCGTGCTGGCCGCCTGGCTCGCGGGATCCATGCCGTTGAGCTTCAGCGATGCGGTCGCGTAGTCGCGGAACTGGTCGAGTCCCCAGCCGCTCTTGGCGACACCGACAACCGGGACATTGAGCACGCCACGATCGACGAGGCCGACGAGTGCCGGAAATGTCTCCAGCTTGGCCAGGTCGCCGGTGGCGCCAAAGATGACGAGCGCGTCTACCTGCTGAGCGGACATGCGGAACTCCCTTGACTCGCGTGCTCTCTCTAGCAGCCTTGCACGCTAGGCTCGGGGCGACATGATCCTGGTGGTGGCTGGCGTGGCCGGCAGCGGTAAGACGACCGTCGGCCTGGAGCTGGCCAGGCGGCTGCGCTGGACTTTCGCCGACGGCGACTCCTTCCACCCGGCCGGGAATATCGCCAAGATGCGGGCCGGCTTGCCGCTCACCGACACTGACCGCAAGCCGTGGCTGGCCGCGATCACGTCCTGGATGGACGACATCATCGCGACCGGGCAGTCGGCCGTGCTGGCCTGTTCTGCCCTCAAGCGCAGCTACCGGGACGAACTGCTCGGCAGCCGGGAGCGGGCGGTGCTGGTATTCCTCATGATCAGCCCCGAGCAGGACGCAACCAGGGTGCTGAGCCGGCCCGGTCACTTCTTCGCCGAGCCGCTGCTGGCGAGCCAGTATGCCGCGCTGGAGCCGCCGGATCGCAGCGAGAGCCGGGTCTACCCGGTCCCGACCGGCGACCAGCCGCCTGGCCAGCTCGCGGCCGACATCATCGCCCTGCTGGGGTTGCATCCGGGCTGACCCGGTGGCGAGCTAGCTGACTCCAGAGAGCCCGCTGCGGGTGGCGTCGGCGGCTCGCGGGAACTTCTCCGCCCGTCCGCGGCAGGCCACGCGGCGCGTGCCGCACCACGGGGAGGTGTGCCGCTGCTGGCGCCAGGGCCGCGGGGCAACTGGCCGCACCCCTGCGTGCCACAATCGGCGGATGCAGCCGCCTGGCCCGGCCAACGCCGCCGAGGCGCATGCTGGCCGGCGTCTCGCGATGACCGTCGTGCTTGCGGTGCTCGCGACCGCCGTCTACTTCGTGCTCCCCATCCCGGGCCGGATGCGCGAAGCCTCGTGGGCGCTGTTGTTCAGCTGCGGCGTGGTCGTGTTTGGCGTGCTCATCCTGCTGACGATCCGCCGCCTGCTCCGGGCCACCGAGGGTGTCCGGATCCGGGGCCTGGTGCTGCTGCTGGTCCTCACTGTGCTGTTTTTCTCCTGGTGCGATGATTCCGTCGCCGTGCTGCCAGGCCAGTTCGCCGGTCTGGATACCAAGATCGACGCGCTGTACTTCACCGTCAGCACGCTGTCCACGGTCGGATTCGGAGACGTGCACGCCGTGGGCCAGCTGGCCCGCGCTGCGGTCACCGTCCAGGTGGTCTTCAACCTGGTCTTCATCGGCCTGGCCGCTGGCATCGTCTCCGGCTTCCTCCGGTCCAGGGCCACCCGGCGGCTGCGGCCGCCGCAGGACGGGCACGAGCCCCGTCCCTGATGGCAGGACGGGGCTCGCTGACCGCGGCCAGGCGAGGCTGGCGGCTCGCGCTGGGCCTTACATCATCTGGCGCTGGCGCTCGTACTCGCGCATCTCCCGCTCGCGCGACCGGCTTTCTGCCCCGTGAGCGAGGCCCCACAACGCCGCGATGCCCAGGGCGACGATGATGATGCCCCACACTATGTAGAACGGGACGATCATGAACCCCGCCACCGTCGTCAGCACGGCCATCGCGATGCCGACCGGCCGCGTAAAGGGAAGGCCGAGCAGGTGGCTCGCACCCACCGCGAAGGTCGCGATGCCGAGCCCGAACAGCACCCAGCCCCAGGACACGATCCCCCAGTTGTAGGCGTACAAGCCGAAGCTGTGGTAAAAGCCGTGCCGCACCACGAACGCGAGCCCGACGAGGAAGGTCAGCAGCCCAGCCAGCACCAGGAATAGCCCGCCTTGCGCGGTGCTCGTGTCGGTCTCCATCGCCGTCGGCCCGTAGCCGTGCGCCGGCGGCTGGGTGCGGCCGTAGCTCGAGGCCTGCTGTCCACTGCCCTGGTACGACCTCGTGGTCGTGGTGGTGGTGCGGTGCTGCGTCTCGGCGCCACCGGCCATGCCCTGGCCGGTGCCTGGGTCGCTGCCGGTCGCCGCGGCGCCCGCCGTCGTGCCCGGCCCGGTACCCGTCGCACCGGCCTGCTGCCCCGTCTGGTCCACCTGGTCCTCCTGCCAGCCCGAGGACTTGTCGTGTGCTCTCCTCATGAAGCCACTCCCCTCTGACCTGGCCCGCAGGCCAGACGCGCCACTGCCTGGTGTGATGCAGCGGCCGCCGCTTGCTGACCGGTTGCCCGGGTTCTCTTATGGACGCTACGGACGGCCGCGCGGCGCGGGCATCACCCGGCGGGGGTGATCCGCGCGGGGAGCCCGGCGACCGCTGGAGCACCCGCATTACCGGCAAACCGGGTCGCTCCGATTGATGGTCGGCCCAGGCGGGTATGCCGCGTACCGGGCGTTGAGCTGCAGTTTCACCGCGGCGGGTGATGGCGGGAGCAGCGAGGAAGGACTCCGCTCTGCCCAGGCCTTCATCGCCGGGGTATCGCGGGTCACTACGGGGGGGCGATGACGAGCGTCGTCGGCGGTCCGGCCGCGGCCTTGACCCGGCGCGGCGCGGCGGGCCTGCTGCTTGCCGACAAGCTGCGGATACCGCGGCCTGGCGTCGCCGTGCTTGCCCGGCCGCGGGTCGCAGCGCGCATCGACGCGGCTGTCGGCTGTCCGGTCACGCTGATCACCGGGCCGGCTGGTGCAGGCAAGACCATCGCCGTCGCGCAGTGGGCCGCTGCCCGCCCGGCCGCCCGCCGACCGGCCTGGGTCACGCTCGACGCCGACGATGCCGACCCGGCCCGGTTCTGGCAGTACGTGACCTCCGCGCTGGCGTCCGCAG
>JBAUAR010000520.1:0-15554 GCA_049675875.1 Streptosporangiaceae bacterium
CGACCGGCCCGGGCAACGTCCCGTGAGCCTGAGCCGCCTGACGGCCGGCTGGCAGCAGGGCCGCCAGGCAACACTCCGGGAGCACACCGATCGGTACGGTCGGCTGCCGCCCGTCGCCAGCCGGGCCAGCGGCGGCCTTATCGACGAGGTGGCGGACGCGGGCCTGACCGGCCGAGGCGGCGCAGGCTTCCCCACGGGCACCAAGATGCGCGCGGTCGCGGCCGGTCGCGGCCCGGCTGCCGTGGTGGCTAACGGCGTGGAGAGCGAGCCCGCGAGCGAGAAGGATCAGGCCCTGCTGGCCCGCGCGCCGCATCTGGTGCTTGACGGGCTGGCGCTCGCCGCCGAAGCGGTCGGCGCCGCCGAGGCGCACCTGTGCCTCGCCGAGCGCCACGACTGGCTGCTTGACGGCGTGCAGGAAGCAGTCGCCGAGCGGGCCCGCGCTGGCCTGGACCGGATCCCTGTTGCCGTGCACGCGGTACCCGAGAGCTACGTCGCAAGCGAGGAAACGGCCCTGGTGCACTGGCTGAATGGCGGCGAGGCCAAGCCGACAGTCACCCCGCCGCGGCCGTTCGAGCGGGGCGTTGGCAAGCGTCCGACGCTGGTGGACAACGTCGAGACGCTCGCGCACGTGGCGCTGATAGCCCGGTACGGCGCTCGGTGGTTCCGGCAGGCCGGTGCCGCGGGCGCGGCGGGCAGCATGCTAACGACCGTCACCGGGGCGGTTGCCCGGCCAGGTGTCTACGAGATAGAGGCCGGCGCACCGATCGGTGATGTGCTGACCATGGCCGGGGCGCACGACGACGCGGAAGCTCTGCTCGTCGGCGGGTACTTCGGCAGCTGGCACGACGTCGACGCGGTGGCCGGCCTGCCGTTCAGCCGGGCGGGGTTGCGCCCGGCTGGCGGCGCGCCCGGAGCCGGGGTGCTCTTCGTGCTGCCGGCGGCCGAGTGCGGCCTCTTCGAGGCGGCGAGGATTCTGACCTACCTCGCGAGTCAGAGTGCGCAGCAGTGCGGCCCGTGCATGTTCGGGCTGCCGGCCATCGCCGGCGACCTCGGGCAGCTCGCAGACGGCCGGCCGGACGGGGATCCGCTCGGCCGGTTGCACCGCCGGCTCGGCCAGATCAGCGGCCGGGGCGCATGCCATCACCCCGACGGCGCGGTCCGGATGGCAGAGTCCGCCCTGACCACCTTCGCCGCGGACGCGCACGCGCACTTCCGGCAGCGGCGGTGCCTGGCCTCCCGACGCAGCGCCGCCGTCGGCGCGGAGACCGTGGCGCTTGACCGACGCAAGGACGATGACTGGTCATGACCATGCGACTAGAGGTCAACCCCATCGCCTGCACGGGTCACGGCCTGTGCGCGGACCTGCTCCCCGAGCTGATCGAGCTCGACGAGTGGGGCTACCCGATCATCGAGAACCGGATACCGGCCGGACTGACGTCGCACGCCAAGCGCGCGGTGAAGGCCTGTCCCGCCCTCGCGCTTCGGCTGACGCGGGAGCGGAAGCGGGCGCAACGGTGATGCGAAGCTGGGAATCCGGCACCCCCGCGCCGTCGGCTGAGCCGGCCCGAAGACCGCCCAGCCATCGGCGCGATGCAGGCAGCGCCGGCGTCGAGGGCAACGCGAAGCTGACTGCCATGACGGGCGCGATCCTGCTCATCGGGTTCGCGGTCGAGGGCTTCACGATCCTCGAAATACACCGGCTGCTCGTCCTGCACTTCCTCGTCGGCTTCCTGCTCATCGGTCCGGTGCTGCTGAAGATCGCGTCAACCGGGTACCGCTTCGTGCGCTACTACGCCGGCTCGGCGGCCTACGTCCGGAAGGGCCCGCCCTCGGCGGCGCTGCGTCTGCTGGCACCGCTGGTGATTCTGACCTCCGTCGCCGTCATCGGCACTGGCGTCATCCTCGCGGTGGTCGGGCCGGGCAGCGGCAGCTGGCTGTTCCTGCATAAAGCGTCATTCATCCTGTGGTTCGGCGTGATGACGATTCACGTACTCAACTACGCGCCGCGGCTGCCCCGGCTGCTGACGGCCCGCCCCCGCCGTGGCGGCCGGGGCGGGCCGCTGCTGTCCGGCGGTTCTGCCCGGTGGCTGGCGCTCGCCGTCGCCGTAGCGGCCGGTATCGGTGTGGCCGCGCTCGCCACGCACCTGTCGGCGAAGTGGGACGTCGTCGGATAGCAGCGGCAATCCAGCCATGAGAGGGAACGGGCTCGACCGGGCGGGCCCGGACTCGACCGGGCTCGGCCGTCGGGCCCGCAGCACGGCAGCCGACGTATGGGCAAGCCGATCTGGGGTCATCAGCTCCGAGGGCGGAGCAGATCGGGCGGTGCCCAACGTGGTTCGTATCGGTTTGGCGCGCACGCGCCGACCCCGCGACGCGTCATGCCTGGCTAGTGGGGCGATTGGCGAGGCCGCGCGACTTTCTGAGATGTTTGGACGCCGGCGTGAGGGAAGGGTTCGGTCGGAGCCTTTACGTGTCGGATGCCTCTTTTGCAGGGGATACGGCGAGCAGCAGGGTCTGAGGCGCTCACTGCGGGCACGCGGTGCAGTCCGGGGCGAGCGCAGTGCTCATCTGGCTCGGCGACGTACCAGCACCGGCGCGGCAAGCGCGCGCGTGCGCTCGCTGCGGAGGGCCCCACCGTATGCTGATTCGGGGCAGAACGGCGGTCTGGGCGGCTGAAACCGCTAGGGCCACCGGGGGAGGTGGCTGGCGCATGGCGACCTGGCAGGCGATGCAGGGCGACACGACGCCAGACTCCACCCGCGAACACGGCGGTTTCAGTCACCTTGCCTTCTTCTATCGCGACGAGCGCGATTATCTGACGCAGCTCTCCGCATTCGCGGCTGCTGGCCTTGCAAGCGGCGAGCCTGTCTTCATCGCGGTGCCTGGCCTCAAAGGTGGCTTGCTGCGGGATCACCTGGCCGCATCGGGAAACCTCAGCTTCGCGGACATGGTGCAGCTTGGCCGCAACCCAGCCCGGATCATCCCGGAAGTTCGGGCTTTCATCGACGGTCACCGCGGCCAGCGAGTCCGTTATATTGGCGAGCCGATCTGGCCGGGCCGCACCGCTGCGGAAACTTGCGAGGCGGCCAGGCACGAGGCGCTGATCAATATCGCGTTCCCGGAGGCCTCGGCTTCCATCGTCTGCCCGTACGACGTCATAGGGCTCGCGCCGTCGGTGATCAGCGCGGCCGGGCACACCCATCCCGGCGTTTTCGCCGACGGCAAGGCAGCACCCGCCGCTCGATACGCCGGGGCCGGAAACCTGCCGCCCGCGTGTGATCGCCCCCTGCCGTCGCCGCCTGCCACTGCCGAGACGGTCGGATACGAGACCGACCTCCGGCAGGTTCGCAGCCTGGTGGCCGACCACTCAGGCCGCGCAGGCCTGCCTGATGAGCGGGCCCGCAATCTCGTGCTGGCGGCTAGCGAAATTGCCGCTAACACCCTCCGCCATTCCGGTGGTGCCGGCACATTGCACATCTGGCACACCGAGGCGGAGGTGCTCTGCCAGATCCAGGACCAGGGCTGGATCACCGACCCGCTAGCCGGCCGCACCCGCCATGCCCCCGACGCCCGCGGCCACGGGCTGTGGGTCGTCAACCAGATGTGCGATCTTGCCGAGCTGAGGACCGGCCGGGCCGGCACCACCGTCCGCTTGCATATGCGCATCCGGGACGGATGACTCTCCCCGGACTAGGTCTGCTGGAAATTTTTCCAGCTGCAGTGTCGATTCTTCGGTCAGCTGACCGTCCCTATCGCCGTTCGGTCTCGCGGGCTCGCAGGGCGTGCCGCTCCTCCTGGCTCAGGCCGCCCCAGACCCCATGCACCTGGCAGGTGGCCATCGCGTAGTCAAGGCACTTCTGACGCACCTTGCAGGCAGCGCACACCGCCTTGGCCGTGGCTACCTGCGTGCGCGCGGGGCCGATCTGAGAGGCAGGGAAGAATAGCTCGGGATCCACTCGCTGGCATGCGGCCAGTTCCCACCAGCTGCAGAACTCCATCCTGCTCATCTGGGCCCTCCCGTGGCTCGCCGCGCGGGCGCCTACCGCGCAGCCGAAGACGAAGCGGTCAGCTGCCCGCAGCTAGCGGCTTTACACGCGGTGCCAGGCAGGAATCGCGCTGACGGAGCAGCTGGTCGAAGCCGTGCTCGCCAGCTGGGCAACCTGGTGCGGACAAAGGGCTAGGAGTGCGGGCTCGAGCTCAGGTCTGAGAGCTGATGGGAGCCGACGCTCGGATCAACAGGCAGCAGGCGATCAAAGCCGAGGACGTTCAGCACCCGCCACAGCCCGCCGGGCTGAATCTGACCTGGCCCGGCGGCGCGCGAAACCAAGCCCCTCCACTTATCGCGCGCCGCCGGTGCTTGGCGGCCGGTCCGTTCTTCGTGCCCCCGACGCGGAACGAAGAGCCGGGCGGGCTCGTCTCGACAGACCGAACCGCTGGCAGCCATGACCACCATCAGTGCGGCAAGTTTCTGTCCGAGGGGCGGTAGTAGCCGGCAACCGCGAGCGTGGGGTTCCCGGCGGAGTCGTAGCCGTAGCTGTAGGCGCCGCCGCCGCCGAGCGCCTTTCCCGTCATGTCCTCGCAGTGATCGGCGGTGGCCGGGGAGTTGCGTGCTGCGGTCGTTTCGTCAGCCAGGACCGCGCCTACCGCGCCACTCTGAGCCGAGGACTGGTCGGCAGAATCAGTAAGCACTGATGGCTCCTTGGGGCGGCAGGCGCAATTCGACACGTCCGTGCAGGCCCGAAGGGGAAATGCTCCGGCACTGCGCTGCACCGGCGCGGGTCACGCGACGTGCAGCTGCCAGGGTCCAGAGCAACGTTGCGATGTTACATGCCCGCATGCGGCCGGGCATGACAGACCGGACATCCGGGCCTTACAGTTCGAGCAGCGCCTGCTGGATGACCTCCGTGAGCGCTGGGTGGATGTAGAGAACGCCGGAGGCCAGTTCATCGACGGTGTTCCGCAGGCACATTGCCTGGATGAGCGGCTGGATGAGGATCGAGGCCTGCGGGCCGATGATGTGGGCCCCGAGCAGCAGGCGGGTGTCTGGGTCGGCGAGGATCTTCGCGAAACTTGCCGTGTCCTCCAGTGCCCAGCCATAGGCAGTGTCGCGGTACGGACGGGTAGCAGCCAGATAGCGCCGTCCCTGCGCTTGCAGCTCGTACTCGGCGGCACCTGCGGAGGCAACCTGCGGATCCGCGAAAACGGCGGCCGGCACGACGGGGAAGGCAGCCTTCCGGGGCTGGCCGGGGTGCGCGATATTGTGCCAGACGATCTGCGCCTCGGCGTTGGCCATGTGCTTCAGCTGGAAGTGGTTCGTCAGGTCGCCGAGGGCCCAGACCCCGGGGACGCTGGTCTGGCGGGTGTCGTCGGTGCGGACGTGCCCGTGCGCATCGACGTCGATTCCTGCTGCGGCGACGTCGAGGACGTCGCTGTTCGGCCGGCGGCCGGTAGCCACCAGCAGTACTTCTGCCTGGACCTGCTGCGGGCCTGACGGTGTCGCCAGGTCCAGGTGGACTCCCGTGCCGCTGGGCGACACCCGCTGGACGGTCGAGTTGAGGCGAAGGTCGAACCGCTCGCTGTAGTGGTCGGTGAAGCGCTCCCGGATGTCCTTGTCGTGGCGGGAGAGCAGGTGCTCACCACGCTCAACGATGGTCATTGCGGTGCCCAGCGACCCGAAGATGTGGCTCATCTCGGCTGCGATGGAGCCGCCGCCGATCACCGCCATCGACCCGGGCAGGCTGTCGAGCCGCATGACCGTGTCCGAGGTCAGGTAAGGAACCTCGGTCAGGCCCGGCAGCGGCGGCACCGAGGGACGCGAGCCGGTCGCCAGCACGAAGCGGTGAGCCCGCAGCTCTTCCTCGCCGACCCGCAGGGTCTTCGGGGCCACAAATCGGGCCTGGCCGAGAAACACGTCGATGCCACTCGCCCGCCGGTGGGCGACGGCCCGATCGTGGCGCGGATCGATCCGGCCGAAGATCCGGTCACGGATGGCGGGCCAGTCCGCCCCTTCCCACTCGGCGCCAATCCCGAATCGACCCGCGGTGCGAACCGTCTGCGCAACATCCGCAGTAGAGACGAGCATCTTCGAGGGGATGCATCCGCGGTTCAGGCAGGTGCCGCCGAATCGACCCGCTTCCACGACCGCGATCCGCCAGTCGGCGAACTGGCCGGCCGGCAGCATGTTCCCGCTGCCGGCCCCGACGATGACGAGATCGTAGTTGTGCGCCGCCATCACTGACCTTCCTCGGACTGCCCTTTGCTGCGATGCTCCGCTGCTCTGGAACCTATCTTCCGGCTGGCCCCCGCAGCCTTAGCTGCGCGTCGTTTGTGCCTGGCGGTGGCGTGGGCGGGCTGGCGGCGCTACCTGGTCCGGTGTCTGCGGCGTCCCGCTCGGCGCGGGGGTGCCGTCCGGCCTGTCGTTGAAGGTGACCTCGATCTGCTGCTCTGGCCGCCGCTGGTTCTGCAGCGCCTGCAGCGCCATCGAGGCCCGGTCTGCCTCGGTGAGCGGTGGCTGGACGATTGCTCGCGGCCAGAGTCTGCGAGCCAGCACGACGTTGATCTCGGCTGCGTACACGGTGCCCTGGACGCCGAAGTAGATCCATGCCATTAGGCCGAGGACGGTCGCGAAGATTCCGTAAACCGAGTCGCTGTGCAAGTAGTGGTGCACCAGGTAGGCGCCAAGCGCCTGCAGCAGTGTCCAGAAGGCGCCGCCAGCGATGGCACCCGGCAGCAGCTGGCGCGAGCCCACGCCCCTCGGGGTGAGCACGCGGAACCCAGCGAAGTACAACGCGACGTTGGCCAGTGCGGCGAGCACCTGGGCCAGCACCCGGAACGCCAGCGCATGGTGGCCGTAGGTGACCAGCCCGGCCAGCAGGGTGCTGATCAGCACGCCGAGTGCCAGCAGGCCGAGGAACTCCACGCTGCGGCCGAGTCGCGGCAGATAACCCGGTCGAGCAGGGCCGGGCAGGTTCCACACCTGCTCCATGGTGAACAAGCCGGCCTGCGCGAGCCTGGTCACGCCCCAGACCAGCAGCAGCAGGCCGACGATCAGGCTGGCGACCGTCGACCGCCGTAGCACGTGGATGTTGCTGGCCAGCTGCTTGCCGATCAGCGGGAACTGCGTCGTGGCCCCGCTGATTACCTGGCTGCGCAGCGACGGATCCGTTGCTGCGATATCGACCAGGACGGTCACCAGGATCAGCAGCAGCGGGAAGATCGATACGAACGCGGCATAGGCGAGGTTGGTGACCAGGACGCCGCCATTATCGTCGCCGAACTTTTTCGCCACGCCGAACAGAAACGCGACCGGCTTGTGCCGCTGCTGCGCAGAGTCAACCCGGCGCACTGCCTTCTCGACCGGGTTCATCAGATCTCCAGTCGCCGACGCCGCAGTCAGTGGCAAGCTGCCCGGACCGGCGGCTGGCAAACGGCACGCTGGCCGTCGGAGAAGTTGTCGCCCGTGACACGCAGGGCGTTCGTCCGCAGCAACGGACGGGCCCGCATGATCACCATCCGGCTGGGCAGTTAGCCACGGTTCTTTGATTCTCCTGAGAGGCGAGCTGCTATGCCATCACTGACGTCGGCGCGCATGTCCGCGAGGGCCAGGCGCACATCTGGCAGCCAGCCCGTCACGGTGCTGGCCAGGGCCGGCCTGGCCGCCCGCGGGGTGATCTACGTCCTGATCGGCTGGGTCGCGATCCTGGTGGCGCTGGGCAAGACCACGCAGGAGACCGATCAGCGGGGTGCGTTGCAGCTGCTGTCCGGCAAGCCGTACGGTCTGGTCTCGTTGTGGC
Source organism: Streptosporangiaceae bacterium (assembly GCA_049675875.1). Classification (GTDB taxonomy): domain Bacteria; phylum Actinomycetota; class Actinomycetes; order Streptosporangiales; family Streptosporangiaceae; genus JAJYUU01. The sequence continues at coordinate 7,794 of JBAUAR010000520.1, forward strand.
TGCTGGGTATCGGGTTCGCTGCTTACGCCCTGTGGCGGCTGAGCGAGGCTGCCTTCGGCGTCACCGTTGATGGGAAGAAAGCGGGCCCGCGGCTGAAGTCGCTGGCGCGTGCGGTGGTGTACGCGAGCTTCGCGGTCACGACGTTTTCGGTGATCAGCGGTTCGAAGGGGAGCCAGGCCGGCCAGGAGCAGGACTGGTCCGCGAAAGTAATGAGCCATCCCGGCGGCCGGTGGGCTGTAGGTCTGGCCGGGGCAGTTGTCTTAGTCGTCGGCGTGGTGCTGGTGATCGAGGGCGTGCGGCGCACGTTCGTGAAGTACCTGCGGACCAGAGACATGAGCCCTCGGACGCAACGTCTTGTCGTGCGGCTTGGCGTGATCGGGACGGTCGCCCGCGGCCTGGTGTTCGCGCTGGCCGGAGTGCTGGTGATCGATGCGGCCGTGAAGTACCAGCCATCCAAGGCAGGCGGTCTCGACACGGCGCTGAACACGCTGCGGGACCAGTCGTTTGGCGAGGTCGCGCTGATCGCCGCCGCGGTCGGCCTGATCATCTTCGGCGCGTACGGGCTGTGCGAGGCAAGGTGGCGCAAGGTATGAGAGCCGGCACCAGCGCGCGATTGTTACGTCCGGCCCGCGGCCGGGTCGGGCTTGCCGCGAGGCACCCGCAGCCTGCCGTCAGCTGGCGGGCGGTCACGCTGCGGCTGGCCGGCGGTGCAGTGGTGCTGTGGGGCCTGATCTCCGGCATCGGACTGCTGCTGACGCATGTGCTGGTGTCCGGGCCGGTACATTCCGCCGATCTCGGCGTCGACGTCTGGTTCGCTGCCCGCCGGACCGGCCGGTGGAATACCGTCACCTCGGTAGCGACAGACATGGCCCAGACCTACACGGCTATCGCTGTCACTGTCGTCGTGGCGCTGCTGCTGCGCTGGCGGCTGGGGCGCTGGTATGAATCCTGGGTTCTGGTCACGGTCATGGCCGGGGAGCTGCTGGTGTTCCTTGCCGTGACCCTGACCGTTCACCGGCCTCGCCCCCCGGTGGTACGGCTGGATGTCGCGCCGCCGACTTCGAGCTTCCCGTCCGGGCACACCGCCGCCGCGGTGGCGCTCTATGGCTGTATCGCGATCTTGCTGCTGTGGGCTTACGGCCGGCACCGGGCCACCCTGGCCGGGGCCGTTGTGCTGTGGTTCATCCCGGTCATCGTTGGCCTGTCGCGGCTGTACCGCGGGATGCATTACCCCAGCGACGTGCTCGCCGGGGCGCTGACGGGCGGCCTCTGGCTGCTGCTGGTGATCACCACGCTGCTGCCGCGGCAAGGCCTGGTGGGACGCAGAGCTGGCCGGCCGGCTTCCGGCACGGCGACCCGAGGAGGCAGACGTGAGAGAGCCGCGTCCAGAGCAGGCCGGTGAGGCTGCTCGCGCGTCTGCTCCCGTCGGCACGCCGGGACCGCCGCGGCCGCCGTCGCCGGTTGGGCCTGCGGCCGTCTCGATAGCGGCCGGCCTCGCGTTTGCCGGGCTCACCGGTTACGTCGCGGCTAAGGGAACTGCGGTTCCGTGGGTGGACGAGCACATCCACCGCTGGGTGATCGCCGACCGCAGCGGCGGCAGCGCCGCCATCGCGCGGGCGGTGACGTGGGGCGGCGTCACCACAGTTGCCCTGCCCGTCCTGATCGGCGTCGGCGCAGCGGCCGCCGGCGCCGGGCGCGACCTGAGCCGTCGCCTCTGGTCAGGTGTGGTGCTCGCGTGCGTAGCCGGCGCGGGGGTGTACGTCAGCACTCGGATCGGCTGGGCGGTCGGCCGCGCCAGGCCCCCCGTGGCGGACTGGGCCGGGGCGGCGGGCGGCCCCTCGTTCCCGTCCATTCACACCACTGTCGCCACGCTGTTCGCCGCTTCGTGCGCCTGGGCCATCGCTGCCCGAGTACGGCCAGGCTGGCCTCGGCGCGGGACCTGGGCCGCAGCGGCTGGCTATGCCGCCACGGTGGGCTGGTCGCGGATCTGGCTGGGCGTGCACTGGCCGAGCGATGTCGTCGGCGGCTGGCTCTTCGGGCTGACATGGTCGGCCGGCAGCATCGCGGTGATCCTCATCCTGCGCCGACAGTCGGACGACCGGGGGGCGGCAGGTCTGGCCGCCGGTAGCCCAGCAGCTCCTCAGGATGACAGCTTGGTCGTCGGCACGGACAGCGCCGATAGCGGAAGCTGATCCGTGCGGTCAGAGCCTGCCGCGTAGCTTGTCCCGCCAGGGGCGGCCGTCCGGGTCGTAGAGCATCCGGTACAGCGGGGTTCCCCATAGCCGTTCCGCTGTCGTCGGTCTGCGATGCCGGTGCGGCAGTATCCGTCCCGGCGGCCGGGGCCCAGCCTGGCCGGCGTCGTACCACGCGGCCAGCAGCTCAGCCTGCCGCCGGAATGCCGCGAACGCCTCCTCCGGCTGCAGGAGGTCCTTCACATCGTCTTCGTCCCGGTCGAGGTGCTCGCGCCACAGCCGCAGGCGGAGGTCGCGGGCGAACGCACGCGCTCCGTCCCCGAGGCCAGCGGGGTCGGCCGGCTCCCGGCGATCCTGCTGCGAGTCGAGCACAGCGATCGACAGCTCGCTGTCATGGCTCCATGACCTGCGGTTGAGGTTATCCGAGCCGACCATCGCCCACACGTCGTCGACGATCACGGCCTTGGCGTGCACATACACCGGTGTGCCCTGGTGGTTCTCCAGGTCGTACACGGCGAAACGGCTGCCGCCCGCGGCGGCGCAGGCCCGCACCACCTCATCTCGGCCCAGCCTGTCGGGGATCTGGGTGATCGCGCCGTCTGTGTCGGGGTAGCGGGGCACGACCGCGATGACGTGCAGGCTGGTCTGGTCCCGCAGCGCCGAGGCGATGATTGCGGCTATCGGGCGCGACCACAGGTACTGGTCTTCCAGGTAAACCAGGCAGCGCGCCCGGCCGAAGGCCTTCCGGTAGGCGTGGGCGATGCTCCGCTCGCCATGCGGCGCGAACGGGTAGCGCCGCAGCCGGGCCGGGTAAGTACGCAGTACCTGCACCGCATGGGTTCCCCGCGGGGTACGGTCATCGGCTGTCGGCTCGGGCAGGGGCCGGCTTGTCGTCGCACCGATGTGGTAGGCGCGGTCGTAGAGCTGGCGGACCGGGCTGGGCACGTCGAGTGCGCTGCTGCCGTACCAGCGCTCCCGGAAGGTGTGCTCGAGGTCGTGCACGGCAGGCCCTTGTACCTCGGCCTGGATGTCATGCCAGGGCGGCCGCGGGCCGTAGCAGGCGGGAAATGTCATGACCTGCGGGTCGCCGCGATGGGCCTGGTTGTCATTGCGGCCGTAGCCAAGGTCGATGCCGCCGACGAACGCGACGTCCCGCGCGGGCGAGCCTGGATGACGCACCACCACGAGCTTCTGGTGATGGCAGCCCGCCCGGCGGGTCCTGGCATCGAGCAGTACCTGGCCGCCATCCTCGTCGATCTGCCGGACGAACTCCGCGTTTGCCTCCTCCGACCCCTTGAGCAGCCCGGGCTGGGAGCGCCACAGCAGGCCGAAGACCAGAACCTTGCGGCGCGCGGCCTGCCCGAGCAACTCCCCGATCTCGGACCCCGGGCCGTCGAGGCGCTCGTCCAGATCACCCCGGAAGTCCAGGAAATACACCTGGTCCCCGGCCTGAGTGGCCTGCAGCTCGGCGCACAGCCGGGCGAAGTAGCGGCGGCCGTCCACCAGCGGCCGGACCAGGTTTCCGGTGGTGAAGGCTCGCAGATCGGTAGCTGGATTGGCGCGGTCGTCCTCGCCGAGCAACCACCACCCCATCGCCTGGCCGTCTATCGGCTGATCCGGGGCATCCTGCACCAGCGGGTCGTCCGCCGAGCCGACTACATCCGCAGACATGGTCAGTCCCGACCGCTGCTAGGCACGCCCGCCGACTTTGCGGGCACGCAGATCGTGATCGAGGACGGATGGACCTTGATCCGCAGCTTCTCGGCGGCAGGCCGAGCGCCACCGTCAAGCTCGCAGGGAAGCCGCCTATCGAACCAGATCCGGAACTTCCTGCCGTGCGTGACCTCGACGAACGGCGACTTGCCTGGCTCGCCCACCGCAACTCGTGCAACGGCGCGGGCCCACTGGACCGGATTCCTCGCGGTGACTACACCAAGCTCGAGCACCCCGTCGTCCGGCTGCGCACCCGGAAAGGCCTCGACCCCACCAAGAAGCTTGCCGACGTTCCCCACCAGGACGCACGATAACCGGCCCTTGAAGAAAAGGCGGCCGTCCGCCTTGATGACGGCATTCACCCGCCGGGTGGTGAGGTTCCTGGCTCCCGCATAGAGATACGCGGCGCGGCCGACACGGTCCTTCAGCCCGCGGTCCGCGTCTTTGATCATGCGGGCGTCGAACCCGGCGCCGGCCATCACCGCAAAGTGCTCACCATTCACCGATCCGGTGTCCAGCTGGCGATGATCCCCGTGCAGGCCAACCTCAACCGCCGCGGGCAGGTCGGCGGGGATCTCCAGGCTGGCCGCCAGCAGATTCGCTGTCCCCGCCGGGAGGATCGCCAGCACGGCCTTGGTCCCGGCCAGTGCATTGATGCAGCGCTGTACCGTCCCGTCGCCACCCCAGACGAAGATCACGCCAGCGCCGTGCGCCAGCGCACGCCGCGCGCACTTGGGTGCCTTGCGGCTCTTCTGCACCTCATACCACAGCGTGTCGGCGAAGCCCGCCCGCGCCAGCACCTCCCTGAGCTCACGGAGGCCACCGCCGAAGCTCTTGCCGGCGTGCGCTACGACTGCGACCTTGGGCATTCCATCGCCTCCGTGTTCTCTGCCGCAGCCAGCCGAGTCTGCGCGTGCAGATCGCGGTGGCACGAGGGCTGGGCGTTACGTCCTCGCCAGACCTCAACTTTCCGCAGAATTGGTTCGCAACCATTCGCGACGCCGCGCTCAGGGCCGTGACGGCACCGGTCTGCGTGTGCTCGACGTCAGATTGATAGACCGGCGGGCGTGGTGGCGCCGGCAGCATCGCCGACGACCGTGATGTCCGGCGCGGGATGCCTCAGGGGAACAGGCCATGCAGCGGGAACACCGCGTTACGCGTGGCCAGGATGGCCTGATCCACCGGGTCGGCGGGGTCGTACCCGCGGTCTAGGCTCGTGAACTCGGTGCTGGCGCCCTCGGTCATCAGCTGCGGTGGCGGCTCCGCCGTAACGGAGCCGACGTAGTCGCGCCACTGGTGCGGGGTCGGTGTGGCGGGATCGATCGGGTCGCCCGACGCCTCGGCCAGCAGGTGCGTCCAGGTGCGGGGAACGACCTGCACGAGCTGATAGCCGCCGCCGCCGGTCAGCAGCCACCGGCCGCCGGCCGTCTCGTGCGCCATCCGGTGCAGCAGCACGTGCGCTGCGCGCTGCGCGTCGATGGTGATCTCGAGGTTGGCGAGCGGGTCGCTCCAGTGCGTGTCGCAGCCGTGCTGCGTCACCAGAATCTGCGGCCGGAACGCCGCCAGCAGCGGCGGCACCACGGCATCCAGCGCACGCAGCCAGCCTGCGTCCCCGGTGCCGGCCGGCAGCGCGACGTTCACGGCGCCGCCGTCAGCGGCGGGACCGCCGGTCTCGGACGGCCGGCCGGTGCCGGGGAACAGCGTGGCCGGGTGCTCGTGCAGGCTGATCGTCAGCACCCGCGGGTCGTCCCAGAATGCGGCCTGCACGCCATCGCCGTGATGCACATCGATGTCGACATACCCGATCCGCTCGACGCCCTGGGCCAGCAGCCAGGCAATCGCGATCGCGGGGTCGTTGTAGATGCAGAACCCGCTGGCGTTACCGCGCATCGCGTGGTGCAGACCACCCGCGATGCTCACGGCGTGCTGCACCGAGCCGGACCAGAGGGCGCGGGCCGCGCCGAGCGTCGCGCCGGCCACCAGCGCGGACGCCGCGTGCATGCCGGTGAACACCGGGTCGTCTGGCGTGCCGAGGCCGTGCCGCAGCAGCGTTACTGGGTCGGGGCGGGGTTCATCCGCATCCCCGCCCGCCGCCTTGACCACCGCGATGTACGCCGGGTCGTGCACCAGCTCGAGGTCCGCGTCGGTCGCAGCGGGCGCCGCCGCAACGACGACGCCGGGCCGGGCCAGCACACCCAGCGCGCGGGCCAGCTCGATCGTGAGCTTGACCCTGATCGGGGCGAGCGGGTGCTCGGGGCCGAAGTCGTAACTGGTCAGCCGCTCATCCCAGGACATGTGCAGCGTGCAGGTCACCGGCAGGCCTCCTTCCCACGCCATGGCGCAAGCCTGTCACGGGCCCCCGAGTACGCTGGCCAGTGGCGGTGACTGGATGACAGATCGCGCTACTGAGAGTCGGTTTGCCCTGCTGGCGGACGGCAGCACCGTCGAGGTCAGCCAGGCAACTCCGGCCGACGCCCCGGCCGTGCAGCAGATGCACAAGCGGCTGTCGCCAGCCAACTCCTATTTCCGCTTCTTCAGCTTCAGTGAGCAGGCGCCGCTGCGCGAGGCAAAGCGGCTGACCCGGCCGCCGGGACCGGACCACGCCGCGCTGCTGGCCCGGCTCGGCGGGCAGCTGGTCGGCGTTGCCAGCTACGAGCCGACGGACCGGCCCGGCGTCGCCGAGGTGGCCTTCGCCGTGGCTGACGAGATGCACGGGCGGGGCATCGCCACACTGCTGCTCGATCATCTGGTGTCGCTCGCGCGACAACGGCACCTGACGGCGTTCGCCGCCGAGACGCTGCCAGAGAACGTGGCGATGCTGCGGGTGTTTGCCGATGCGGGCCTGATGGTGAAGCGGAAGTTCGCTGACGGGGTCATCGAGCTCACCATGCCCCTGCCCGGCCAGGATTCTCGCCAGCTCGACTGCTACCTGGATGCGGTGGCCGGCCGTGCCAGCCGGGCCGACATCGCGAGCCTGCGGCCGCTGCTGCAGCCGGCTGCGATCGCGGTGGTCGGAGCGGGCCGTCACCGCGGCTCGGTCGGCCGCGAGATCCTGCACAACATAGTCGCGGGCGGCTTCGGCGGGACCATCTATCCCGTCAACCCGCGCGGCGGCGAGGTCGAGGGACTGACCTGCCTCACCTCACCGGCCGACCTGCCCTCAGGCGTCGACGTCGCCATCGTCGCGGTGCCGTCGGCAGACGTCGCCGCGGTGGCCGAGCAGTGCGGCAGCCGCGGCGTGCGCGCGCTTGCCGTCATCTCCGCCGGACTCGGTGACTCCGCGGCTGACCTGCTTGCCATCTGCCGCGGATACGGGATGAGGCTGGTAGGGCCCAACTGCTACGGCATCGCGGTGCCCGCGCTGCGGCTTAACGCCAGCTTTGCTGCCACCGCGCCGCGGCCCGGCGACGCCGGGCTCGTCGTACAGTCGGGCGGCATCGGGCTGGCGCTGCTCGAGCAGCTGTCCCGGCTCGGTATCGGCGTCTCCTCGTTCGCCTCGGTCGGCGACAAGTACGACGTGTCCGGCAACGACCTGCTGACGTGGTGGGAGCAGGACGAGCAGACCAGCCTCGCCATCTTGTACCTGGAGTCGTTCGGCAACCCGCGCGGGTTCGCGCGCACCGCGCGGCGGGTCGGCCGCAAGCTGCCGGTGCTGACCGTCGTCGGCGGGCGATCGGCCGCCGGACGGCGCGCGGCGGAATCGCACACCGCCGCCGCGACACCGCTGGTGACGCAGGAAGCGCTGTTCGGGCAGGCCGGAATCATCGCCACGCACAGCCTCGGCGAGCTGGTCGAGGCGGCCGCGTTCCTGGCGGCGCAGCCGCTGCCCGCCGGCCGCCGGGTCGCCATCGTGTCC
>JBAUAR010000521.1:0-10078 GCA_049675875.1 Streptosporangiaceae bacterium
GACTGCTGCACTTCCGGGTCACCGCGCACCCCGCTGGCCCGCGCTATTACTGCAGCGGCAGGACCTCGGTCCGGAGCGTTCGCCGGTCTGCCACCAGCACATGGCGGTTCGGCACCGGCGTCCAGCCGGGCTGCGGCCAGCCCGAGCTCGCGACCACCACCGCGCTGTCGCTCGCGCGGTAGGCCAGGTCGAAGTAGGCCGCTATCTCGTCCGGACGATCGTAACCAGCGGCCCGCAGCTTGGCTTCCGGCACGCGGTCGCGGTGGTACCAGCTGATCGCGTAGAGCGTGGCCGGAGACAGCAGGAGCGCGTTCAGGCTGTTCGGCTCGAACCTGGTGTCGATGTCGGCGGTCGCGTCCGCGATCGCGGCTACCATGTCTCCGCCATGGCCGGCGAGCCGCGACATGACGAGCAGGAAGTACCGCTCGCTGTCGGTGGTGCCGGCCAGCTGGCGCTCCCACTGCGCCGGCAGCATCTCGGGCAGCCGGTCCTGCGGATGGATGGCGCCGTTGTGCGCGAACACGTACTGGCCGTACCGGAACGGGTGGCTATTCCGCTCGGTCACCCCCAGGCCGGGGGTTGCCCAGCGCAGATGCACGAGGCCCAGGTCGGCCAGCGGTTCATGGGCCAGCTTGTCGTACTCCGACTCGGCGTCGGCGCGAATCGGCGACTTGCGGACGATCGGCTCGGCGCCCTCGTACCACGCCATCCCCCACCCGTCGCCGTGCAGCGCACACAGTCCGGTGAACTGGCGGAGCCCGTCGGCGCCGATCAGGTCTTCCAGCGACGCCTCACGACTCGAGCAGTAACCGAGCAGCCGGCACATACGACCTCGTTCCCTAGAGGAATTTGCCCATTCCGCCGGCGACATCGATGGACGCGCCGGCTATGTAGCTAGCCCGGTCGCTGGCCAGGAACGTCACCAGCCCCGCGACCTCGTCGGGCCGGCCGAACCGGCCGAGCGGGACCTCGGCCGCGGCGAGCTGACCAAAGAACTGCTCGGCTGGCACGTCGGGTGCCCGGAGGCTGTGGATGTTCTGCCACTGCGGGGTCTCCACCAGGCCGATGTTGACGCTGTTGACCAGGATTCCCTCCCGGCCCAGCTCGATGGACAGCGCCTTCGACAGGCTGAGGCAGGACGCCCTGTTCACCGAGGAAGCAAGGAAAGCGGGATCGGGGTAACGGGCGTACACGGCGTTGATATTGATCACCCGGGGCGCCGGGCTCTGCCGTAGCGGCGGCAGCGCCGCCCGGGTGCACCGGATCTGGGCGAGCAGCTTGACCTCGATGTCGGCATGCCAGTCCGCGTCGGTCAGCGTGCCGAACTGGCCGGGCCTGGCACCGCCAGCATTGTTGACGAGGATGTCCAGTCCGCCGAGGACGGCGGTGGCGGCGCCGATGAAGCTGATGACCTGGTCCGGATCTGTCACGTCGCACGGCAGGGCGTACACGGTCCCGGCCACGTCGGCCGCATCCTTCGTCAGCTCCGCAGCCGCCGCCGCAAGCTCGGCGGCATGCCGGGAGCAGATCACTACCGATGCGCCCTCGGCCAGCAGATCGGCCGTGATGGCCCGGCCCAGACCCTTCGACCCGCCGGTGACAACCGCCTTGCGGCCGGCCAGCCCGAGCTCCATCTATGCCTCGCCCGCGGGCGGCTCGGCCTGCTCGGCCTGCTCGGCCTGCTCGGCTTGCGCGGCGGCGAGCTTGAGCAGGCTCTGCCGCGGCGGGCAGAACACGTCGATCTCCAGGCAGTGGCTGTCGGTGGTCCACGCACCATGCGGGACCCAGGCCGGCACGACCGCGACATCGCCCCTGCGCATGACGCGCACGTCGCCGTCCAGGTCGAAGGTGAACTCACCGTCGACCACGATGACGATCTGCTCCTCCTCGTGCACGTGCCGTGGCGCCTCCGCGCCCGGCTCGAAGCTGACGAAGTTCGTCATCGCCCGTTGCCCGAGCACTGGCCGGAACCCGAGCCCGGGGAGGAATTCGACCGGGGTGATCGCCTCCACGTTGACGTACCGGCCGGCACCGGCCGGCTCGCCGTGCGCCTCGGTGCTGAAGTGGCTCGCGGCATCGCCCAGCGACCCGGCGTCGCCAGTCCCGCCGCCGGGCGGCTGCTGCGTCACATCACTCACCGTTCCTCCAGGGCTGTCCTGAGCACCTCGCCGATCCGGCGGATGCCCTCCTCGATCAGTTCGTCGGCGACCCGGCTGTAAGACAGCCGGATCTGCGCCGTGCCGTCGTCGCCGGGGTAGAAAGGCCGGCCCGGTACGTAGGCGACTTTCTGTGCCCGCGCCGCGGCCGACAGCGCCACGGTATCCACCCCGTCAGGCGCGGTCACCCAGATGTAGAAGCCACCTCGCGGGGTGGTCCAGGTGGTGCCTGCTGGCATGTGCGCGGTCAGCGCCTGGCTCATCAGCGCGGCGCGACGCGCATACAGCGCACGGGAGGCGACGAGCTGGCGCTCCAGGTGCCCGCCGCGACCGTATTCCTCCAGCATGCGCTGGCCGAGCGCGCCCGAGCACTGATCGGAGTTCTGCTTAGCCACCACGAGCCGGCTGATGATCTCAGCAGGCCCGGCCGCCCAGCCCAGCCGGACGCCGGGGCAGAAGATCTTGGAGAACGTCCCGGCCTGTAGCACCACATCAGGCGCCATCGACCACAGGCTGCGCCGCGGCGTGTGTTCGAAGCCGAGCTCGGAGTACGCGACGTCCTCGAGGATCAGGAAGCCGTACCGCCGGGCCAGGGCGATCAGCTCGCTCCGCCGAGACGCACTCATGGACAGCCCGGTCGGGTTCTGGAAGTCCGGGATCGTGTACAGGATCTTCGGACGCAGGCCGGCGGCCAGCTGATCGGCGAGCACGTCGGTGCGCAGCCCGTCGCCGTCGACCGGCACGCCCCGCACGTCGGCCTCGTAGCCGCGGAACGCCATGATCGCGCCGAGGTAGGTCGGCGCCTCCACGACCACCGTGTCGCCTGCGTCCAGGTAGCTCTTGGCGATCAGTTCCATGCAGTCGATGCCACCGCTGGTGATCATCAGCTCTGCCGGGCCCGGCGTGCAATTCTCGGCCGAGGCGAGCCTGCCGGATACGTAGTGACGCACGCCCGCGATGCCCTCGGTCGCGGAGTACTGCAGGGCGACGCCGGGGTCCTGCCGGATCAGCCGGCTGGCGATGTCGGCAATGACTTCGCTGGGGAACGTGGCCGGATCGGGGAATCCCCCCGAGAACGTGATCACGTCGGACGACCCGGCGAGCGCGAGAATCGCGGTGATCTCGCCGCCCCCGAGTGACTTCGTGCGCCTGGCGAGACCGGCGTCCCAGTCACGCGCCGGGCCGGTGCGGGCCGGGCCGGAAATGCTGGTGTGACTCTGGTCGACTGCTGCGGTCATCGGAGCTTCCGTCCCTTGACAGCCAATCTTACGAATGTAAGAATTTCTCACCGTCTGCTTTACGGAAGCAACGGCGATACAGCCCAGCATAGCTCAAGTAGCTAGGCCCTATGAACGGTCGGCTGGCATATGGCAACTGTCTCAGCGCCCTTCGCGAGGCTGACCGACGTCACCTCAGCGGCCACGCCGAGGGTGGAGGTGGACGACCTGGACCTGGCCTTGCTGCACGCGCTGGCGACGGACGCCCGCCAGTCACAGCGCGCGCTGGCCAGGCAAGTCGAGATGTCGCCGCCCGCGGTTGCGGACCGGATTGCCCGGCTGGAGCGTCTCGGCGCGATCAGGGGCTACCGGGTCGATGTCGACTGGGCGGCGCTCGGCTACCCGGTCGTCGTCTACATCGCGGTGACGGCGGGCCCCGGCATGGATCTGAGCGAAATCATCCGGGCGATCCGGGCGCTGCCCGAGGCGGCCGACATGAGCGTCGTCACCGGCGGCCTGGACCTGCTGGTCCGGCTGCGAGTGCGGGATCACGCGCACCTGCGCGAGCTGCTGCTCGCCGAGATCTTCCAGATCAGCGGCGTGCAGCGAACGGAGACGTTTCTGTCCCTTGCTGACGTCGAGCCCGACAACTTCACCGCCGCGATGCTGGAGCAGATAAGCCAGCGCCGCGGTGACCCAAAGAAGACCTGATCCGGCACCGGGCACAGGCTGGCCTGCCGCCCGGCAGCTGGCTGACGGACGCACAACTTCATCGGAGGACAGCCACGTGACAAGCAGCCCCCCCGCCGTCGGCCGGCCTGACGCGTACGGCGTTGGCCAGCCTGGGTTCGTCGCGCGGAACGGCTTGTACACACCCGAGCAGGCCGCCGCTGCAGACGAAGTCGCCAGCAAAATCCGCGAGCTAGATCTCCGCACCGTTCGGCTGGTGGTCGTGGATCAGCACGGCATACCCCGGGCCAAGTCGCTGTCGCCCGAGGTGGCGATCGCCGCGATGGCCAACGGGCTCGACTTCTCCGGCGCGATCTACAGCCTCGACACCGGCAACCAGGTGTTCGTGCCGGCCTTCGCCGCGGGCGGCGGATTCGGCATCGCGGAGTTCACCGGCTTCCCTGACATCGTGCTCGTACCCGATGCGGCCACCTTCCGGGTGCTGCCCTGGGCCGACCGGACCGGCTGGATGCTGTGCGACACGTTCTTTTCTAGTGGCCAGCCGGTGCCGCTGGACGGCCGCGGGCTGATGCGGCGGTTGCTCGCCGAACTCGGCGATGCTGGCTTCGACTACCTGGCCGGGATCGAGCTCGAGTACTACATCGTCAAGCTCGACTCCGACCACATCGCACCGCGAGACGCCGGGTTCACCCCGGCACCGCCGGCGGTGAGCGTGTTCGAGCGCGGCTACCAGTACCTGTCGGAGGTGCGGCTGGACGGCGTGGCGAGCACGCTCGACGTGATCCGCGACAGCCTCGCGGCCGTCGGGCTGCCGCCCCGCTCGATGGAGGACGAGTGGGGACCCGGCCAGATGGAGTTCAGCTTCAGCCCGATCGGCGGGCTGGCGGCGGCTGACGCCGTGGTGCTGTTCCGCTCCGCGGTTAAGCAGATCTGCCAGCGCCGCGGGCTGCTGGCGACCTTCATGTGCGCACCAGGGCTGCCGAACTTCTTCCCGTCGGGCTGGCACCTGCACGAGTCGCTGATCTCGCAGCGGGACCAGCGGAACGCGTTCGCCAGCGACGACGACTACCTCTCTGCGACCGGGCAGCAGTTCGTCGCGGGGCTGCTGGACCACGCGCTGCCGATGAGCGTGTTCGCCACCCCCACGGTCAACGGCTACAAGCGGTTCCGGCCCTACTCCTTCGCACCCGACCGGGTGTGCTGGGCGCTGGAGAACCGCGGGGCGCTGGTCCGCGTCCAGGGCGCGCCCGGCGACGGGAACAGCCATGTGGAGATGCGGATGGGCGAGCCCGCCGCCAACCCGTACTTGTACATGGCGGCGAACATCGCTGCCGGACTCGACGGCATCCGCCGGGCACTTGACCCACCGCCGCCGGTCGAGGCTGACCCGTACGCCACCGACAACACCCCGCTCCCGGCGTCCCTGGCCGCCGCAGTCGGAGCGCTGGATCAGGACGACTTCTTCCGCAAGGCGTTTGGCGACACGCTGGTCGACTACCTGCTGCAGATGAAGCGGTCGGAGGTAGCCCGCTACGACGCCGCGATCGCGGAGAACCCGCCGCCGGAGGGCCAGAACATCAGCGACTGGGAGATGCGCGAGTACTTCGAGTTCTACTGACGACCCGGGAGGACCACCATGACCTTGCAGCACATCGTGCTGTTCAGCTTTCCGCGCGAGCTGTCGGCGCCGGAGGCGGCGCAGATGCGGGACATGGTTGCCTCGTGGCCGAGCGAGATCGGCCTGATGACCCAGTGCCGCCTCGGCACCGACCTGACAGGTGCCCGCAACCGCGGCTACGCCTACCTGCTGTACACCGAGTTTCCGGATGTGGCGGCCATGAACGCCTATCGGGCGCATCCAGCGCATGTGAAATTCATGGACTGGCTCGCGGAACGCGACTGCACCCCGCTGGCCTTCGACTACGAGCTAGATCAGCAGACCATGTTCATGCCCGAGCACGGGTCGGAGTGAGAGGACCAGAGCCATGGTCAACACCAGCGGTGATGTGAGGGGCGTCCAGGCCGGCGAGCTCGCGCATGGATCCCTGCGGCTGTGGGATGCGATCGCGATATCGGTTTCGGTGATAGCACCAGGCATGGCGATGCTGCTGAACGTCAGCGGCGTCTCCGCGGTCGCCGGCGGCTCCACGCCGCTGGCGTTCCTGCTCGGCGGCGTCGCCTGCCTGGCGCTCGCGTTCGTGGTCATCGGGTTCACCCGCCGGATGGCCACGGCCGGGTACGCCTACACCTACGCCAGCCGCAGCCTGGGCAAGCAAGCCGGCTTCATGGCCGGCTGGCTTTATTTCTTCGGGTTTATCTGTTTCGTGCCGATGACAATGTCTGGCGTCGGCTACCTGGCCGCCAACCTGCTCGGCCTGAGTCCCAAGCTGTGGATCGTGTTCTTCGTCATCGGAATGGCCCTGTTCATGGTGCTATCGGTCATCCGGATCAAGGTGACGACCCGGGTGCAGCTCATCATCGGGATCATCACGGTCGCGGTCATTGTGATCATCGACCTGGTCACCACCGCCAAGGGCGGCAGCCACGGGCAGGCGCTGGGCGCGTTCAGCTTCAGCCACACCAACTCCGGCGGCTTCAACGGCGTCTTCTACGGCATTATCTTCGGCGTCACCTCCTACATCGGCTTTGAGACCGCCGCTGACTTCGGCGAGGAGACCGCGAACCCGCGCCGTAACATTCCGGTCGCGGTGATCGTCGCGACCTTGTTCGCGATCGTCCTGTACCTGTGGACGACCTACTCCATCACGATCGGCTACGGCGTGAACAACGGCGCCAAGATGGGCGCCGATCCGGTGGCCCTCAAGACAACCGCCAGTACGTTCGTCGGCTCCTGGGTCGGCACCCTGGCCGAGATCGGCGGAATGTGCGCGGCATTCGTGGTCTGCGTCGCCTGCGCGACGGCCGCTTCTCGCACGCTGTTCGCGATGGGCCGGGAAGGCGTGCTGCCCGCCGCGTTCGCCCGCACCCACCCGCGTTACAAGACTCCGGTCAACGCCACTCTCGCCGTCACCGGGCTTGCGATCGTGATGGCACTGGTCATGGGCTACCCGCTGTCCGACAGCGCCTTCGGTCAGCCGCTATCCAACTACTACTTCTGGGCTACGGTCGGCACGCTGCTGGTCATCGTGGTGTACATCATGATCTGCCTTGGCGGCATCGTGTACTTCTGGAACACCCGCGCCAGCCGGAAGTGGAACCCACTGGTCCACGTCGGCATCCCGGTCGTCGGCGCGATCGTCTTCGCCGCCGCGCTGTACGGGTCGATCCATCCCGCCCCGCCCGGCATTCTCAAGTGGACCCCGTACGTGGCCGTCGTCTGGCTGGTGCTCGGCATCGGCGTCTTGCTGTGGCTGCGCTCCACCCGGCCCGACCGGATCGGCCAGATCGGCTCGATCCTCGGCGAGGAAGGTGGTGCTGAGGCCGCCGTTCTCGACACCGCCTGATGCGAGGCTGGCCGGCCCGGCGGGCCGGCCAGTCTGCTCCGGCAGCGGGCAGCCCGCCTGCAGCCTGCCCCGGCCTTCACAACGTCCTCGCATGTGTGTTCGAATAGCCGCGTGGACTTCGGATGGCCTGACTGGTGGCGGTATCCCCGGCAGTGCTCGCACGGGCATGTCTGGCGACCGGGGACGATCACCGTGTCCTGGGTCGTGTGCGGGTGTGCCGGAGACGGCAGGGGTGGCCATCTCCGAGTGAGCTGCCGTGCCGACGGCTGCCCGAGCGCCTGGTACCAGCCGCCACACCAGGCCGGCACGGAGCTGACGGGGCGTTCGGGCAGCTTAGGAGTGGCCAGCGGATGCCGCCGGGTCCGCAGCATGCGGGCGATCCGCCAGGGACAGCCGGGCCGGTGTGGGAGATGCCGGGAATCGCCGGGCCTGTCAGACTACGGGCATGCTGACGACGGTCGTCGATCACCCGCTTGTCGCGCACAAGCTGACGGCGCTGCGCGACGTCACTACCGGCTCACCGGCATTCCGGCAGCTCGCCGACGAACTCACGACGCTGCTGGGCCACGAGGCGACCCGGGCGGTCAGCGTCGAGCCATGCCAGGTGCAGACGCCGGTGGGCCCAGCTGAGGGTGTCCGACTCGGCCGCCCGGTCCCGCTGATCGTGCCGATTCTGCGGGCCGGAATTGGCATGCTCGACGCGCTGGCCCGGCTGCTACCCGAAGCCGACATCGGCTTCGTCGGGCTGGTCAGGGATGAGGAGACGCTCGTCGCTTCGACCTACGCCACCCGGCTGCCGGCCGACCTGACCGGACGCGCCGCATTCGTTCTCGACCCCATGCTGGCAACCGGCGGCTCCATGCAGACCGCGATCACCATGCTGCTCGACCGCGGCGCGACAGCGGTGACGGCGATCTGCCTGCTGGCCGCCCCCGAAGGGCTGGCCCGGCTGGACGCGGCGTTTCCGGTCGGCCCGCCCCCGGTGCACATCGTGACCGCGTGCGTGGACGCCCGGCTCAATCACCAGGGCTACATCGTGCCGGGTCTCGGCGACGCCGGCGACCGCCTCTTCGGCGTCATCTGACCGAGTACCCGCCGGTTCACCGACGTCGTAGGCTGCCACCGTGAGCGAGCCGCGCAACGACTCGGTTGCGGCGCGGCTTCGGACTTTGCGCGGCAGCCTCGGGTTAAGCCAGGAGCAGTTAGCCCGCCGCCTCGGCGTGTCGTTCGCCACCGTGAATCGGTGGGAGGCAGGCCGGACGCGGTTGTCAGACCGGGCGCTCGCTGCGCTCGCCGAACTGGAAGCGCACGCAGCAGAGCGGCGCGCCGATGCCGACAACACCAGCGCGCTGCCAGAAGCCCGGTCTGCCTTCGTCGGCCGGGCGGCGGAGCTGGCCGAACTCTCGCAGCTGATCACGCAGTCCCGGCTGGTCACGCTGACCGGGCCAGGTGGCGCGGGCAAGACACGGCTAGCCATCGAGGTGCTGCAGCGTGGCTTCGCCGACGCCGGCGTTGTCTTCGTGCCACTCGACCGGATCGTCAACCCGCAGGCGCTGCCGACTGCCCTGGCGTTTCGGCTGCACGTACCCGACCAGCCCGGCATACCGCTGATCGAGTCGCTGCGCGCAGCGCTCCGGCAGACGCCGCGGCTGCTGCTGCTCGACGGGGCCGAGCGGATCGCCGCGCAGGTGGCCGCCCTGGCCGTTGACTTACTCGGCGCGGTGCCGAGGCTTAGGGTCGTGGTCACCAGCCGGGTCGTGCTCGGCATTCCGGGCGAGGTGTGCTGGACCGTGCCCTCGCTGGCATGCCCGTCCGTCGCCGCGGGTGTCTCGGACATCGTGGCGTCCGACGCCGTGCGGTTGTTCGTCACCAGGGCCAGCGAGCGGGTACCCGGTTTCAGCACGACCGACGTGCCCCCGCACGCCATCGCCGAGCTGTGCCGCAGGCTCGACGGCCTGCCGCTGGCGATCGAGCTGATCGCCAGCTGGGTGGGCACCCTGTCGATCCGGGAGATCCTGCACCAGCGCGCCGTGCTGCTCGACTACGAAGCGGGGCAGCCGGGCGGGCGCCGGCTCGCCGACGTACTGCGGGTCAGCTACGACCTACTCGATGCCGAGCAGCAGCGCAGGCTGGCGATGCTCAGCGTATTCGCCGGGTCGTTCGGGATCGGCGACATCCAGGCGGTGCTCGGGCTCGAGTCCGCTGCCACCGCCGCTGCGACTGCGCGGCTGCTGGTCGACTCGTCGTGGCTGGTCGTCACCAGGGCCAGCGAACAGAACACCTTCAGCATGCTGGAGACGATCCGGACGTTCGCCGCGCAGCGGCTCGAGCAGGCCGGCGACCTGGCGGCGCTCGGCGAGCGGCATGCGCGGCATTTCGCTGCCGTGGCGGCGGGCAGTGAGTTAGGGCTCATCGGCCCGGACGCGCCGGGCTGGCGCGCCCGCCTCGAGGCCGGGGTGACCGACCTGTACACCGCGCTGGCGTGGGCGGACGAGCACGACGAGGTCGGCCTCGGCCTGGATATGAGCGCGGCGCTCTGGCAGTGGTGGCT
>JBAUAR010000522.1:0-5111 GCA_049675875.1 Streptosporangiaceae bacterium
TGCCCGCCGTGCGCTCGTGCAGCACTGCCGCATCCACGCCCGCCGGCTCGGCCAGCGCGGCCACCGCCGACCGGGACAAGCCTGTCAGCGCGATGCGCGTCACCGGCCGGCCGTCGCCCGGCAGCTCCCCGACGACGACGCGCAGCGGGTGCGCCCGGTCGAGCTGGTCGTCGCGGTAGCTCAGGATCAGCAGCACCGGCACCGCATCGATGCGCCGGGCCAGCAGCCGGACGACGTCGAGCGTCGCCTCATCAGCCCAGTGCAGGTCTTCGATCACCATGACCGTCGGCCCAGCCAGCCTGAGCTCGGTGAGCAGCGTGGCGGCGACGTCGAATGCCCTGACGCCACCGCCGACCTGCTCGGTGAGGTCGACCCCTGCCGAGTCAGCCAGCTCGAGCAGCGGCCCGAGCGGCCGCGGCGTGAAGAGCGGATCGCAGGCAGCCCAGAGCACCCGCACCGAGCCGTCGATTCCGGCGGCGAAATGCCGCAGCAGCGTCGTCTTGCCTATGCCGGCCTCGCCGGTAACGAGCACGGTCGCGCCTCGCGAGCTGGTGCTGACGCCCGCTAGGGACGCGCGCAAGCCGCTTAGCTGCTCCGCTCGCTCCAGCAGTCCCGCGGCATCTGTGTGCGCCAATCCCCACCCACGCTGATCCTGCGACGCACCCCGCTCGGACCGGGCGGCGCGTACCTCCCCAACCAGACACTACCGGCGCGCCAGCCATGGTCGGCCCCATCTCACCGCGCGAGCGGGTACGCGGTCGTGAGCAGCCAAGATACGCGGCACTGAGCCGCAGTATAGGCAATTCTGCCCAGTTACGGGAGATCGCCAGACCGGTAAATCAGATGGGAACGGGGCCGCCAGGAGCCGGTGCGCCCCGGACGGCCGCGGCCGTCGCTGGCTCAGCCGCCCGGTGTGGCCCGCACCCCGGCCTCCTGATCGGCCGGGAGCAGCGGCTGCAGAGCCCGGCTCGACGGGTGCGTCATCGCCAGCCGGGCCTGGGCACCTTGCAGCAGCGACGGCGACGCGCTCAGCGAGGTGAGCGCGTCGAGGAAGTCGCCGCCGCCGATGCGCAGCAGGGTGCAGGCAGTCGTGGCGGTGACTGTCGCCGTCCGCGGCACGTGGGCGAGCAGGCCGATCTCGCCGAAGTAGCTTCCCGGCCCCAGCGTCCGGAGCGGGACCGGCCGGCCGTGCGTCTCACCGATCGCCGAGACCACAACCTCGCCGTTCGTCACCGCGTAGAACGCGTCGGACTGGTCACCCTCCCGGACCACGGCGGTACCGGCCGGCACGCTGATCTCCTCGGAAGCCTCGGCGAGGCTCTCCAGGCTGGATCGCGAAGCGGACCGGAACAGGTCGAGGCGCTCGAGAATCGCCACCCGCGGGCCGATCGCAGCCACCCGGACTGCGGCGACCCGGTCCGCCTTGATCAGGCGTGGCAGCACGAGCAGGCAGAGGGCCGGAATGCCGGCGCCGTAGACCAGCATCGTCAGATGCAGGCCGGCCCGCAGCAGGATCGGCGTCAGCAGCGCGCCCAGCGAGATCGCCGCGAGCACGAGCGCGAAGAAGGCCCCGAATACCCGCGCCACCATCTCCCGCGGCGCGGACCGCTGCAGGGCGGTGATGGCCAGCGTGTCGACGACCAGCGTGCCGACGCCGCGGACCACCTCAAGGGCGAAGCCGCCCCACTGCTGGTGCACCAGGATGAGCAGCGCGGTCGGCAGGCAGAACACGGCCATGCCCCCGAGGATCGCGGGGGCGAGCCTGGTTCGCGCCGCGAGCCGGTTGACGATCGTGGCGCCGATGACACCGCCCACCCCGAGCCCGGCGAGCAGATAGCCGTAGCCCGACGAACCGGAATGCAGCTGCACCCTGGCTATCGGGATGAACAGCACCGTGTCGGTGCCGTAGACGAAGCTCGCGAGCACGCTGAACCCGACGAACGTCGCCACTGCTGGCGACGTCACGAGCGCGCCGAAGCCCTCACGTACCTGGCGCAGCGGTCCGGCCCGGCCGCCGTCGGAGACGTCGCTGGGCCTGCTCCGCGCCCTCATAGTCGGCAGCCAGAGCGCGGCGACTCCGAACGTCAGCGCGTTCACGGCGATCGCGAGCGCGGGACCGCCCGCCAGCAGCAGCCCGGCGCCCACGGCCGGACCGACAACGCAGACGAGATTGTCGATGGTCGCATTCAGCGCGTTCGCGGCGGCAAGCTGTTCCTCGCCGACGACCTGCGGGATGAGCGCAGCTACGCTGGGGTTGTACGGGGCCAGCGTCACGGACGTGAGCGCGGCCAGCACGACGGCGAGCAGCGCCGGAGCATCTCGCCACGCCACCACCGCCAGCCCGGCCTGGAGCACGAGCGCGAGCAGATTGAGGGTGATCATGAGTCGCACCCGCTCGAATCGCTCGGCGATCACCCCGGCGTAGCCGCTGAAGACGAGGGCGGGCAGGAAGCGGCCGGCCGCGCCGGCCGCCACCCACGACGCCGAGTGGGTGCGATCGAACAGGTAAACGACGAGCGCGACATTGTAGGCCCACGAGCCGCTCGCGGACACGAGCTGCGAGCCCAGCAATCGCCTGAGGTCGCCGGACCGCAAGGCGGACCGGTAGCTGGAGCGCGCCGGGGCAGCGCTTGCCATCGGCGGACCTCATTTCATCGGCGTTCACCCGGAGGCTAGTCGCGTGCCGCGCCGAGCGGACCTGGCCGGCCGCAAGATGGGTGGCGGCCCGGAAAAGATAGGCAGATCTGCCCATTCACCTGGCCGGACGCGCATCCGTAGGGTTGTCAGTCACGGGAGGGCGGCCCTATGGACTCAGTAGACCGGCATGCAGTGCTGCGGCGAAACCAGCCGCTCTCGCCGAGCGTGGCAGTGATCTTGCTCGGTGCGTGCTGATGGAGCACTGCGGCCAGTGCAGCGCGGCGCTGGAGCCGGGCGACCGGTTCTGCGGGGACTGCGGTGCTTCGCTCGCCGGATGTCCGTCGTGCGGCACGCCGGTCGTGGCCGGTCAGCGGTTCTGCAAGGCGTGCGGGCACGCGCTGGCGGACGCCCTGGCGCCCAGCCGGACAGGTCAGCCGGGGCCGGCCGGGCCAGTTTCCGCGGCGTCCGCCGATCGCGAACCTGTCGCGGAGCGCAGGGTGTGCTCGGTGTTGTTCTGCGACGTCGTGGGGTTCACCCCGCTGTCGGAATCCCGGGACCCGGAGGCGATCAGAGAGCTTCTGTCCCGGTACTTCGACGTGGCAAGAACCCTGATCGGGCGGTACGGGGGCGTGGTCGAGAAGTTCATCGGGGACGCGGTGATGGCGGTGTGGGGCACCCCAGTCGCCTCGGAGGGCGACACGGAGCGGGCCGTGCGAGCCGCGCTCGACCTGGTCGCGGCCGTGGCACAGCTCGGGGAAGAGACCGGCGTACCAGGACTCGCGGCTCGCGCGGGAGTCGTCACCGGCGAGGTTGCGGTGACGCTGGGGGCGACCAGTGAGGGGATGGTCGCTGGCGACGCGGTGAACACCGCGTCCCGGGTGCAGGTGGCCGCCGGGCCGGGTCAGGTGCTGACGGATGCGGCTACTCAGCGGCTGGCCGGCGGCGGCGTGGGATTCGAGAGCGCCGGCGAGCATCTGCTCAAGGGAAAGACCGAGCCGGTCGAGTTGTGGTGTGCTACCCGGGTGCTGTCGGCCATCGGCGGCGTACAGCGGGTAGACGGGCTGGAGGCTCCGCTGACCGGCCGGGACGCCGAGCTGCGCACGGTCAGGGAGCTGTTCCACGCCGCGGCCGACCGGCGGGTACCGCGGCTGGTTCTGGTGTCCGGTCCGGCCGGAGTGGGCAAGTCGCGGCTGGGCTGGGAGTTCGAGAAGTACGTCGACGGACTGGTCGAGGACACGTGGTGGCATCGAGGCCGGTGCCTGTCGTACGGGGACGGGGCGGCGTTCTGGGCGCTGGCCGAGATCGTCCGGCAGCGGCTGGGCATCGCCGAGGAAGATACGGCTGAAGCCGCAGCCGCCAGACTCGCGGAGGGCGTTGACCGGTTCATCGCCGATCCCGGTGAGCGGGCGTACGCCAGAGTCCGGCTCGGCCGGCTGCTTGGCGTTCCAGCCGAGGGTGATGCCGGCGGGCCGCTGTCACGCCAGGAGCTGTTCGCCGGGTGGCGGCTATTCTTCGAGCGGCTGGCGGGCAACGGGCGGGTGGTGCTGGTGGTCGAGGACGCCCAGCACGCCGACGCCGGGCTACTGGACTTCCTCGACCACCTCATCGACTGGGCCCGCGACCTGCCGATCTACGTGCTGGTGCTGGCCCGCCCGGAGCTCGACCTGGCCAGGCCCGGTTTCGGCACCGGCCGGAACCGGACCACCCTGACTCTCGACCCGCTGGACCCGGCGTCGATGGACAAGCTGGTCGACGCCCTGGTGCCCGGCATGCCCGGCGCCGCGCGGGCCAAGGTAACCAGCCAGGCACAGGGCATCCCGCTATTCGCGGTAGAGACGGTCCGCTCGCTGATCGACCGCGACATCGTCCAGCCCTCCGGCGGGGTCTACCGGCTGGTCGGCGACGTCGGCGAGTTGACCGTCCCCGACAGCCTGCACGCCCTGCTCGCGGCCCGCCTCGACGCGCTCGACCCGGCCGTGCGGCGGCTGGTAACCGAGGCCGCGGTGCTGGGCACATCGTTCTCCGCCGAGGCGCTGATCGCGGTGTCCGGCCGCAAGGAAGCCGCCGTCCGCGCCGCGCTGGATGAGCTGGTCCGCCGCGAGGTGCTCGGCGTCTCCGCCGACCCGCTGTCCCCGGAGCGGGGCAGCTACCGGTTCGCCCAGCAGATGCTCCGCCAGGTCGCCTACGACACCCTTTCCCGCCGCGACCGCAAGACCCGGCACCTGGCCGTCGCCGCCCACCTGCGCGCCGCGTTCGCCGGGGATGGCGAGGAAGTCACCGACGTCATCGCCCGCCACTATCTCGATGCCCTCGAAGCAGTACCGGACGACCGCGACGCCACCGAGATCCGCGCCCAGGCCGTGGGCGCGCTGGTACGGGCCGCCGAGCGAGCCAACCGCACCGGCGCCCAGGGGCTGGCGGCCGCCAGCTACGCCGCCGCCGCCGAACTGGACTCGCAGGGCACAGCCGACACC
>JBAUAR010000523.1:0-15096 GCA_049675875.1 Streptosporangiaceae bacterium
TTCCCCGCCCGACAGCTGGGTCGGCCGGGCGGTGGCCTTGTGAGCGAGCCCGACCTGCTCCAGCGCGTCCGCCGCCAGCCGCAGCCGCGCGCCGCGGCTGACTCCCGCGTACAGCAGCCCGTCAGCGACATTCGCGAGCGCGGTCTGGTGCTCGGCGAGGAAGAACTGCTGGAACACAAACCCGACCCTGGACGCCCGCACTGCGGACAGCTCTCGGTCGGTCGTCCCGGCCACGTCCAGGCCGGTGACCCGCACGCGCCCGGAAGTCGGCTTGTCCAGAGTGCCCATCAGGTGCAAGAGCGTGGACTTCCCCGACCCGGACGGGCCAACCACCGCCACTAGTTCGCCAGCAGCCACCATCAGGCTCACGTCATCAAGCGCCCGCACGGGCGGCGACCCCGGATACACCTTGGACACCCGCTCTAGTTCCAGCACCGAGGCCCCATCCGGCCCGTTCCGGCGGGGCAGGGCCGTTGCGGCGGTCACGACGAGGCCACCACGACCCGCTGGCCGGGAGTCAGCGCCCCGGTCACCTGGACCAGGCCGGAGTTGTCGTCGAAGATCCCCGGAGTCACTCGCACGTAGCGCCGCGTGTTCCCCGGCCCGATCACCTCTACCAGGTAGCCGCCGGGCGAGCGGGCCAGCAGCGCAGTCACCGGCACCGCCAGCACGCCACGCGCGGTGGCGGTGGTGATGTTCACCGTCACCGGCGCCTGATCCAGACTGCCCGCCGCGGCCGGGTTGCTGAGAGTGACGGTCACCGGCAGCGTCGTGGAAGCGTTCTGCCCCTGCTCTGTCGCCGAGGTGGTCACCACCGTGCCGACGAAGGAGACCACGCCCGTTGTCGTGCTTCCGTCCGGCAGGGTCACGCTCACCGCGTTCCCGGCCGCGACTTCCGACTGCTGGGACACATCAAGCGCGATCATCACCACCGGCACGTCGGAGGTCACCTGCAGCACCGGACCGTTCGCCGGGCCGCCCAGGCTGCCAGTCACCTGCGCGACCCGGATCGCCTGCGGTTCGAACACCACCTGTCCCAGCGACAGCGACCCCGACGCGGCAGACACCCCCAGGTGCTCCTCGAGTTGCTGCACCCCATCCGCTGTCGCCCACGAGTAGAAATCCCAGCCCGCCGCGGCCACCTCCGCGCTGCCGGCATCACCCAAGGTCACCAGGTCATGGTTCAGCTGCGACACGTCCACGCCGCTGAGTCCTGCCGACATCGCCCGCCAGTCGGGGACGCTGCCATACAGCACTACGACCGGCGAGCCGTTACCCGTCTGGTACACCACCTGCCCCTGGCTAATCACCTGCCCCGGCTCCGGCAGCCACGTCAGCGTCCCGCCGCCCTGCCCGGTCACGGTGTAGGACCCGGCGTATTCCAGCGTCGCGGGCACCGGCGTCGTCGCGGAGATGTTTTCCCGCACCACCGTCGCCGTCGCGGGCGTCAGCGCTCCCAGCGCCCCGCCCCCGGGCTCCGCCGGAGCAAACACACCCGCGGCCCACGCCGACACCGCGCCCGCCGCCAGTACCGCCGTCACCCCCGCGGCAGCCCAGCGACCGTGGCGGCCCGCTCGCCTTGCCCCGGCGGCCACATTGGCCTCTGCGTGCATTCCGGTCATTTGCACGGCGATGCCCTTCATGGTGAAGTCGTCACCTCCACTCCGTCTGGGCTGCCCGGCAGTGCGTACGCGGGCAGCATGCGCTCGCACACGCGGACCTTGGCGAGAATCTGTGGCGACTGCGGGTCAAAGCCGTCTTGACTGCTGCTGATGACGAATTCCACCCGGCCGGAATCCGAATTCGTCGTGGGGTGAGGGAAGCCTGGCACGCCGTGGGCACGCATGCAGCGGGCGAACCGCAACGCATCGGTGAGCTCTTGCTGCTCCTGCGCCTGCGTCGGCCCCTGGTAGGGCCACAGGTGCTGGCAGGCCGTCTGGGCCGCGTTGAATCGGGACTGACTGATCCCGAGTTGCGCCTCGTCCGCCGGGGTTATCTTCGGGAGTTGCCCGCTGCCGTCCGGGTCCGGGTAGTCCGGAACCCCGTGGGAGCGCATGCAAGTGGTGTAACGGACCGCTGATGCTCCGGTATTCGCTGAGCTGCCGGACCCCCTGGATGACGGGCTGCTGCACGCCGCCGCCAGCAGGGCGGCGGCGGCGAGGCCGGCAAGGGCGGTTGCGAGTCGTGCCGACTGCCAGCGCTGTCCGCGGCAGTAGGTCACCTCGTGCCTCCTCGCGGCTCGCCTGAGTGACTGCGTGTTCATGGCAGCTAGCGTCCCGGCCCCGGCGGGCGCGCGAATCACACGCCGGGGGTAGCCGGGGTACCTCGCTGGAGGGATACGCCGGGGGCTGGGTGGAGGTAGCGTGCGGGTGTGCTGGACCGGGTGCGACGCAGGGCGTGGGGGCTATCGGGTCGGCTGATCGCCTCGTACATTGTCGTGACGCTGGCCGTTGTGCTGCTGGTCGAGGCATTCGTGCTCTGCTTCCAGGTAGCTCCGCTGTCGCTGGCCGACCGGCTGCAGGCCGAGCTGCAGGCCCAGGTGGACGCCAGCGCGCGGAGCTACGCCCAGCAACTGGCCCAGCGCTTTCCGGGCGGCGTGCCAACCAGTACCGTGATCGGCGACCCGGCCGAGCGGGCTCAGCCGGGCCACGCCCCGGTCCACGGCGACACGCTGATCGTTCCGGCGATCACCAGCCGGATCGACAGCAACCGCGCGGTCGCCGCGGTCGTCGCGATCGCCGCGGACGGCACGGTCGTCGCGTCCTCCGCGCCGTCGCGGTACCCGTCCGGGCGGACGGCGGCGAGCGAACTCCCAGCTCAGGCGTCTCCGGAGGACCTGGCCTGCGTGCCGGGCTGCCTCAAAGGCGGCAGCGTTCCCACGCCTGACGGCGGCGTGGTCTTCTGGGTTGCGCGGGCGGGCCAGGCGAGTACCACTACGCCGTCTGCGAGCGCGCCAGGGCTGGTCGCCTATGTCTATGTCCAGGCGCCATGGTCGTCGCCCGGCTTCGTCAACCCCATCAGCGCGTGGCGAGATCTGAAACAGCTCGGCGACACCAACCTACTGCTGTCGGGCCCCATCGCCCTGCTCATCGTTATCGTGCCGGTCGGCGTGCTGTTCGGGCTGTTGGCCTCCTGGCGCCTCATCCGCCGGGTGCGCCGCCTGGAACGAGCCACCCTCGCGGTCGCCGACGGTGACTATACCGTCAGCCTGCCCGTCTCCGGCCGCGACGAGGTCGGTCGGCTTGAGGCGAACTTCACCACCATGACCCGCCAGCTCGGCTCCGCGCTGGCCATCGAGCGGCAGCGGGCCACCGGCGACGCGCGCGCCGCGGAACGAGCCCGAGTCGCGCGCGAGGTCCACGACGCGATCTCGCAGCACCTGTTCGCCCTGCGGATGATCGCCGCCGGGATGCGCAGGTCCGAGCCCGGCAATAAGCAGGCCCGGACGATCGAGCGCATCAGCGAAGAGGCGCTGCGGGACATGCAGGCGCTGCTGATCGAGCTGCGCCCGGCTGGCCTAGAGGGTGCCGGGCTGGCACCGGCCCTGCGGGAGGTCTGCACGGCCTACCAGGACCGGCTCGGCATCGCGGTCGACGCAAGCCTGGAGGACGTGACCGTGCCCGAACCCGTCGAGTACGCCCTGCTGCGCATAACGCAGGAGGCATGCACCAACGCCGTCCGGCACGGCAACGCCCGTCGGCTTGCCGTGTCGATGACCCGCCAGGACGGGCACATCGAGCTCGCTGTCCGCGACTTCGGCACCGGCTTCGACGCGGCCGCCCCGCACACCGGCTCCGGGCTGACTCACATCCGGGACCGGGTCGCCGAGCTCGGTGGCACCGTGGAGATTGACAGCGCACCCGGCCACGGCGCGGCGCTCACCGTCAGGGTGCCGGTCCAGTGACAATCCGGGTGGTAGTCGCGGACGACCATCGCGTCGTCCGCGACGGGCTGTGCTACCTGCTCGGCCAGGAACCAGACCTTGATGTTGTCGGCGAAGCAGGCGATGGTCGGCAGGCGGTCGACGTTGTCGCTGCGACCCGCCCAGACGTGCTGCTGCTCGACCTCTATATGCCCGAGCTGGACGGGCACGCCGTGCTGGCCGCGCTGCACGACGCCCCGCACCCGCCTGCCGTCGTCGTGCTCACCTCCGCCACCGACGACGAGCACCTGGTCCGCGCCGTGCACGCCGGCGCGACCTCTTTCCTGCTCAAGACCGCCTCGGCCGAGCACGTTATCGCCGCCGTCCGCGACGCCGCCGCAGGCACCGCCAGCCTCAGCCCCGAGCTGCTGACCCGGCTCACCCAGGCACTCCGGCGGCCGCCGCCGCCGGACCCGCTGCAGCCGCTCTCGCCGCGCGAACGCGACGTACTTCGGCTGATCGCCCGCGGTCACAGCAACCGGCAGATCGCCAGGGACCTGGCGATCGGCGAGCAGACCGTCAAGACCCACGTCCGCAGCATCCTCATCAAGCTCAGCCTGCAGGACCGAGTCCAGGCAGCGATCTTCGCGCTACGCCACCAGGCTGATAGTTAACACACTTCCGGCCGCCCGGCGTCGGTCAGATCACGCCGTTTGTCAGATCACGCCGTCCGCGATGGCCTGCCGGATCCACGGGATGACCCCGTCGAGCATGGCCGAGAGCGACGTGCTGGCTTCGAACCCCAGGATCCGCTTGGCCTTGTCGGTGCCGGGTACGCGCCGCTGCACGTCGTGGGCGAATGGCTCGTCGTGCACGACGCGCAGCGGGACACCGGCACCCTTGATCTTCCGCCAGATGACGTCCGCCAGCTCGAGCACGGTGGTGGACTGCGCGGTGGATAGGTTGAAGTCCTCGTTCAGCGCGTCCGGGTGCTCCAGCGTGTCGGCGATGCCGCGGGCCAGGTCGCCGCCATAGGTATAGTGCCGGATCTGGCTGCCATCGCCGAGGATGTGCAGCGGATCCTGGCCCTTGAGTACCTTCTGCACCAGGTCGGGGACGACGTGGCTCATCGCGAGCTTGACGTTGCCGGACATGATCTCCTCGTCGCCCAGGGCGCGGCTTTCACCGATGCCGACGCAGTTGAACGGCCGGACGATCGTGAATGGCAGCCGGTACTGGTCGTGCGCCGCCCGGGCGAAGTACTCGACCGCAAGCTTCTGGAAGCCGTAGGACGACAGCGGCGGCGGGCACTCGCGTTCCTGGCCCTCGTACGACGGCCAGGAACTGGCGGACTCGAACACCATGGACGACGACAGGTAGGTGACCTTCTTGAGCCGGCCCGACCGGTGCGCGGCGATCGCCGCGTCGCAGCTCGCGGCGATGATGCGCTCGTTGGTCGCGAGCAGGTCGTAGGCGTAGGTGTGGAAGTACGAGATGCCGCCGATCATCGCGGCGCCGGCGACGAAGTGATCCGCGTCGGTGAGCAGGTCGGTCATCAGGTCGGCGTCGCGGGCGTCGCCGTCTACGAGGCGGTAGTGCGGGTGCCCGTCGTAGGACTTGCGCACCCTGCCGTACTTGGAGAAATTGTCCACGCCGACCACGCTGTAGTCACGGCTGAGCAATTCCTCAACCAGGTAGCCGCCGATGAATCCCGCGGACCCGGTTACCACTACCGTCTGCATCGCCTACCTAGTCTTCTCGGTTGTCGTTTCTTGCTTGCCGATCCGGCTGCGCAGCTCCTCGAGCGTGAGCTGGCGGCCAAACGCCAGCCGGTACCAGCGCAGGTACTTCGGCAGCCACGCCGCTACCTGGAAGTTGGACATGCCGCCCTGGCGCTCCAGCCAGATCGTCGGTATCTCGGCCGTGGGCAGCCGGAGCCGCTTGGCCTTGGCGGTGAGCTCGATGCCGATCTCGAAGCCGTCGCGGCTGTCGATGCCGACCGCCTGGACGAAGGCGGCCGAATAGGCCTTGAACGAGTTGGTCGCATCCCTGGTGCCCACCCGGGCGGCCAGGTGCAGGCTGCGCCCGGCCAGCGCCGACAGCATGCCCTTGACCAAAGGTCCGCCGACCTGCTGGCCGCCAGCCATATAGCGGGAGGCAGCGGCGACTACCACGCCGCGCTCGATCAGGCGGACCAGTTCGTCAATCTGCCGCGCGTCGTCACAACCATCGGCCATGGTGACCACGACCACCGGCGTCGAGGCATGGTCGATGCCGTACCTGATCGCGTTCGCCGGGCCGCGCCCGTAGGTGCTGACCAGGCATCGCAGCCGGGGCTCGGTCTCGGCGAGGCGCAGCACGACCGGTCTGGTGGTGTCTTCCTCGAAGTCGACGACCACCAGCGCCTCGCACGGCAGCATGACGGACTCGAAGATCCGCTCCAGCACGGGGACGATGGCCTCGCCCTCGTTATAGGCCGGTATGACGACCGAGACCCGCAACCCGCCCGGCGCACTCGGCACCGTTCGACGAGCGATGTCCGCGGTGCTGTCCTCGCTGGCCGCGCGGCTCTTGG
Organism: Streptosporangiaceae bacterium; assembly: GCA_049675875.1. Classification (GTDB taxonomy): domain Bacteria; phylum Actinomycetota; class Actinomycetes; order Streptosporangiales; family Streptosporangiaceae; genus JAJYUU01. The sequence continues at coordinate 6,438 of JBAUAR010000523.1, forward strand.
CCATCAGATCTGCACGCCCTCGCCCCGGATGCCCCAGATGTCCACTACCGGCTTGGTGGTGGCCAGGTCGGCGTACTCCGGGTGGGGGGCGCCGATAATCAGCAGGTCGCAGGATTCGACCACCTCGTCCAGCGGGACGAGCGAGTCGTCGGCGGTGACGTAGGGGTCCGTGCACCGCACGGCCGCCGCGGTAGACGTCAGCACCCGCTTGAGCTTATAGGCCAGGCTCGAGCGGATATCGTCCGAGCCGCCCTTGAACGCCATGCCGAGGATGCCCACGGTCATGGACTCCAGGTCATACCGGCGTGTCAGCCGGTCCACGAGATAGAGCGGCATGCCCTCGTTGATGGTCATGGCCGTGTGCCCGAGCACGAAGTTATTGTTATTGAACGCGGCAAGCTGCATCGTGTCCTTGAGCAGGCACGGGCCGGCCGCGAAACCCGGTCCGGGCATGTCCGCGGCCCGCGGGTAATCCAGCATCAGGCCCTGGCGGATGCGCTCGAAGTCCAGGCCGCGATCGTTGGCGATCATGTAAAGCTGGTTGGCGGTGGCGAACTTGATGTATCGCCAGACGTTGGTGAACAGCTTGGCGAGCTCGGCCTCTTCTGGCGTCATCCGCACCTGGCGGTCGGTCAGCAGCCCGAACAGCGCCGCCGCCCTGCTGTAGGCCTCGTCCCGCCGGGCGGAGACAATCTGCGGCAGGTCGAACAGCTCCGTCATGGCCTTGCCCTCGGCGATTCGTTCCGGGCAGAACGCCACGTCGATCGCGTGCCCGAGCCGGGCCACGACTTTCTCGACCAGGGCCGTCACGCCGGGGTACACGGTGCTCCGCAAGATCAGCAACTGCCCGTCGCGCAGGTAGTCCGCACATCCGGCGAGTGCCCGCGGCACCGCTTGCTGATCGGGATTGAGGTGCTCATCGACCGGCGTGCCGACCACGACGATCACGTGCTCTGCCGTGCCGACAATCGCCGGATCGGCCGACGCCACCAACCGCCGAGCCGCGATGACCCGCTCGAGCGTCGCGGCAGCGCCGGACTCGAAGAACGGCATGTGACCGCTGCTGACTTCGTCGACCGCCACCGGGTTCACGTCGTACACGGCGACCTGGGCGCCACGGTCAGCGAGCGCGATGGCCAGCGGTAGGCCTACGTGGCCGCAGCCCCCGACTACCACGACGTCACGCTCGAATGACTGACTGGGATTCAATGTCACTATGACACCTGATCTTGCTTAAGTCCCATAAATTTATATTGCCCGTATCGAAGCATATGTGCTGGTAACCCCCGCGGACATCCTGACGCTAGCAGGGTAAGCCAGGCCTCCTCGGTCAGTTGTCCGAGGTTGCGAACAGTGCCCAGGCGCTGCCGTCACCGTGCCGTCGACGACAGTCGCGTTACCCATGCTTCCCGCAGTCGGGCAACTACCACCTGATCGGGTGCCACCTTCATGCCCGGCGGCGAGAACCAGACCTGAAAGCCGGCCCGGCTCTCGCTGGCCGTGCAGATCGACTGCGGGCGGAACAAGAACCGATATCGCCGCTCTCCGGGGCCGCCGACGCAGCTCCGCACGCCCGTCCGGTCCGCGTAAGCGACTACTCCCACAGCGTCGAACCAGGCGTTGTCGGCGACGATAACCTCGACCGGCCGACCATCGGCTGCCCTGGCCAGCGTTCGGACGAGCTGCGGTAGCTGCGGAACGCCGTAGTACTTGGCCGGGGGATCGTCTGGATTATCCTGCCGTTGCGGCACGATCGCGGCGATGACCGCGGCCGCGGTCACCGCGGCGGTCAGCGCGAGCGCCACGCTACGCCCGCTCCGCAGGTGCACGACTGCCCCCGCGCCGACCACGAGCGTCACCACGAGCGGCGCCGCCCAGTAGAAGTAGCCGAGGTAGGACTGCTGAGAGATGTCGGTGTTCTCGACCGACGTCTGGGCGTAACCGAGGAAAAGAACGGTCATCACGCCAGCCATGGCGAGCAACCAGAGCAAGAACCGGCGCAGGCTCGGCACCGGGCAGCGGAGCGCCAGGAGCAGTGCAACCACGACGAGACCCAGCAGCACGTAGCGGCCGCCCCGGTCCGCGGTCCCGGTGGGCGTTCCTGGCCACCAGAAGCGCAGCACGAAGCCGGCCGAGGTCGCCAGTGAGTGATGGATCAGGTGATCGTTTGCCGCGGTCGCTCGATACCTGAGGTAGGCGCCGAACTCACCCGGCCAGTTGGTCACCGTGTAGAGGAAGATCGGCAGCGCGAATAGCGCCGACACGACCGCCGCGCCGATCCAGTGCCGCCGTGTGCCGCGAATCATCCCGCGAACGTCGTCTCGGTGCGCCGCGAACAGCCCAGCTAGCGCCACCACCACCGTCGCGGGCGCGAAGAGCAGGAACTCGGCCTGGCCGTGCACGCACAGCCAGGCGGAGAGGGCCAGCGGCGGTAGCGCGAACGTCTGGCCGGTCGCGACCGACGCCGCGGAGACGAGCATCAGCAGCACGGGCGCGAAGTACAGGTAAGGGAACCAGGCGGAGTTGACGGTCAGCGGGTGCACGGCCACGAAGGCGAGCGTGAGCACCAGGCAGGTGAGGACGACGCGAGCCGAGCCGGCCTGCCGCGCGATCACCGCGAGGGTGGCCCCGATCAGGGCGGAGTTCAGCAGCAGAACCGCGATCAACTGCCCGTTCCAGGGGGTGGGTACCAGGTGCAGCGCGTCGTGGAACAGCGCCTCGCCGGCCGCCATGACGTAAAGGAACGCCGGCCCCGGGTGGAAGAAGCCTTCCTTGGAGTAGTTTCCGGTCAGCAACTGGAAGTGCTTGGCCTGCAAGACCGCGATCGTGTTGGCAGCGAAATCCTGGTTCTCGTAGATCCTGGTAGAGAAGAGGTACGCGTTGCGGACTAGCAGGACGGTCGTGAATACCAGGAAGGAGCCGATGCCGACGGCTGCCGGGAACCGGCGGCCGCTTCCCGGCGCGGCGTCGGCCCGCCAGCCCCGCGCCGCGGGCTCGGCCGCCGTTTCGGGCGCCGCGGGTGACGCCGCGTCCGTAGCGGAGACCTCCACGCAGCTCTCCTTAGGCATGATGCGCCGCATGGCGACGGCAGGTGCAGTCCGGCGGGCGGCGATGTCCTGCAGACCCGGGAACGGGCCAGATGCTACCAGGCATTCCGGACCCGGCGGAGGTCGCAGAGTGGCGCCGGAATGCCGGAGCTCATTAGCCCTCCGCGGCATCGGGCGTGGCCACATGGTGCAATGAGGATCATGATCCAGCGCGGCGGCTCCGTTGCCCGCGCCCCCGGCGCAACCCTGCCCGATGCTGGAACGCCACCGCAGCAGGCCCTGCGATCACGGCGATGGCTGGTTGTAGCCGGATGGATGCTCAGCGTCGTAGTCGCCTTCGCGTGCTACCTGCGCCTGGCGCGGACGCGACCAGTGGACTCCGATGGGGCGTCGCAGGCCCTGCAAGCGTGGGACATGCTGCACGGCAACGTGCTGCTGCACGGCTGGTGGCTCTCCGACGTGTCGTTCTACACCACCGAGCTGCCCCAGTACGTGCTGGTGGAGTTCGTCCGCGGGTTGAACCAGGACGTCGTGCACGTCGCGGCGGCGATGACCTACACGCTGGTCCTGCTGCTCGCCGCGCTGCTGGCCAAGGGGAGCGGTACCGGGCGTGCGGCCGTGGTCAGGATGCTGATCGCAGTCGGCGTCATGGTTGCGCCCCAGCTGGCAGAGGGCGTCAAGACCCTCATATCGTCTCCGGATCACATCGGCACCTCGGTGCCAGTGCTCGCGGTCTTTCTCATCCTCGACCGCGCCCCGCAGCGGCGCTACGTCCCGGTGGTCGTGTCGGCGCTACTCGGCTGGGCGGCAATCGCGGACACGCTGGTGCTGTTCATCGGTGTGCTGCCGATCGCACTCGTCTGCCTGCTGCGGGCAGGGCGGGCTCGCGGGGCCGAGCGGTGGTCGCCAGCGCAGCGGTACCACATCGCCCTAGCGGCCGGGTCGCTGATAGCCGGCGCGGCGGCAGAGCTCGCCCTGCGCGTCGTGCGGGCCGGCGGCGGATTCGCCGTCCAGCCGCCCATTATCCGGGTCATGCACGGTCTCGGCGCGCTTCCGCATGGCGTTAACGTCACCGGCCAGGGGCTGCTGCTCCTCGCGGGTGCCGACTTCCTCGGCCTCGGTGCGGACCCGCAGACCGCCGCCGTGTTCCTGCATCTGACGGGCGTCATCGTGATCGGGCTTGGCGCGCTGATCGCGGTACGTCGGTTTCTGCGCGACCTCGGCTTCGTCGATCAGATCCTGGTGACCGCGGTGGCCGCCAATCTGGTTTCCTACGCGTTCAGCACCCAGGCGGGCTCGATTCAGACGACCCGGGAGATCGCCGCCGTGCTGCCGCTCGGTGCGGTGCTGGCGGGGCGGATGCTGGCGGACCGGGTGCTGGCGATCAGGATCGCGCCGGCGATATTGCTCGTCGTGCTCGCCGGGTATCTCGGCGGGCTTGGCTACGAGCTCGTCCAGGCGCCGGCGCCAGCCCAGAACCATCAGCTCACTTCGTGGCTTGCCGCCCACCACTTCGACAGCGGACTGTCCGGCTTCTGGGAGGCCAATGTCGTGACGCTGACCAGCGGTGACCGAGTCCGGGTACGCCAGCTGACGGTGGCGGGCCGGAGGGTGGTCCCCTACGAGTGGGAGTCAGACGCCGCGTGGTACAACCCGCGGATCCAGTCGGCGGACTTCGTTGTGCTCGACTCCGGCACTGCGGAGTACCCGGGCTTCACCGCCAGGACGGCGGTGCTCGCCACGTTCGGCCGGCCCGCGCGCACCTATCGCGTCGGCGCCTATCAAGTCCTGGTGTGGAACAAGAACCTGCTCCGTGACCTGCCCGGTAGCGTGCCTCTGCGGTGACGCAATCGGGCAAACTGAGCGCGTGACCGCGAGCAGCGACTTCGTAGCAGCCGGCCAGGAAACGGTTCAGCCGGGTGCCGGACCGCGGGCGACCGCGCTGTGGCAGCGGTGGTGGCTGAGTGTCCTCGTGTGGACACTGGGTGTGGTCGCGGCCTTCGCGTGCTACCTGCGGCTAGCGAGCACGCGGGCCGTCAACTCCGACGGGTCGGCACAGGCGCTACAGGCGTGGGACATGCTGCACGGCAACCTGCTGCTGCACGGCTGGATGCTGTCGGACGTGTCGTTTTACACCACGGAGCTGCCGGAATACATGCTGGTTGAGCTGGTCCGCGGGCTGAGCACCGACGTGGTGCACGTGGCTGCGGCGGTGACCTACGCGCTCGTCGTGGTGCTGGCAGCAATGCTGGCGAAGGGCCGCGCGACCGGGCGCGCGGCGCTGGCCCGGGTACTGATCACGGTGGGGATCATGCTCGCGCCGCAGCTGGTGCAGGGGATTAACGTCCTCATCTCATCCCCCGACCACATCGGCACAACAGTCCCGCTGCTGGTGCTCTGGGTGATCCTGGACCGCGCTCGGCCGCGCTGGTACGTGCCGGTGGTGGCCGCGATCGTGCTCGGCTGGGCGACCTTCGCCGACACCCTGGTGCTGTTCATCGGCGTGCTGCCGCTCGCGGCAGTCTGCGCCGTACGGGTCGCGCGGGCCGTTGGCCGCGAGGGGCAGCCGCTCAGGGCGCAGGGGTACCAGCTCGGCCTGGGGGCTGGCGCGCTGGTCGGCGGCGCGGCGGGCTGGCTGGCGCTGCACCATCGCCCGGCGGATGCCTTCGGGCTCTGGCCGACGACGGGGCACCTCCTCAGCAGCCCGGCTGTGCTGCCGCAGCACCTGAATATCGCCGGGCAAGGGCTACTCCTGCTGGGCGGAGCCGACTTTCTCGGGCATCCGGTCGCCGTCGCGACTGCCGTGCTGCTGCTGCACCTCGTGGGGGTTGCCCTGGCCGCGCTGGGCGTGCTCGCCGCCCTGGCCCGGTTTACCCGCGGCAGCGACCTGGTGACCGACGTGCTGGTGACGGCCGTGGTGATCAACCTGGCCGTATACGTGCTGAGCACGGACGCCGTCGCGGTCTACTTCAGCCGGGAGATGGCCGCGGTCTTGCCGTTCGCCGCGGTGCTCGCCGCGCGACTGCTGGCTGACCGGGTGCTGGCGGTCCGGCTCGCGCCCGCGGTGCTGTTCGTGGTCCTGGCCGGTTACCTGGGCGGGCTGGGCTACGAATTGGCCCAGCCGCCCGTTCCCGCGCAGAACCAGCAGCTCGCGACGTGGCTGGCGGAACACCACCTCGACCGCGGACTGTCGGGCTACTGGCAGTCGAGCGTGGTCACCCTGGCCACCAGGGAACAGGTACGGGTGCTCCAGCTGAGGGTGGCGGGTCAGCGAGTGGTGCCGTACGACTGGGAAGTGAAACTCACCTGGTTCGATCCGCGCCACAACACGGCGAACTTCGTCGTGCTCGCGCCGCCCGTGGCTGAGTATCCGGGCTTTACCAACGACACGGCGGTGCTGGGGACCTTCGGGCCGCCCGCGCACGACTATCACGTGGGTCCGTACCAGGTCCTGGTCTACCGCAAGAACCTGCTGGCGGACCTGCGCTAGCCGCGCGCCGAGCCAGCCCCCGCACCCACGCCACCGCGCGCTGGTGCGAGGATGGTCAGCGGCCACGCCGAGGGAGGTACTCGATGGACGACACCGAAATCCTGACCACCATCGACGATCTCATTAAGACAGAGCACGATCTGCGTGCCCGGCTAGCGGCTGGCGAGCTCACCAGCGGGCAGGAGCACGAGCAGCTCCGCACTGTCGAGGAGCAGCTGGACCAGTGCTGGGACCTGCTGCGGCAGCGCCGGGCCCGGCGCGAGTTCGGTGCGGACCCGGGCGGCTCGGCGACGCGGCCCGCGAGCGAGGTCGAGGATTACCTCCAGTAGTCGGGTGCCGGACGGAGTACCGCAATGCGCATCGCGAGGTTCGCCATCGGCGACGAGGTCCGGTACGGAGTCGTCGAGGGCGACGCGGCCGCCGGCACCGAGAACCGTGACGGCACGGGTGCGAGCGCAGCCGACCTGACCGTGGCGGAGATGTCGGGCCACCCGTTCGGCCCGCTCGCGGAGGTCACGCTGACCGGCGCGCGGTATTCCGTCGCCGACGTCCGGATCCTCGCTCCGGTGCTGCCCAGCAAGATCGTGGCCATCGGCCGGAACTATCTGGAGCACGCGCGGGAGCTGGGCAACGAGCCGCCCGCGGAGCCGCTGATCTTCCTGAAGCCGTCGACGGCGGTGATCGGCCCGGCTGACGCGATCGTCCGTCCAGACCGGCTGTCGAAACGGGTGGACTATGAGGGCGAGCTCGCCGTCGTGTTCGGTCGGCTGTGCCGCGACCTGGCACCGGCCAGGGTGCCGGAGGCGATCTTCGGCTACACCTGTGCCAACGACGTCACGGCCCGTGACCTGCAGGCCAGCGACGGTCAGTGGGCGCGGGCGAAGGGGTTCGACACATTCTGCCCGCTCGGGCCGTGGATCGAGACCGACCTGGACGCTGCCGACGTCCGCCTCACCACCACGGTGAATGACGAGGTCAAGCAGGACTCGCGCACGTCCCTGCTCATCCACGACATCGCCACGCTGGTCAGCTACGTGACCGCGGTGATGACCATCCTGCCGGGCGACGTGCTGCTCACCGGTACCCCGGCGGGCGTCGGCCCGCTCGTGGCCGGCGATACCGTCTCGGTGTCGATCGAGGGCATCGGCACGCTCACGAACCGGGTCGTGGATAGCGATTGAGGGGCGCGGCGGGCCGTTGGCTCAGGACCGCCCGCTTCGGCTACACTGCTCAGGCTGGACCGCACTGGTAGCAATGCTCTGCCGGATCTGGTGCGCTCCGATGGGGTATGGGGTAATTGGCAGCCCGACTGGTTCTGGCCCAGTTAGTCTAGGTTCGAGTCCTGGTACCCCAGCCATCGTGCGGTGCGGCGGCTGTCAGAGCCGCCGCCTGCGGTGGCCGCGCTCCACGCCGGTCATCCGGAGGATCAGCAGCACGACGATCGCGCCGATGATCGATCCGATGATCCCGACGCCGCGGAACTGGCTCGTCTCAATCGTGTGATACTCGACGAGCTCCCAGAGGAAGCCGCCGACGAACGAGCCGACGATGCCGAGCAGCGTGGTGCCGATGAACCCGATGCTGTCGCGGCCCGGTACGAGCGCCCTCGCGATAAGCCCGACGATGAAGCCGATGACGATCAGAATGATGATGAATGCGACCATGGCCCAGAAGTACCAAAGATTTGGCCAAGTATGCGCGCGCCCGCTGGCCTGGCCACGCCGCGTGTCCCTCCGGGGTAGCTGGTTTGGCGCCGACCCCGGCCGTGCGCTAACCTGACGCGGCAGTTGAGAACCCTGGCCCCGTCGTCTAGCGGCCCAGGACGCCGCCCTCTCAAGGCGGTAGCGCCGGTTCAAATCCGGTCGGGGCTACACACCGTGCCGATCATCTTTGGGTCGGCTCATGTCCGGCCAGTCCGGCCGCGCTGATGGGCGCGGCGCGCGGCCGAGCGGAGCCCGTTCCCTGCTAACCGGGACGCCGGAGCCTCGCGGCGTCAAGGGCAGGCGCCGCCAGCGGGTCGCCGCGGTACCCGCCGACGGAGCCGAACTCACCGTCCTGCCACGCCGCGGTCGCGGTCGCGATCTCCGCCGGCGTGCGGGCCACGAAGTTCCACCACATCAGC
>JBAUAR010000524.1:0-3870 GCA_049675875.1 Streptosporangiaceae bacterium
GCCGTGCCGTGCCCCGCGTGCTCGGTCAGGGCGACGCCAACCTGGCCAACTTCCTGTGGGACGGCGAGCTCGTCCGGATCGTGGACTTCGAGGACTCGGGTGTCAGCGACCGCGCCTTCGAGGTGGCGGTGCTCGTGGAGCACGTGTCGGCGTGGCGTGACGGCGGGCTGGATGCGGACCGGTTCATCACCGGATTCGACCTGAGCGCTGCCGAGCGCGCGCAGCTCGCGGACTGGCGCCGGCTACTGGCGCTCTACTGGCTACTCCGGCTGCACCAGCGCGCTGACGTCAGCGGGGTGCCCCGGCAGGCCGCGCGCCTGCTATCGCTGCTCTAGGCGCTGCCCGGTCGCTATCGGGCGACCGGGCGACAGCGCCGCAGCCGCTACCCGCCGTTGCCTGGCCGGACGGCCGTGACGGTGAGCAGCTTGGCCGAGCCCTGGCACCCGGTCGAATTGAGCGGGATGTAGAGCGGCACGGTCTGGTTCGGCGGGATGACCGCCAGCCAGCCGGTAGCGACCTGCGTGCAGGCCGAGGCGGGGAAGTTGCCCGCGTCTGCGATCTGCAGCGTCGCGTTGGCGAAGCCGCCGGGCGCGAGCGTGACGAGCTCGCGCGCGGTAGCCGGGCTGTTCGACGACGGCTGGCCGACGTCGGTCACCGGCGTTCCCGTGGCAAGAGCCACGCCGGGGAAGCCGTACAGCGTGCACGGCACGTTGTTGAGGTTCTTGAAGACGATGGTGACCTGGACCGAGCCCGCGGTGCCCTGTGTCAGTCCGATCGAGCCGTTCAGGTACCGGGTCAGGCAGCCCGGCGCAGCACCCGCTGCGGGCGCGGAGGCGGGCTGGCTCGTGGCTGGCGCCGGCGTGCTCGGCGACGCCGTCACGGTGATGGTTTTGGTCGGCCGCGCGGCCGGGGTGCCGCCGCCACACCCGGCGACCGCCAGGCCAGTCGCGGCCAGCGTTGCGGCGAGGAACGGTCGTCTGATCATGGGCCCCCCAGGCACAGTTCCGCGAGCGAGAGTCACCAGCAGCCCTGGGACTGACAGATATCTTGCGGGAAACCCACGGCCACTCAGGGTTAATACCCGATTCGTTACCTCGAATATGCCGTGGGCGGCCTGGCCACCCGCCGGATAGCATTGGTGCTCATGAAGGTCAGTGACGGTCGCAGCGCCGCGCGAGCTACCCGCTCGCCGGTTGCCGCTGCCTGACCTTATTCACCCGCCGGCGACCGGGGACGGCCCGCCGGCGCCTCCGTTACCCTGTCCAGCCCGCCTGACGGCTGCGCCGCCGCGGCATCCCTGGTGCCACGACAGCGAGAGGCGACAGCCATGGACACCAGCCAGACCACCGCGACGTTCGCGGAGTTCTTCGAACGGCGCGGGCACCGGGCGATTGAGGGCAGCTCGTTGCTGCCGCCGCCCGGTGACCCGGTGCTGTTCACGACCTCGGGCATGCACCCGCTCACGTCCTACCTGCAGGGCAAACCGCATCCGCTCGGTCGCAGGCTGACCGGGGTGCAGCGCTGCCTCCGCACGACGGACCTGGCAGCGGTCGGCGACAGCACGCACCTGACCGTCTTCCAGATGCTTGGCTCCTGGTCGCTGGGCGACTATGGCGGACCGCAGAGTCAGCGCTTCGGCCTGGAGCTGCTCTGCGATCACTTCGGCCTGCAACCGGGGCTGCTGTACGCCACCGCGTTCGGCGGTACCGCGGACGTCGGACCCGACACGGCGGCGGCAAAGACGTGGGCCGAGCTTGGCCTGCGGGTGGAACTGCTCGGGGCGGAACACAACTGGTGGTCCAACGGGCCGACCGGCCCGTGCGGCCCGGACTCGGAGATCTTCGTCTGGACCGGCACCGGCCCCCCCGTGGGCACTCCGAGCACCGATGAGCGCTGGCTCGAGCTGTGGAACCACGTCACGCTGCGGTACGAGCGGCATCCCGATCGCAGTCTCACGCCACTGCCGCAGCTCAGCGTCGACACCGGCATGGGCCTGGAGCGGCTGCTGATGGTCGCGAACGGCGCGGCGTCGGTGTTTGAGACCGACGTATTCGCGCCCTGGCTCTGCGTGCTGCGGAAGCTGTGGCCGCTGGCGGCGGACCCCGGCCTGCTGCGGGCGCTGCGGATCGTCACCGACCACCTGCGGTCGTCGGTCGTCGTCATCGGCGATGGCGTCCGCCCGTCCGCCACCGGCCGCGGCTACGTGCTGCGACGGCTGCTCCGCCGGGCGCTGACCGAGCTGTGGCGCGCGGATCCCGGCAGCCCGCTGACGCTCGGTGACTTGCCGGCCGAGCTGATGCGGGACACCGCGGAGCGGTTCGGCCAGCGGGCCGACCCGGCGCAGGTATGCCCGGTGCTGCTGGCGGAGGAGCGCCGGTTCCGGCAGCTGCTGACCCGCGGGCGCTCGCTGCTAGCGCGGCTGTACCCGGCCGGGTCGCTGACCGAGGCGGATTACCGGTACCTGCACGAGACCCATGGGCTGCCCCGCGAGCTGGTCACCGACGTGCTGACCACGATGGCCGCAAAGTGACGTCGTGCTGCTGATCGGGACCTGCTGCCGGTCCCGATCAGTAAGATCCCAGCTGCTGGGTAGGTGCGGCTCGAAGCGCGCGAGGTTTGCTAGGTGAGGTGGCGATCGGATGAGCACGCTCTTCGAGCACAGCGGCAGCCCTGCGCAGGACGCCCACGATGATGGCAACGCAGCGGCGACCCGACACGTGGACGTCGGCGAAGCGTCGCGCCTGCTCGCGGCCGCCGCACACGACATCGCCGTGGCGTCGACCTGCATCGGGCTCGGAGATCTGGACGAGGCACACACGAATGTACTGACGGCGCGGGTGGCGGCGGATGGAGCTGAGGAGGTGCTGCGGACGCTGCTCGAGGCCGGGGGCTAGAGCAGCGTCCCGGTAGTGCTGTGCACGCGCGCGGTTCAGCGGCGGTATTTGTCGTGGTGCTGCGGCCAAGGCTGGCTCGGCGGCAGCCCGAGCGGCGTGAGGTCGAGGTAGCTGCTGTCCAGCAGGTGCAGGTCGACCTCGTCGTCGTAGGCCGAGTAGGTGTGGAACATGCTGTCGCCGTCGCGCAGGAACACGGTCAGCGCGCCGCGCTCGTCGGTGGCGTGGAAGTCCTCGTTGAAGTCGGTGCCGACGGCCGAGTACCACGGGATCGGCCAGCCCATCCGCTCCCGGAACGGGCCGATCTTCGACTGCGGCGCCCGGGACACCGCCGCGAACGTAGTGCCGAGCGCGTTCATGTGCGCCGGGTGCCCGACGTTGTCGATCACGTGCGAGCAGTACGGACAGCCCGCCGACCAGCTCGGCAGGAACATGAAGTGGTAGACGATGAGCTGCGGTCGGCCCTCAAACAGGTCGGCCAGCCCCACCCGCCCGGCGGGTCCGTCGAAAGCGTAGGCCTTCTCGACCCGGACGGCCGGCATCCGGCGCCTGGCCGTGTTGACGGCCTCGCGCGCGCTGGCCTCCTCGGTTTCCAGCGTGCGCAGTCGCGCGCGGGCCGTTGTCCAGTCAGCGGGGGACACCACATCGAACGTCGGCATCTGCTCTCCTGTCACGTTCACCGGGCCCGGCCGGACCCGTCTGTCGTGTCGACGTACGGCCAGGTCCGAGATGGACAGCACGCCGGAGTCAGCGCGACCCGGCGATGACGTTGTCGGCGTACCGGCGCAGGCTGTCGAGCTTGGTCTGCAGCGCCTCGGTGTCCGGGCCGACGTGGTAGGGCCAGCGGAAGCCGACGATCACCTCGGTCACGCCGTGGTCAGCCAGCCGGGCGATGCCGTCGGCAGCGTAGGCGTCGGACGAGATCACGATCGTCTCGAACGGGCGGCTCGCCGTGCCGTGCTCGCGGCGCAGCTCGGCC
>JBAUAR010000525.1:0-5741 GCA_049675875.1 Streptosporangiaceae bacterium
CTGCGGCGGCGTCGGCGGTCAGGTGCGACCGGGTACGCAACAGCGCCGCGCCGGCCGCGAGGCCCGCCACGACGACGACGATCACCCCGATCACGGCGGCCGCCGCGTTGGACTTGGCGAACCACGGCGCGCCGATCGCCCAGTCAACCGACCAGCGGCCCGGCCCGGTGAATCCGAGCACCACCGCGAAGGTCGCGAGCACGAGCGGGTATTCACCGCCGCCCATGGAGTTCCATACCGTGCCCTTGGTCATCGTCAGGGCGCCGCCAGCGACGCCCATTGTGCCGGCCAGGATCGCCGCGCCGAGCGGCGTGACCAGGCCGATGGCGACGAGGAACGCCCCGCCTGCCTCGCAGGTCACCGCCAGCCTGGCCATCTGCGGGCCGGGCCGCTGGCCGAGGCTGTGAAACAGCTTCCCGGCTCGGTCCAGGCCAGGGCCCGAGAACCAGCCGAACATCTTCTGGGTGGCGTGCATGTACAAGATTGCGGCGAGCGCGAGGCGCAGCAGCAGCAGTCCGAGGTCCATGTCGCTATCTTCCTTCGGCCCTAGTGGGTACGGACAGATGCTGGCATACGTCTATGTTCGGCGTGGCTAGGACTGGTGAGGACCAGTTCCCGAAGGCGGCCACGCAGGTCATGAATGCCACTCCGGTGCTGTGCCGGCTGCACCAGACAGGCATTGACGGGTGCGGCCGAACTGGCATCAGGCCGTCACGGGCCGCTGCTCGCCGCGAGCAGGTGCCGAGCGAAGAACCGCGCGGAGCTGTCCGCCTCGAACGCGGGTACGTCCGCGTGCCGGCCTGGGTTGGCGTGCAGCGTCTTCTCGCGGGAGGCGAATGCGTCGAACAGCGCGAGTGCCGAGTCACGCGGCACCAGTTCGTCATCCCACTGCAGCAGGAACTCGACGGGAACGGTGACTCGGGGCGCCACCTCGGCCAGGCCCGCCAGGCCCGCGAGACCGAAGACGGCGGCCGTGATCCGCGGCTCGGTCGCGACCAGCGACACGCCGATCAGGCTGCCGAGCGACACCCCGAAGTACCCGACTGGTCCGCCCTCGCGGAACCAGCCACGTGCTGTCAGCGCGTCCAGGGTGGACCGCCAGTCCGGGACCGCGCGAACCGCGCACTCGGCTCCGCACCTGGCCGCCTCCCGGCCGAGATCGGCCAGCTGACCGGACTCCCGCAGCGCCTGCATGCGCGCCATGAACGCCACGTCGTCCGCGGTCTTCGCCCGGTCGCCGTAGCCAGGTGCGTCGATCGCCGCCACCGTGAAGCGGTAATCGGCGACGTACCGGCGGGCCCGGGCCACCAGGCCCGGGGCTCTCTTGTGCTGGCCGCCGCCGTGTCCCAGCAGCACCAGGGGAAGGCTGCCGTCGGCGTCGGCCGGGCACCACAGGACGCCCGGCACGTCGTCGACCATAAAGCGGCGCTCCGTCACCCCGTCCGATGTCGTCTCCGCGATCGCGCGCACAGGTACCTGCCTTTCGAGAGCCCTGCGAGCGTCCCGGCGGCCGCCGGGCCGGACGAGCCGCCAGGCGCCGGGCTCGCTTCGGTAGGGTAGGGGTCCGCCGGGTGGTGGTCCAGCGCGATACCGGCGTGCATGGGCCGCGGGCCGGCTTCTCAGGGAAGGCGCGCCATGGCACCGCAGCACGTTGAGACCCCGGCCCCGCTGTCAGCATCCTTCGACGCCGACGCTGCGTCGACCGCGTACCGGAGCGCCCTGCGCGTCATCGAGGCGGTGGAGCCAGCGGTCGCCGGAGCGATCCGGAGCGAGCTTGCTGACCAGCGCGAGTCCCTGAAACTCATCGCGAGCGAGAACTACGCCTCGCCGGCCGTCCTGCTCACCATGGGAACGTGGCTGTCGGACAAGTACGCCGAGGGCACCATTGGCCGGCGCATGTACGCCGGCTGCCAGAACGTCGACACCGTCGAGCAGATTGCCGCGGACCACGCGCGCGCGCTGTTCGCGGCGCCGCACGCCTACGTCCAGCCGCACTCCGGCATCGACGCGAATCTGGTGGCGTTCTGGGCGATCCTGGCGCACCGGGTGGAGGCGCCGGCGTTGCGGGAACTCGGCGCGAGTCACGTCAACGACCTGACCGAGCAAGACTGGGAGGCGCTGCGCCAGCAGCTCGGCAACCAGCGCGCGCTCGGCATGTCGCTGGACGCCGGCGGCCACCTGACCCACGGCTTCCGGCCGAACATCAGCGGCAAGATGTTCCACCAGGCCTCCTACGGGACCGACCCGGAAACCGGGTTGCTTGACTACGCTGACGTGCGGGCCAGGGCCCGCGAATTCCGGCCGCTGGTGCTGATCGCCGGCTACTCGGCCTATCCGCGCAAGATCAATTTCGCGATCATGCGCGAGATCGCCGACGAGGTCGGTGCCACGCTGCTGGTGGACATGGCCCATTTCGCCGGGCTGGTCGCGGGCAAGGTGTTCACTGGCGACTTCGATCCCGTGCCCTTCGCCCACGTCACGACGACGACCACGCACAAGTCGCTGCGCGGGCCTCGCGGCGGCGTGGTGCTGTGCCAGCCCGAGTACGCCGACGCCGTCGATCGCGGCTGCCCGCTCGTGCTCGGCGGACCGCTCGGCCACGTGATCGCGGCCAAGGCCGTCGCGCTCGCTGAGGCGCGACAGCCGTCGTTCCGGCGCTACGCGCAGCAGGTCGCCGACAACGCCGTCGCGCTGGCCGATGGACTGCTGTCCAGGGGAGCCCGGCTGGTAACTGGCGGCACCGAAAACCATCTCGTCCTGCTGGACGTCAGCACATTCGGGCTGACCGGCCGTCAGGCCGAGTCCGCGCTGCTCGACTCCGGCATCGTCACCAACCGCAACTCGATACCGCGCGACCCGAACGGCGCCTGGTACACCTCCGGCGTGCGGCTCGGCACCCCGGCACTCACCTCGCGTGGTTTCGGGACCGCTGACCTCGACCGGGTCGCCGAGCTCATCGTCGGCGTGCTGTCAGGCACCAGCCCGGCCGCCGCGCCGTCCGGCGGCGCGTCCAAGGCCAGGTACCTGCTGGCCGAAGGCGTGGCTGCGCGGACCCACGCTGCGGCCAGCGAGCTGCTCGCGCAGCATCCGCTGTACCCGGGCCTGGACCTGGGCTGACGCCGGGTCGGTCAACGGCCGGTGAAAGCCGGCGGCCGCTTCTCCGCGAACGCGCGCTGACCCTCGCGGTAGTCCTCGGACTGGAAGCACGCCTCGACCATCGCCTCGACCCTGGCCAGGTCGCGCGCCTCGGGTGGCCGGCGAGCCTCCCGGATCGCGGCCTTTGCCGCGGCGACCGTGAGCGGGGCATTGCCGGCGATGCTAGCCGCCAGCGTCATGACCTGATCGCGCAGCTCGGCAGCGGGCACGACGCGGTTGACCAGCCCCATCTGGAGCGCCTCCGGCGCCGAGAACCGGCGTGCGGAGAACAGGATCTCGGCGGTCCGGGCCGGGCCGACGAGCCCGGTCAGCGTGGTTACGCCGGAAAAGCCGTACCCGAGTCCGAGCCTGGCCGCCGGGATGCCGAACTGGCTGTCGTCGGAGGCGATGCGGATGTCCGCCTGCAGCGCGGTGAGCAGGCCGCCGCCCATGCAAAAGCCGCGGATCATCGCGATGACGGGCATCTCGAGGCTCGCCCAGGCGCCGAGCAGGGCCGCCTGGCCACGGTCGTAATCAGCGCGGGCGGCGGGCGTCGTGCGCTGCTCGCCGAACTCGGAGATGTCGGCGCCCGAGGCGAAGGCCTTGTCGCCGGCGCCGGTGAGCACCACGACCCGGACGTCCGGGTCGGCCTGCAGCGCCGCGAGGGTGCCCGGCAGCGCGGCGCGGATCTCGCGCGACAGGGCGTTGCGCTTGGCGGGGTTGTTGAAGGTCACCACGCCGACCGCGCCCGTCACCTCGACGAGCAGCATGTCGGTACCCGTCTCGTGCCGCACCGGCGAGTTCGCTGACGTCATGCGTGTCCTTTCCTGGTTCGCTGTCTTCCGCGGGCAGGTCAGATCACCCCGTCCGCCTGCAGCCGCGCTATCTCCGCGGGCTGGTAGCCGAGCTCGCCGAGCACCTCGCCGGTGTGCGTGCCGATCTCTGGGCTCGGCGCCCGGACGGTGGGCGGCGCGTCGGTCATCCGCACGGCATTGCGGACGATGTTCAGCTGGCCGAGCACCGGATGCTCCACCTGCTCGGTCATCGCGAGGTGCTCGACCTGCGGATCGGCGAATACTTCGTCCATCCGGTACACGGGGCCGCACGGCACCCCGGCCGCGTTCATGGCGGCGACCCACTCCACGGTGCTGCGGGTCTGCAGCCGCGCGCCGATCAGCGAGTTCAGCTCGGCCCGGTTCGCCGACCGTCGCGGGAGCGAATCGAAGCGCGGATCGGCAGGAATCCACGGCAAGCCGACCACCTCACACAGGCTCGTCAGCAGCCGCCCGTCCGCGCCGCCGATGTTGACATAGCCGTCCGCGGTGGCAAAACAGCCCATCGGCACGCTCATGGGGTGATGGTTTCCGGCCGGCTCGGGGACCTCTCCTGCGATCGTCCAGCGCGCCGCCTGGAAGTCCATCATCGCGATCATCGATTCCAGCAGTGACGTCTGCACCCAGCGACCGCTGCCGGTGCGGTCGCGGTCGTGCAGCGCCACCAGCACGCCAATCGCGAGATAGAGGCCCGCGGCTAGGTCCGACACCGGGATTCCGGCGCGCGTCGGCTCGCTCCCCGGCAGCCCCGTCACGCTCATGAGGCCGCCCATGCCCTGGGCGATCTGATCGACGCCGCCCCGGCTGGCGTATGGGCCGTCCTGGCCGAAGCCGGAGATCGACCCGTAGACCAGCCGCGGGTTCCGCGCGTGCACGGTCTCGTAGTCGAAACCCAGCCGGTGCTTGACCGGCGGGCGCATGTTCTCGATCAGCACGTCGCAGCCGTCAACGAGCCGCATCAGCACTTCCCGCGCGGCGGGTGCCTTCAGGTTGAGCGTCACCGACCGCTTGTTGCGGTGCAGGTGCTGGAAATCCGGGCCGTGCCTGCTGCCTATCAGGCCCGGTGCGGCCGGGCCGGGCGGCGGCTCAACCCTGATGACATCGGCGCCCCAGTCGGCGAGCTGGCGGACGCAGGTCGGGCCCGCCCTGGCGACCGTGAGGTCAATGACCCGGATGTCGTCCAGCGGAAGTTTCGTGGTCACGCCGCACCGCCCGTTACCCGCCCTGATGACCGTCTCGCTCACTATCATCCCCCGGCGGCTCGGCTCGGGGACAGGCGCTCGCCGCCCGCGCCAGCCATGAAGGGCCGCCATTGCGGCAATCACGACCCTCTAGGGTCATGGCAGTGACAGCGGCGAGCCTTCACGGGTGACCGGTCAGTCGCCGCCGCCGCCCTCGCCCTGGCCGTCGCCGTGGTGGTGACCGTGGTGTGGCAGCGGGACGGCGGCGGTGACCGTCACCGTACTGCCGGCCGGAACGGGGCCGCTGGGCTGCACCGAGAGGACCGTGCCGGGATCTTGTCCGCTGGCGGCCCACTCGATGGCGGGCGTCAGCCCGAGCTGGCGAAGCGACTGGCTCACCGCCGAGACCGGCTGGCCGACCAGAGCGGCGTCGTTCACCTCGACGGTCTGGATGGCGGGAGAGCTAGCCGGATGGGTGACCGGCACCGAGGGATTGCGCTGACTGCCCGGCAAGCCGGGCAGGGTCGCCGCCAGCAGCCAGGCCCCCAGCGCCGCGAGCAGGACGACGCCGGCCGCGGCCAGCAGGCCGGAC
>JBAUAR010000526.1:0-1915 GCA_049675875.1 Streptosporangiaceae bacterium
CTGCTGGCCGCGCCGGCCGAGATCGCCATCAGGACGTTCTGACCATCGGGGATGGGCTAGCCCGCGGACGCTAGCCCATCTCCGTGCCCGCCCTCGGCCGTGCACTCGGGCTGGCTGTCCGTCAGCCAGAGTCCTGCTCACGGGTGGCGCTGGAAGGCACTGACCGCCTGGTCAACGGAGGGGAACAGGTGGTCGGGTCCGAGTTGCTGGAGCAACGCGCCGTGCTTGAGGTCGTGGTGGACCAGGTGCGAGGCCCGGGCGATCGCAACGGTTACGCCCCGCTCTCCGAGCTCGGTGACCAGATCCCGCAGGGCCAGCAGGCCGGTGTAATCGATGTCGGACACCCCGGCAGCGTTAAGGACGATGGCGTGCACCGGGCTAGGCGCAGCATCGACGAGATGACAGATCCGCAGCCGGAGGTAATCGGCGTTGCCGTACCACCAGGGCGCGTAGACGAGATAGACGAGGACGCCGGCGACCTCCTCGGTCGGAATGCCGATATCGGCCGGGATCCAGTGGTCGGTGCCTGGCGCCCGGCCGAGGACGGCGTCGCGGGGCCGAGCGGAGCGCCAGGTGCGGTCGGCGAGCGAGAGGACCAGGGCCACCGCGAGCCCCTGCTCGATGCCGACCACGGCAACCACGAGCAGGGTGACGGCCGCCAGCGCGAACTCGATTCGGTCGAAGCGGAAAATAGCCCGCAGCTCACCCGCATGGAACAG
Organism: Streptosporangiaceae bacterium; assembly: GCA_049675875.1. Classification (GTDB taxonomy): domain Bacteria; phylum Actinomycetota; class Actinomycetes; order Streptosporangiales; family Streptosporangiaceae; genus JAJYUU01. The sequence continues at coordinate 720 of JBAUAR010000526.1, forward strand.
CTTGGTGGCGATGAACACGAGCATCGCCGCCAGCATCGCCTGCGGTAGATCGGTGAGCAGTCCGGTGGCCGCCAGCAGCACGGCCAGTACGGCGATCGCGGCGATGGTATTGGCGAGCTGCGAGCGAACGCCGGATGCGGTCACGATCGCCGTGTTGGGCGGGCTGGCGTCCACCGGAAACGCGCCGATCAGCCCGGCGGCCACGCTGCCTGCCCCGATGCCGATCAGGTCTCGGTTGACGGTGCTGGCCCCAGGGGCTGCGGCGCCCGACCGCCGGACCGTGGCTGCGGTCTGCGCGATGCACACGAAGGCAACCGTGAGCACCAGGCCGGGCATGCGCCGGAGCTGCGACCAGGAAACCGACGGCAGCCGGACGTGCGGCAGCCCCCCGTGGACCGGACCAAGGATCGCCACCCCATGGGATGCCAGTCCGAGCGCGCGGACTGCCACGATAGACAGGACCAGCGCCAGCAGCGTCCCCGGCAGCCGGTGGCTGACGCGCTGGCTCGCGGCGATGATCGCCAGGACTCCGGCGGCAATGCCGACTGACCAGCCGTTGATGTGACTTAGCTGGCCGGCTACCTGGCGGATTCGGCCGACGGTGGTGGTTGCCCCGGAGCTCACCCCCAGAATGACGGGGATCTGGCGGACAATGATCTCGACGGCGATCCCGGCCAGCACGCCGGTGATCACCGGGGTGGACAAGAACTCCGAGATCCAGCCCAGCCGGAAGAGCCCGGCAGCGACCAGCAAGCCGCCGACCAGCAGGGCAGTGAACGCCATCACCGCGGCATAGCCGGAGGTTCCGGCCACTGCCAGCGACGCCACGCCGGTAGCCAGCACCGGCGCGATGGTGGAGTCCGCCCCGATCGACAGGTGGCGGTTCGTGCCGAGCAGGGCGTAGACCAGCGATCCGGCGATAAAGGCGTAGAGCCCCGCTACCGCTGGCAGGCCCGCCAGCCGGGCGGTGGCCATCTGCCCCGGTAGCGCCACGGCAACGAGCGTCAGGCCGGCCAGCGCATCGGGGCCCAGCCACGCTGCCCGGTAGCCCCGCAGCGTCGGCGGTACCCACCAGGCTGTCATGCCCCATCTTGGCCCATGGCAGCCAGCTGATGTCTACCGGGCGCTGCCGGAACTGCCCGCCGCCCGCGCTAGGCGGCGATGGCGGGGGGGCGCGGGGCGCGGCGCAGCCATTG
>JBAUAR010000527.1:0-3448 GCA_049675875.1 Streptosporangiaceae bacterium
CGCCGCGTCCAGCAGCTCCCGGTCCATCCGCTCTCTACCCTGCATAACAGAATCATCCCAGAAAGCCATAAACCAGGCCGACGGCACGCCGCCCCGCCAGGCCCGATTATTCAGGAGGCTCCTAGGCAAGGCCGCGGTAACAGTGGCCGGCCCAGCCTTCCGTGCATGGTGACGATCTGGCTCGACGGCTGCGCGGCAGATGGGCAACTCTGCGACGTACCACCCCGCTGGTGCTGGACGCTGGGTCGAATTCTGGCAACCGCACCGATCGCGGACGACGCCGGACGCCTACAGCGGTCTGTTACGCCGCTGCCCTGCGGCAGCCTGGCGCCTTTCAGCCCAGACTCGCCGGCCGGGACTGAATACACGCGTGCCGAAGCGGCGGTGCCGTCCCTGGCCGCCGCACGCGAGACAACGCCTGTGTGCACGCGTGAAGATGGCTCCGCGCTGGGCGCCGGTTCCGTTGCACATGCGGCATGTGCGGTGCGGGTGCAGCCAGAGCGATACGACATAACCAGCCAGCGTGAGTCCCCAGCCGATGAATACCAGTCCGCTGTCGGTGGGCCAGAAGACGACCGAGGCGATGACTGCGCCTGCCAGGAGCAGCAGCCGGATGATCACGAATAGAGAATGACATGTGAAAATGCGTCAGCCTATAACCCGAAAGGCGTGTCTTTGCCTTTAGTGGCCATTTCGGCGGGCCTGAGCGCTCGCAGCATGGCCGAGGTCACTTCCGCCTCGGCCGCACCGTGAACGTTCAGAGGCGGTGGCCGACGCGGAACCCGCCGGGCAGCCTGACGCTCGCGTATGTGCCGCGGCCGAGCGACCAGTACAGGTTGGGCCGCAGCCCGTGTGCTTGGCGGTAGCGGTGGCGAGGCTCCCGGGCGGCTCGCCACCTAGGAGTGCGGATCAGCCTCCGCAGCAACAGCAGGGGCTGCAACCGCAGTCACAGCCACAATGCGTACAGGCGCTCATTTCCCATCTCCTTTCTCTGGCGCTACCACGCAAGACCAGTCGCCGGCGGCAGCATCGAAGCACTCCTCATTGCGCTTCTTCAGAGTGATTAGTTGCCCGCGCACTGCACTTAGGTGGTGTATCTCGGCCTCGACCTCAGCTAGCCGACGTTCAACTAGGTCCTTGGTGTGCCCGCAGGGGCACTGTCCTCGGTCGCGGATGTCGAGCAGCTCTTTGATGTCCGCCAGCCGCAGGCCCATGCGCTTGGCCCCGCAGATGAAGTTGAGTCTGTCCGCCGTTTCTTCGCCGTAGAGGCGATAGCCGCCGGCAGTCCGCGGTGGCGGAGGCAGCAAGCCAAGACGCTCGTAATACCGCAGCGTGTCAGCGCTGAGCCCGAGGGTTGCTGCCTGTGCCGAGATCGTCAGCGTCATAATTCCGAACGGTAAACCCTGGTGGTCACCCCAAGGTCAAGGTCTTACGGACCCTCGTGTCTAGGTAATGCCAGACACTGCCGCAGCCGGGTGTCCGGCAGCTCACCGGGAGATGGCCGCTGCCGCTGGTTCGGACAGCGAGCGGCAAAAGCGATGTTCGACGCGTCGAAGGGCTTCCTCGACGCGGTCCGGCCCGAGACCGCAACGTAACCGCCGCGCTTGCGCCAGAAACGGCCAGATGACGGTGATCACGGGTGGCCTCCTAGAACTTGCTGACGAACGATGACAGCGACGACCCGGCACCGTGAAGACCGTCGACCAGGTGCATGACGAACCCGGCGGCACCGTCCGGATTGGACAGCAGAAAGAACACGGCGAACGCGATGAGCGCCCACCAGGCAAGGCGCCTCATCGCTGCCGGTCCTCAAGCGCGGGCCGGTCCGTGCGGATGAGTGCGGCGACGTCAGCCACGCTGATGCCGTGCAGGTGCAGATGCTGGTGGATGACGGGCGCGGCCTCCACTGCCACGGGAGGCGCCGCAGGCGTGGCGGTGATCGCCACTGCCGGACGCTCCTGGACGGGCTGGGCCGCAGTGTGTGGCTAGTGCCATCCGGTGACCACCACGGCGGTGGCGACGATGATGACGGCGATCACAGCCAGGTCCACGATGACGCTCCGGGCCAGGACGCCGATGCCGGCGCGGAGCGCGATGAGCACGAGCATGGCAACGATCGGCCAGGCGACGACGAGCTCGTCAGGTGGCTGGGCTGGCGGCAGTTGCGCTGCCGCCGGATCGGGCATCTCGAGCAGCGACCGCAGCTGATCCCGCAGCCGGAACGCCCACGTCGGCATGTCCGGCTGAGTGCCGGCGCGACGGTGGGTCCAGGCGTCGACCTCGCGCTGGAAGTCGGCGACGACGGCCGCGGCCGCGGTGCGGCGGGCTTCGACTTCAGTGCTCACGACGCACCGCCAGTGCCGGTGATGAGCGTGAACCCGCTCGCCGCGATCCTCTGGCGCCGGGCCTCTGCCTTGCGCCTCGCCGCCTGCATCCGGGCCACCACCGGGTCGCCGAAGGACACGCTGCCCTCTGCGGTGACCCCGGACTCCGTAGCGCGGAGAGCGACCTCCAGCGTCACCCTCAGGCCCTCGGCAAGAGCCAGCGCCTCCGATGCGGTCAGCCCGGCGTCAATGACCCCTCTGTCGCGGGCGTCGATGTCGGCGCTCAGGTGTGCCACCTGCGCGGCGAGCCGTTCACTCTGTACCTTGCTTGTCATGGTCCTGGCCTCCAGTTAGGTCGGGTTGCTAGGGCCCCAGGTGGCGTTCCACGCGCCCCTGGAGCCCGCCAGTTCTATGCGGTGCTGATCCTGTTGCGGGCATGCCGAAGTGACGCCCCGCCGCATGCGGCGTGCGCCAGACGTGCGCCAGGAGCGCTAATTGCGGTGGGGTCTGCTGATACGTACTGAGAGACAAACGGGCTGCTCAGAGGCGGTCCGGTGCCGCTGACCTTGGATGCCCTGCTTCCCTGATAAGGAAGAGGTCGCAGGTTCAAGTCCTCCCAGGCCCACCCAGCTCAGCGGCACTACAGCCCTAGAAGCGGCGAGTCATCAGCCCTACAGTCTCTAGGGCCAACGCCGGTTATGCGCTTATTGCTGCGGAATCCTCGCCGGGCATGTCATAGGCATAAAGCCGACTGACGGCTTGGTTCATCGCATCGAGGATGGCAGCACGGTCCCAGGCGAACAGGTGCCCGTAGATGTTCTTCGTCGTCTCGACCTTGCTATGGCCCATCTGGTGCGCGACCTGCACGTCCGAGGCACCCGAGGCAATCAGCAGAGAGGCACAGACGTGCCGTAGCTCGTGTGCGGTGTAGCTGACGATGCCGTCCGGGTGGGCGGCGGTGTAGCCCTGGGCGAGCCTGAGGTACCGTCGCCACATGGCCTAGGAGCCTCCTGAATAATCGGGCCTGGCGGGGCGGCGTGCCGTCGGCCTGGTTTATGGCTTTCTGGGATGATTCTGTTATGCAGGGTAGAGAGCGGATGGACCGGGAGCTGCTGGACGCGGCG
>JBAUAR010000528.1:0-11087 GCA_049675875.1 Streptosporangiaceae bacterium
CGGCCGCGAGCAGCGCTAGCCCGGCGATCCCGGCGGCCGGCGGCAGCACGTACAGCCAGCCGAGCGCCAGCACGCAGCCGACGGTCGCCGTCAGCGAGTAGCCGAGCTGTGTATACGCGCTGCGCGCCACCATGTCCCACACGTCGGCCAGCCGGTCATAACGGCGGACGCTCACGATGTCGGTGGTGAGACCCAGCCAGCAGCGGCCGCCAGCCCGTTTGAGCAGCCGCCCGAACGCGACGTCGTCGATCCGCGCGGCCTTTACCTGCGCCATGCCGCCCGCCGCGGCCAGTGCACCGGCTCGCGCCAGCATGCACCCGCCGGCTGCCGCGGCGGTCCGCGACTGCGGACGGTTGACCCGGCGGAACGGGTAGAGCTGGGCGAAGAAATAGACGAACGACGGGATGAGCAGCCGCGCCGCCGGGCTATCGCTGGCGAGCAGCGCCATCTGGGAGACCAGGTCGAAACGCCCGGACACCGCAGCCCGCGCCAGGCCGGCGAGGGTGCCCGGTGCGTAGGCGATGTCGGCGTCGGTGAACAGCAGGTACTCGGCATCGTCCGCGGCGCGGACACCCTCGGACATGGCCCACACCTTGCCGGCCCAGCCCGGCGGCGTAGCGCGAGCGGTCACGACGGTCAGCTCTGCTCCGGCTGCGGCGGTCGCCAGGTCGGCGGCGACCGTGCCGGTGCCATCGGTGCTGTCGTCATCGACCAGGATCACGGTAAACGGGCCGTGGTAGTGCTGGCTCAGCAGGCTCGGGAGGCAGTGCGGGAGGACCTCGGCCTCGTTCCTGGCCGGGATGACCGCTGCCACTCGCGGCCAGCCGTCCGCGGGCGGGCCCTGCGGCGGCAGCCGCTGCGCAGTCCGCCAGTAGCCGCCGTGCAGGGTCAGGAGGTAGAGCCAGGCCAGCGCGGCAGCGCTCGCCAGGACGCAGACGATGATGATGGCGGCCTCCGGGGGTTAGCTCGGTGCGCTGCGGCACACCTGGACCGGCACAATACCCATGTGCGCATCGGCGGGGTAACGCCGGTTCAGCGGGCACAAAGCCGGGGTATATATCGTTAATACCGTTATTAAGAAGTTAGATCGGCCGGGGGCCGGACGAGCGGGGGCTGGAGAGATGGCAGGCGAGGCAGAGCACACAGGTGCGCCCGCGGGCAACGCGCCGAACGACTATGGCCGCCCCGATCACCAGGGGCTGCCCGAGACTGAACGGCTGCTGACACCCGCAGAGGTGGCCTCGATGTTCCGGGTCGATCCCAAAACCGTGACCAGGTGGGCGCGGGACGGCAAGCTGACGGCGGTCCGGACGCTCGGCGGTCATCGGCGATACCTCGAATCCCAGGTGCTGGCGCTGCTCCGGGCGGCTCGCTCTGCGGGCGGCGACTAGCCCCACGGTGTGTGCGCGTCCCGGCGCGCCCTGGCGCGCACCGGCGGCCAGCCGCCGGGAGTGCATAGAGTTGGCGTGTGGCTGATCCGGCGAGCTACCGGCCGGCGCCCGGCTCGATCCCCGAATCGCCCGGCGTCTACCGGTTCAAAGACGAGCGCGGCCGGGTCGTCTACGTCGGCAAGGCAAAGAGCCTGCGGTCGCGACTCAACTCCTACTTCGCCGACTTCGCGAGCCTGCATCCGCGCACTCAGTCGATGCTGCGCGCCGCCGCGAACGTGGACTGGACCATCGTCGGCACCGAGGTCGAGGCGCTGCAGCTGGAGTACTCCTGGATCAAGGAGTTCGATCCGCGGTTCAACGTCCGGTACCGCGACGACAAGAGCTATCCGTACCTGGCCGTGCTGATGGACGAGGAGTTCCCGCGGGTGCAGGTGATGCGCGGCGCCAAGCGCCGCGGGGTGCGCTACTTCGGCCCGTACTCGCATGCGTGGGCGATCAGGGACACCGTCGACACCCTGCTCCGGGTGTTCCCGGTGCGGACCTGCTCGGCCGGGGTGTTCAAGCGGGCTGGCCAGATCGGCCGGCCCTGCCTGCTCGGATACATCGACAAGTGCTCGGCACCGTGCGTCGGCCGTATCGACGCCGCATCGCACCGGCAGCTCGCCGAGGAGTTCTGCGACTTCATGGCCGGCCAGACGGGCCGGTTCCTGCGGCGGCTGGAAGCGCAGATGCGCGAGGCGGCGGCGGCCGAGGAATACGAGCGCGCGGCGCGGCTGCGCGACGACATTCAGGCGCTGCAGCGGGCGCTGGAGAAGCAGGCGGTGGTGCTGCCAGACGGTACCGACTGCGACGTCATCGCCCTGTCCGAGGATCAGCTGGAGGCTGCCGTCCAGATTTTCTACGTGCGCGGCGGCCGAGTGCGCGGCCAGCGCGGCTGGGTCCTCGACAAGGTCGAGGACGTCACGCCCGGCGAGCTGGTTGAGCATTTCCTCGGCCAGGTCTACGGCGATGACCCGGCGGCTGCGGACGGCCCAGTCCCCAGTGCGGCAACCGGCGCTGCGGCTGCGGACGGCCCAGTCCCCAGTGCGGCAACCGGCGGTGCGGCAACCGGCGGTGCGGCAGCGGGCGGTGCGGCAGCGGGCGGTGCCGACGGGAAAGGCCGGGCTACGGAGTCCGTCCGGGCCCGGCCGTCCGCGATCCCGCGCGAGGTGCTCGTGCCGGCGCTGCCCCCCGACGTCGCGATCGTCGAGGAGTGGCTCGGGCACAAGCGCGGCGGCCGGGTGAGTCTGCGGATCCCGCAGCGCGGTGACAAGAAGGCGCTGCTGGACACCGTCGCGCGCAATGCCAGAGAGACGCTGGCGCTGCACAAGACGCGGCGAGCCAGCGACCTGACCACTCGCAGCCTGGCGCTGGGGGAGATACAGGAGGCGCTCGGTCTGGAGGAGGCGCCGCTACGGATCGAGAGCTACGACGTGTCGAACCTGCAGGGCACCCACGTGGTCGCGTCGATGGTCGTGTTCGAGGACGGGCTGGCGCGCAAGTCCGAGTACCGCCGGTTCGCCGTCAGGGGCGCGGACGGGTTCGACGACGTGGCCGCGATCCATGAGGTGATCAGCCGCAGGTTCCGGCGCTACCTGGAGGAGCAGGCGGCGGGTCCGCCTGGCCTGGACGAGCTGGCGGCTGGCACTGACGGGGAGCGGCGCAAGTTCGCCTACCCGCCGAACCTGCTCGTTATTGACGGCGGCCCGGCGCAGGTTGCGGCGGCCGTCAAGGCGCTGGACGAACTGGGTGTCGTGGACGTGGCGGTGTGCGGCCTGGCCAAGCGGCTGGAAGAGGTCTGGCTGCCGGGCGAGGACGGCCCGGTGATCTTGCCGCGAGCCAGCGAGGGGTTGTATCTGCTGCAGCGCGTACGGGACGAGGCGCACCGGTTCGCTATCACCTACCACCGGTCCAGGCGGGCAGCCGCGCTCACCACGAGCGAGCTGGACGGCGTGCCCGGCCTCGGCCCGGCCCGGCGGGCGACCCTGCTGCGCCGATTCGGCTCGGTGCGCAAGCTCCGGGCTGCTTCCGTGCCGGAGATCGCGGCGGTGCCTGGCTTCGGCCGGCAGACGGCCGAGGCGGTGTACCGTGCCCTGCATCAGGCGCCGGACGCGATCGGGCCGGATCGCGCGGAGGCTGATGCGGTGCCGGCGGCACCGGCGCCGGGGGCGGAGCCGACGGCACACGCAGTGGGGGCGGAGCATGAGCGCTGACGGCGCTAACCAGCAGGAAATCGTCATCATCACCGGACTGTCCGGCGCGGGCCGCAGTACGGCCGCCAAGTCCCTGGAGGACCTGGACTGGTTCGTGGCCGACAACCTGCCGGTCGACCTGCTGCCCACCATGGCGGACCTGGCGAGGCGAGCGGGCGAGGCCGTGCCGCGGCTCGCTGCTGTGGTGGACGTCCGCAGCCGGGCCTTCTCGACTGACCTGAAGTCCGCCATCAGTGACCTCAGCGCCCGTGGCGTCCGGCCGTATGTCGTCTTCCTCGAGGCCTCGGACGAGACCCTGGTACGCAGGTTTGACAGCGTGTCGCGGCCGCATCCGCTCCAGGAGGGCGGCCGGGTGGTCGATGGCATCGCGGCAGAGCGCGAGTTGCTGCAGGGCATGCGCGCCGAGGCGGACCTGGTGCTGGACACCAGCGAGCTGAACGTACACGAGCTTCGGGCCCGGGTGCGGGACGTGTTCGCCGGCGACGGTGAGGTGGGCCTGCAGCTGAACGTCGTGTCGTTCGGCTTCAAGTACGGCCTGCCGGTCGACGCGGACATGGTGGCAGACTGCCGGTTCCTGCCCAATCCGCGGTGGGTGCCGGAACTCGCGTCGCAGACCGGCCAGGACGAGGCGGTCATCGAGTACGTCCTCGATCAGCCGGGCGCTGCCGACTTCCTCGAGGCGTTCGCGCGCGCGATCGGGATCGCCCTCGAAGGCTTTGACCGCAGGGGCCGGCATGACGTGCTCGTGGCCGTGGGCTGCACAGGCGGCAAGCACCGGAGTGTGGTAATGGCGGACAAGATCGCCGCGCGGCTCTCGCGGTCCTGGCCGGGGATCCAGGTCACGCACCGGGATCTTGGCCGGGAGTAGCGTGACCAGCAGCCATTCGCAGGGGCGTCCGCAGCACCGCAGGGTCGTCGCGCTCGGCGGCGGGCACGGTCTGTTCGCCTCGCTGTCGGGACTGCGGCGAGTCACCAGGGACCTGACCGCCGTTGTGACCGTCGCTGACGACGGCGGCTCGAGCGGCCGGCTGCGCCGCGAGTTCGGCGTGCTGCCCCCTGGTGACCTCCGGATGGCGCTGGCCGCCCTGTGCGGCGACGACGAGTGGGGTACCACGTGGAGCCGGGTGATCCAGCACCGGTTCACCGAGCTGGCGGCTACCGCGGCCGGCGGTGAGCCCGGTGTGGGTTCGGTCGGGCCCGGCCTGAGCGGTCACGTGGTCGGCAACGTGCTGATCGTGGCGCTGTGGGAACTGCTCGGCGACACGGTACAGGGCCTGGACTGGGTCGGCCGGCTGCTCGGCGCGCACGGCCGGGTGCTGCCGATGGCAGCAGTCCCGCTGGACCTGGTGGCCGAGGTCGAGGGGGCAGATCCGGACAGGCCGGACGAGCTGAGCACCGTTCACGGCCAGGTCGCCTGCGCGACAACGACCGGGCGGGTACGGTCGATATCGCTGATACCCGCCGACCCGCCTGCGTGCCCGGAAGCCGTGCAGGCGATCCGGGCGGCGGACTGGGTAGTGCTCGGGCCTGGCTCGTGGTTTACCAGCGTGCTGCCGCACCTGCTGGTGCCCGAGCTGGCTGCGGCGCTGATCGGGACTCGTGCGCGGAGGCTGGTAGCGCTGAATCTGGCGCCACAACCCGGTGAGACCGAGGGTTTCTCCCCGCACGCACACCTGGAGGTGCTTGCGGATCACGCGCCGGATCTCGCGGTCGACGTGGTGCTCGCGGACCGCACCGCGGCCCGCGGCTCGATCACGGAGCTGGAGAAGGCGGCGGGCCGTCTTGGCGCCCGGCTAGTGCTCGCGGACCTGGCCGTCATGGACGGGTCACCACGGCACGACCCGCTGCGCCTTGCGGGCGCGTTCGCGCAGATTTTCGAGGGGGATTGAGACGATGGCGCTGACCAGCCTGGTCAAGGACGAGCTCAGCAGGGTGACCGTGCTGAAACCGTGCTGCCGCAAGGCCGAGGTTTCGACCATCCTGCGGTTCGCTGGCGGGCTGCATCTGTCGGCGGGCCGGATCGTCGTGGAGGCCGAGCTGGACACCGGGGCAGCGGCACGCCGCCTGCGCAAGGACATCGCCGAGGTGTTCGGGCACGCGTCCGAACTTGTCGTGGTCGCGCCCGGCGGGCTCCGCAAGGGAAACAGGTATGTGGTTCGCGTGCAGGCCGACGGGGAGAGCCTGGCCAGGCAGTCGGGCCTCGTCGACAGCCGCGGCCGCCCGGTGCGCGGGCTGCCCCGGCAGGTCGTCTCGGGCCCGACCTGTGACTGCGAGGCCGCGTGGCGCGGCGCGTTCCTGGCGCACGGCAGCCTGACGGAGCCGGGCCGGTCAATGTCGCTCGAGGTGACCTGTCCCGGCCCGGAGGCGGCGCTCGCGATGGTAGGCGCGGCCCGCCGGCTGAAGATCCACGCCAAGGCACGCGACGTTCGCGGCGTGGACCGCGTCGTCGTCCGGGATGGTGACGCGATCAGCGCCCTGCTGACTCGTCTCGGGGCCCACGACAGCGTGCTGGCCTGGGAAGAGCGCCGGATCCGCCGCGAGGTCCGGGCGACCGCCAACCGGCTGGCCAACTTTGACGATGCCAACCTGCGCCGCAGCGCCCGGGCAGCAGTGGCCGCTGGCGCCCGGGTGGAACGCGCGCTGGAGATTCTCGGCGCGGACGCGCCCGATCACCTCATCACGGCCGGCCAGCTCCGCATCAAGCACCGGCAGGCGAGCCTCGAGGAACTCGGCCAGCTGGCTGAGCCCGCTCTGACTAAGGATGCTATTGCCGGCCGGATCAGGCGCCTGCTGGCGCTCGCGGACCGGCGTGCCATCGAGCTCGGGGTGCCGGGTACCGAGGCGGGCCTGACGGCCGACATGCTGGTGTCGTAGGGCACCGGCACCCGATGCGGTGTTCGATAGGGGTTCGACAGCAGGTCGGGGAGAGCGGACCAATGCGTGATCTATATGGGCAAAAGGAGCGGTGACTGCACGATGAAAGGCCTCGACTCGCTCGCCGTGGCCGGCCGCGTCGTGCTGCTGCGGGCCGACCTGAACGTACCGCTGGACGGCACGACGATCACCGACGATGGCCGCATTCGTGCGAGCCTCCCGACGATCAGCAAGCTGACGGAACGGGGTGGCCGGGTGCTGATCGCCGCTCACCTCGGGCGGCCGACTGGCAACACCTATGCCGAGCGAGCGGCCGGCGGCCCCTCGCTGGGCCCGGTCGCGGCACGGCTGTCCGAGCTGCTCGGCCGCCCGGTGCCGCTGGCTAGCGACGTGGCGGGGGAGTCGGCCCGGTTGACGGCGGCGGGACTGACCGACGGCGATGTGGCGCTGCTGGAGAACATCAGGTTCGAGCCGGCTGAGACCAGCAAGGACGACGCCGCGAGGGGTGAGCTCGCCAGGAAGCTCGCGGCGCTGGCCGAGGTGTATGTGGGCGACGGGTTCGGCGCGCTGCACCGCAAGCACGCCAGCGTGTACGACGTCCCGGCGCTCCTCCCGCATGCGGCGGGTGAGCTGGTCCAGGCCGAGGTCGCCGTGCTCGAGAAGCTCACCAGGGATCCGCAGCGGCCGTACGTCGTGGTGCTCGGGGGCGCCAAGCCGTCGGACAAGCTGGGCGTGATCGACAACCTGCTCGGCAAGGCGGACCGGATTCTGATCGGCGGCGGCATGTCCTATACCTTTCTGGCCGCCGAGGGCCTGGAAGTGGGCAACTCGCTGCTGGAGGCCAGCAGAATTGACGACGTCCGGCACGTCATGGCCGCCGCGCAGACCCGCGGCGTCGAGCTAGTGCTGCCGGTGGATCTGGTCGGCGCCACGGGGTTCGCCGCGGACGCCGATCACGCGGTATTCCCGGCCCGGGCATTCCCCGCCGACCGGGAGGGCATGGACATGGGTCCGGCCACCCGGCTGCTGTTCACCGAGAAGCTAGCGGACGCCGCCACGGTGTTCTGGAACGGGCCGGTCGGCGTGTTCGAGTTCCCGGCGTTCGCGGCCGGGACGCTGGCGGTCGCCGAGGCGATTAGCAAGCTGCCTGGCTTCACTGTCGTCGGCGGCGGCGACTCAGCTGCGGCGATCCGCCGCCTGGGACTGCCGGAAGACGCCTTCAGCCACATCTCCACCGGGGGCGGGGCCAGCCTGGAGTACCTGGAGGGCGCCACCCTGCCTGGCCTGGCGGCGCTGGCCGACGGTCCGGAGCAGCCGAAGTGACCGCGCAGGCCGCCAGGAAGCCGTTGATCGCCGGCAACTGGAAGATGCACAACAACCACCTCGAGGCGATCGCGCTCACCCAGAAGCTTGGCTTCGCGCTCGTTGACAAGGATTTCAGCGCCGCCGACATCGCGGTGCTGCCGCCGTTCACCGCCCTGCGCAGCGTCCAGACCCTGATCGACGGCGACCGGCTCCAGCTGCGCTACGGGGCACAGGACGTCTCCCCGCACCCCGACGGCGCCTACACCGGCGACGTGTCCGCACGCATGCTGGCCAAGCTGGGCTGCGAGTTCGTGCTGGCCGGCCACTCCGAGCGGCGACAGTACCATGCCGAGGGCGATGCCCTGGTCAACGCTAAGATCCGGGCCGTCCTGCAAGCCGGAATGACGCCGCTGCTGTGTGTAGGCGAGCCGCTGGAGGTGCGGCAAGGTGGTGGACAGCTGGACTACACACTGGCCCAGCTGGACGGCGGGCTGGCGGGCCTGGCGGCCGATGACGTCGGCAGGCTGGTCATCGCCTACGAGCCCGTGTGGGCCATCGGCACGGGCGAGGTAGCGACGCCGGGCGACGCGCAGGAGGTTTGCGCCGCTGTCCGCGCCCGGATTTCAGCCGTTCACGGGGACGTAGTGGCCGGCACTATGCGTATCCTGTATGGCGGGTCGGTGAAGGCCGACTCCATGCCCGCGATCATGGCCAAGCCTGACATCGACGGAGCGCTCGTAGGCGGCGCTAGTCTTGATGCCAGCGAGTTCGTCCGGATCTGCCGGTACCGTGAAGCACGGGGGCTCGTTCCCGGTGAACCCCCGGCGGGGCACTAACCGGCGCCGCCGCACATATGGAGACGAGTAACCGCAGTGACTATCGCGTTCTCTGTGATCTTGATCATCACAAGCCTGCTGATGGTGTTGCTTGTGCTGCTGCACAAGGGCAAGGGCGGCGGACTCTCGGATCTGTTCGGCGGTGGCATCTCGTCGTCACTCGGCCAGTCGTCCGTCGTGGAGCGGAACCTGGACCGGATCACCATCGTGACCGGCATCATCTGGTTCATCTGCATCGTGGTTCTGGGGATCCTGGACAAGCACTGATTGGCCGCCGCAGCCAGGTGGCTGCGGCGGGCGTGTCGTGACCGAGGGGTGAGCAGTGAGTAGTGGCAATGCCATTCGTGGTAGCCGGGTCGGAGCCGGGCCTATGGGCGAGGCGGAGCGAGGCGAGGCAGCCCCTCGAGTGCGTGTCTCGTTCTGGTGCTGCAACCGGCACCAGACCGTCCCCAGCTTTGCCTGCGACGCCGCGATCCCGGAGTTCTGGGACTGCCCGCGCTGTGGTCTGCCTGCCGGTCAGGACGAGGCTAGCCCCCCGGCCCCGCCGCACGCCGAGCCGTACAAGACCCACCTGGCGTACGTGAAGGAGCGGCGCAACGACACCGACGGCGCCGCGATCCTCGCCGAGGCGCTCGATCGGCTGCGGCAGACGCCCGAGTCGATCATGCGCCGCGGAGCCTGATCCAACCGGACACGCGAGGCACCGCCCTCGCGGGCTTGCCTACACGACTCCGCAGGGGGGGTATCCCGGTGAACGCACCCAACGACAACACCGCTGCGAAGGGTCTGCGCGAGTGGTGGCAAACTCCCCCGCGACCCGGCATGCACCGCCTGATCAACCCGTGGGAGTACCGCCACCTCCGCGGCTCTGGGGCCACGCGCGTTGCCGTTGGCGGCTTCCAGTTCGGCATCGGCCTCGTTCTGCTCTCGCTTGGCCGTAAGGCGGAAACCGACCAGGAGCGGCGCAAGATGTACCAGTTGTCAGCCTGGTTCCTGGGGCCCGCAACGCTGAACCTCGGTTGTGGCTACTGGTACATCACCATCGCTGGCTCGCCATCCGCCCGGACCTGAGCCTCGTCAGCACCCGTCCTGGCGACGATGCCCTACTCGCGGATCTTCCGGTAGATGCTCGCGGCCACACCGAGCGCGCGCTAGTGCGCGAACGACTCGCGGTGGCCGCCGGGCAGCAGCGGTATCGGCCGGTGCGGCGCGGCCTCGAGCACCGCCACCTGCGTGCGCAGGTCGTCGAGGAGCAGGTCGGCCATGTCTGTGCTGAAACCGTTCCGCACCACGATGCGGAGCACGGCGGTGTCCTGCATGTTCGCGGGGAACGTGTAGGCGGGCACGAGCCAGCCGCGCAGCCGCAGCCGCTCGGAAAGGTCAAACACGGTGTACCCAGAGTCGTCGGGGTCGGTGAGCCGAAAGGCGAGGACGGGCAGGTCGGCGCCGTCGGATAGCAACGTGAACGGACCAAGGGCGGCGATCTTGGCGGCCAGATACCTGGCGACCCGCTGGCATGTCAGCTGGATCTCGCGATAGCCGTCAAACCCGAGCCGCAGGAAGTTGTAGTACTGCGCTGCCACCTGGCCGCCCGGCCGGGAGAAGTTCAGTGCGAACGTCGGCATCTCGCCGCCCAGGTAGTTCACCTGGAAGATGAGGTCAGCCGGCAGGGCAGCCGCATCCCGCCAGACCACCCAGCCGACGCCGGGGTACACCAGTCCGAACTTGTGCCCGGAGGAGTTGATCGACGCGACCCTGCTGACCCGGAAGTCCCAGGCTAGGTCGGGAACCAGGAACGGGGCGACGAACCCACCCGACGCCGCGTCCACGTGCACCGGGATATCCAGCGCAGTCCGGTGCTCGAGGTCATCCAGCGCGGCGGCGATCTCGGCGACCGGCTCGTAGCTGCCGTCCATGGTTGAGCCCAGCACCGCCACCACACCGATCGTGTTCTCGTCGCAGTGCGCCGCGGCCGGCTCGCCGGTCAGGTGCAGGCGGCCAGGCTCCATCGGCACCAGCCGCGGCTCGACCTGCCAGTACCGGCAGAACTTTTCCCAGCACACCTGCACGTTCGCGCCCATCACCAGGTTCGGTCGCGCAGACGCCGCGGCCGAACCGCGCCGCGCCCGCCACCGCCACAGCAGCGCCAGCCCGCCGAGCATGCAGGCCTCGCTAGACCCGGTCGTCGAGCAGCCAGTGGCCGCGGCCTCCGGATCGGCCGCCGCCGGTGCGTGCCACAGGTGAGCGAGTATGTTGACGCACCGCCGCTCCAGCTCTGCGGTCTGCGGGTACTCGTCCTTGTCGATCATGTTCTTGCTGAAGCACTCGGCCATGAGCTGCGCGGCCTGCGGCTCCATCCACGTCGTTACGAAGGTAGCCAGGTTGAGCCGGGCGTTGCCGTCGAGCATGAGCTCGTCCCTGACTAGCTG
>JBAUAR010000529.1:0-5966 GCA_049675875.1 Streptosporangiaceae bacterium
GGTGGCAGATAGCCTGTCGCTGGCGATCGGGCCGGCCGACGTGGTTGGCATCGTGGGCCCCAACGGTGCGGGCAAGAGCAGCCTGTTCGGGCTCATCGCCGGCGACCTGCGGCCGTCCGCGGGCGAGGTGATCTTCGCCGGCGAGACCGTGACGAGGAAAGACGCTGCCGCCCGCTGCCGGCTCGGCATCGGGCGCACGTTCCAGGTGCCCAAGCCGTTCGGCGCCATGACCGTGTTCGAGAACGTGCTGGTGGCGGTCCAGCAGGGCGCCGGGCTGCGCCGCCGTCAGAGTCACACCGCCGCAGCTTCCGTGCTGGAGCTGACTGGACTGGCCGCTGATGCCAATAGCCCGGCCGAGCGGCTCGGGCTGCTGTCCCGCAAGCGCCTGGAGCTGGCCCGGGCGCTGGCGACCAGCCCCCGGCTGCTGCTTCTCGACGAGGTCGCGGGTGGCCTGACCGATCCCGAGGTGCTGCAGCTCGGTGACATCGTCCGGACGGTGGCCGCCAGCGGCGTGGCCATCTTCTGGATTGAGCACGTCGTGCACGCCCTGACCGCGACGGTTGGCCGGCTGCTCTGCCTGTCGGGGGGCTCGATCATCGGTGACGGGGAGCCGGGCGCGGTGCTGGCGCTGCCCGCGGTTCGTGAGGTATTTCTCGGCACCGAGGTCTCGGCTGCGCTGCAAGTCCCCGGCGGGGAGCCGGCATGACCGCGCCTGCTGACGGCACGCCGCTGCTCGAGGTCCGCGACCTCAGCGTGCACCACGGTCAGCTGCAAGCGCTCCGTGCGGTCAGCCTCCGGGTACCGGCCGGCGCCACGCACGCGATGATCGGGGCCAACGGAGCCGGCAAGTCGACGCTGCTGCGCACCATCGCCGGGCTGCATCACCCGAGTTCGGGCTCGGTGCTGCTGGACGGCCGGGACATCACCGCCATGCGGCCGGCCTCGCGGGTCACCGCCGGAATCGCGCTGGTGCCCGAGGGGCGGCGGCTGTTCCCCTCGCTGACGGTCGAGGAGAACCTGCTCGTCGGGACCAGCAGTGGCCGGAAGGGGCCATGGGATCTCGACCGCGTGTATGAGCTGTTCGGCTGGATGCGAGAGCGGCGCGGTCAGCGCGCCGCGCAGCTCTCCGGTGGCGAGCAGCAGGCGGTGGCGATCGGTCGCGCGCTTGCGGCCAACCCGCGGGTGCTGCTGCTCGACGAGTTGTCGCTCGGCCTCGCACCGGTCGTGGTGCGCCGCATCTACGGCCTGCTGCCACAGCTGGCGGCCACCGGCGTCACCATCCTGCTGGTCGAGCAGGACGTCAGCCAGGCGCTCGCGGTCGCGTCGCAGGCACACTGCCTGCTCGAGGGGCGGATCACGCTGTCCGGCGCGCCCGCCGCCATGACCGCGGCGCAGATCGAGCGGGCCTATTTCGGGGTGACCGCGGGTGCCAGCGGAAACGGCTCACGGCCGTCGGCGCCGCAGACCGGCCCGGCCCACCCAGAGGCCGGGCAACCATCGGGAGCGAGCACATGACCTGGGTCAACGCAATCGTCCAGGGAATCATGCTCGGCGGACTCTACGCGCTGTTCGCCTGCGGGCTGTCACTGATGTTCGGGGTGATGAAGGTCATCAACCTCGCGCAGGGCGATCTGGCCGTGGTGGCAGCGTTCCTCGCGCTCGGCGTCGTCGCAGTGACCCACGTGCCAACGGTCTGGTCGTTTGTGATCGTCGTGCCCATCTTCGCCGGGGTTGGCTACGTGCTGCAGCGGACGCTGATCCAGGCGGCGCTGAACCGGGGCGTCCTCACCACGCTGCTGGTGACGTTCGGGCTGTCGGTAGTGATAGAAAACGCGCTGCAGCAGTTCCTGTCCGCGAACTCCCGGTCGCTGAGCATCGGCTCGCTGGTCTCCGACTCCTTCAGCATCGGACAGATCACCATCGCCTACCTCGACCTGGTGATCTTGCTGGTCGCCGTCGCGGTGCTGCTCGGCCTGCAGTACTTCCTGTCGAGGTCCCGGCACGGCCGCCAGATCCGGGCCGTTGCGGACGACCGCGAGGCTGCTCAGCTGTCGGGCGTTAACTACCGGCACGTATTCGGCATCGCGGCCGCCATTGCGTTCGGCACGGTGGCGCTGGCCGGAATCGCGTTTGGCATGTACACCCAGTTCGACCCCACGACCGGGACGGACCAATTGCTGCTGTTCGCGTTCGAGGCGGTCGTCATCGGCGGCCTCGGCTCGCTGTGGGGCACGCTGGCTGGCGGCATCCTGCTGGGCGTCGCGCAGCAGATCGGCGCGCAGTTCCACGCGTCCGACCAGTTGCTCGCGGGTCAGGTGCTGTTCCTCATCATCCTGGTGCTCCGGCCGCAGGGCATCACGAGCCGCAGGGAGCTGGCATGAGCTCGGTCGGGCAGGAAGCCCAGTGGGCCGGCGAGCCGCTGCCCCCGGTCACCGGCGGGCCGGCGGTGGCCCCGGTGCGGGTCACCCGGTCGCGGCGGTCCGTGCTGTGGGTCGGCCTAGCCGCAGTTGTCGGCGTCGCCGTCCTCGGCTACCTGCCCTACCTGGTCTACTCCTCGACCACGAGCCTCCTTGACCAGTTCTTCCTGCTGCTGATCATGGCCAGCATGTGGAACCTGCTGGCCGGGTACGCGGGCCTGGTGTCCGTCGGTCAGCAGGCTTTCATCGGACTCGGCGCGTACTTCGTCGTGCTCCTCGGGATGCACGGCCTGAGCCCATTCGGCGCCATACCTGTTGTCACGGTGGCGGGCGCGGTCGTCGGGCTGGTCGTGTGGTGGCTGGTGTCGCGGCTGCGCAGCGGCTACTTCGCGATCACGATGTGGGTGATCGCCTCGGTGTGCATGCTGGTCATCATCCAGATCAGCTCGCTGGGTACCGGTACCGGCATCGCCGTGCCCGGCCTGACGGAGAGCGCGACGCTGCTGTCCGCCGACACCTACTGGGCCACGCTCGCGGTGACCGTGGTGGCCATCGGGGCCATCTACCTACTGCTGCGCAGCCGGCTCGGCCTGGCCCTGACCGCGATCCGGGACGACGAAACCGGCGCCCGCAGCGTAGGCGCGCGGGTGTCGTCGGTGCAGCGCCTGGTGTTCCTGGTCGCGGCGGCGGGCTGCGCCGCCGCTGGCGCCCTGTACGCGATCGACCAGCAGTTCATCGTGCCGAGCGCGGCGTTTAGTGTGTCCTTTACCGCCGAGATGATCTTCATTACCATCATCGGCGGCATCGGTACCATCGAGGGCCCGATCGTCGGCACCGTGGTGTTCTTCGTGCTGCAGCAGACGATGTCGTCCGACGGCACCTGGTACTGGATCGTGCTCGGGCTGATCGCCATCGGCATCGCCATCTGGGCGCCGCGCGGCATCTGGGGCTTGTTCTCCGAGCGAACCGGCATCAGGCTGTTCCCCGTCGGCTACTGGTTGTGGCCACAAGGTGAACAACAGGTCGCCGGCAACCCGCTGCTGCGCCTGCTCCGCCGCTAGCGCAGCCGCGGTTTCGGGCCGGGGCTTGCGCGCGCCGGAACTAGCCGCGCCGGAGCTAGCGCGCGCCGGGCACCCGCTCGCGCGGCTCGGCAGTCAGCTGTACCGGGAAGCCGGTGTAGTTCTCGGCCAGCGAGGTCGCCGCGGCCCGTGAGCTGACGGTGTAGCGCAGCTGCGACAGCTGGAGCTGCGTTTCCATCTCGCTGGCCCCCGGCGTGCGGTGCAGCATCGTGGTCATCCACCAGGAGAAGTGCGTCGACCGCCAGACCCGCTCCAGGCAGGTCGCCGAGTATGCGGCCGCGGGCTGCTCGTCGCCGCGCAGCAGCGCGTCCAGCGCGGGAGCGAGCACCGCGACATCGGCGAGCGCGAGGTTCAGGCCCTTGGCTCCGGTGGGCGGCACGATGTGCGCGGCGTCTCCGGCCAGGAACAGCCGGCCGTAGCGCATCGGGGCGCTGACGAAGCTCCGCATCGGCGTGATGCTCTTGTCCAGCACGGGGCCTTGCTGCAGCGTCCAGCCGGGCAGCCCAAAGCGGCGGGCCAACTCTGCCCAGATCCGCTCGTCCGGCCACTCGCCGATGTCCTCGTCGGGACTGACCTGCAGGTACAGCCGACTGGTCGAAGGGCTCCGCAGGCTGTGCAGGGCGAAGCCGTCCGTGTGGTGAGCGTAAATGAGCTCGTCGGTCGATGGCGGCACGTCGGCGAGGATGCCGAGCCACGCGTAGGGATAGTCGCGCTCCCACGTGGTCAGCACACCGGGCGGGATCGACGGCCGGCAGATGCCGTGGAAGCCGTCACAGCCGGCGATCGCGTCGCAGGCGACCTCGTGCCGGCTGCCGTTGGCATCGGTGTAGCGCAGCAGCGGTCGGCCGGTGTCGAGGCCGGTTACCTCGGTGTCGGTCACGCTGAACTCCAGCGCCCCGCCATCGGCAAGGCGGCGAGCGATCAGGTCCTTGACCACCTCGGTCTGCGCGTAGACCGTGACCGTCCGGCCGTCGGTCAGGTCGCGGAAGTCGATGTGCCGGCGCTCGCCGTCGAACTGCAGGTAGATGCCACCGTGCACGAGGCCCTGGCGGTCCAGCCGGTCAGCCAGGCCCGCACCGCGCAGCAGCGCGACGCTGCCGTCTTCCAGCACGCCGGCCCGCTGCCGGGCCTCGCAGTACTCCCGGCTCCGGATCTCGATGAGCACCGAGTCGATGCCACGGAGGGCGAGCAGGTGTGACAGCAACAGGCCGGCCGGCCCGCCGCCGACGATGCCTACCTGGGTGCGAGTGCGCATGGCCTCCGGGCCGGGCGTGCGGCGCACGATGTGCGCGTCACGAACAGTAGTTACGTGCTCGAACAGGGCAAATCTAGGAGCGCCGCGAGCCGGGTGTCAACGCGACCGGTTTCGGTCCCAGATTCCGGGGGGAACGCAGCTGGCTCCCGGCGCAGCCGCGTCCGCACGCGGCAGCCGCCAACGACAAACCAGGGGCAGCGGCCCTGGCCGCCGCCCCTGGTGAGGGCTCTCCGGGTTCGGTGCTTACTTCTTGCGGCTGAACCAGGCCGCGCCGCCGAGCACGAGGCCGACGACGACGGCCGCGGCGCCCCGGTAGACGTGACCGCCGCTGCCGCTCTTGACGTGACTTCCGGAGTCCAGGAAGGACGGCGCAGCGCCGGCGAACCACAGGATGCCGAGTACGACGGCGACGAGAGCGACGATCGCCAGGATGATCGTCAGCGACCGCTTGGAGCCGCCGGACACGCTTTGAGAACTCACAATTCCTCCTTGATGCTGCTGGCCACCCTGGCGTGCTGAGGGGGAGTGCAGCCTAACCAGGCGCGACTACGTGCGGCACGGTACTACTGACCGGTCACGCAGATGGCCAGAATAGGCCAAAGACGGGAAAATCTTTCGTCAGGTTTCATGCCGTTATGGCCGCCACACCATCAGGACAAGAATGACCAGCCACAATACGTTCACGATGCCGCCGATGGCGGCGATCCGGCCCCGCTCGACCGCGGCGATGTGCACCGCGTGCGCGGCGGCGGCCGCCTGGTCCGCGGGAATGTCGCCGCGGTCGCCGGCCAGCTGGTCACCGCTCACCGCTGGACCGCCGGCGGTCCCGGTTTCGGCCAGCGCCCGGATCGCCCGGCGCTGATCGCGGACGACGAGCAGCAGCAGCACGATGGCCACGACGAACAGGGTCAGCGACACGCTGAGCCACGGATGGCCGAACGCGTGGTCGATCTGCCCGAGCACCAGACCGAAGACCAGCACCAGCAGCGAGGCCGCGGTGAAGATCATCGTGATCCGGTTCAGGTACCGCAGCACCGGGACGTCGCGGCGGCGGATGTAGCGCGGCGTCGAGGAGATGGCCAGCGCAACCGGCCCCACGGTAAAGATCGCGAACGCGATGTGCAGCCAGAGCACGAGCCGGTCGGCAAAAGACATGTGCAGATCCTAGGACCGCCGCGGGATGGCCGCCGGTTGCCGCGCGGCAACCGGCGGCCG
>JBAUAR010000530.1:0-22775 GCA_049675875.1 Streptosporangiaceae bacterium
CCTGGCCCGGTATCGAGCAGCAGGGTGGCGCCCACGGCACCGCCCGCCACCGCGTCCGCGACACGGCCCGGGCCAGCGAAGCCACTGCAGATGAGATCGACGGCTTCGTCGACCGACCCGACGTCAGCTGCGGTCATAGTGGAGATGAGCCGGCGGCGCGGCGGGCCGAACCGGAAGCGCTTCGCGATCGCTGTGCGCAGTCGAACGGCGTTCGTCCCGTCCACCGGCGGCCAGTCGGCGCTCGCCGCGCTGATGGCTGTCACGTCGGCGCCCTGGGCCGCCGCCGTCACCAGGAACTGCGCCCGGAGCTCGGCGATCTCGAGTACCTCGCGCTCGCCAATGACTCCGGCCCAGGCCAGGCCGGCCAGCAAGCCGAATCCGTGGCCGACCGCCCCGGTCGCGGTAACCTGCAGCGAGTCCAGCCACCTCAGCATGTCCAGGCAGTGACCGACGGTAGAACGCAGCTCAGTCGGCCCGCCAGCCGATTGCTCGCCGGACAGCAGCAGCAGCAGCCGGCCGTCTGCCCCGTCGGAGGCGAAGATGTCCGGCAGCGTCGCGATCCGGCCGTCGGCAAGCTGCGGCAGCAAGCCGAGCGCCTCCCGGGCGAGGGCCGCGAGCTGCGCCTGCCGGGCCGCAACCAGCGCCACTCTGGCCGGGCCTTGCTCCTTCGGGTCCCGGCCAAGCGAGCATGCCAGGTCCGCGAGTTCGCCGTCGGACAGCCAGCCCGCTCGGTCCGCGAGTCTGGACAGGGTCGCGGCCAGGGTGGCTCGGTCGGGTGCGTGCAGCAGGAACGGCCTGGGCTCCGGCGGTCCGGCCGCCGCCGTCGCCGCGTTGCCGGGCTCGTCAGGTGCGGGCCGGCTCCGCGGCGCCCGAGACTTGCCCGG
The DNA here is from genome assembly GCA_049675875.1 of Streptosporangiaceae bacterium. GTDB lineage: Bacteria > Actinomycetota > Actinomycetes > Streptosporangiales > Streptosporangiaceae > JAJYUU01. Next base: position 885 of record JBAUAR010000530.1, read on the forward strand.
AATAGCTCTGCGCGCCTCATGTCGCAGCACCAGGTGCACGTTGCTGCCGCCGATACCGGTCGCCGATACCGCCGCCAGCCGCGGACCCGCCGCCCAGTCACGGGCAATCGGCGGCAGCAGCACCCGCGCATCGCCGCCGGTGATCAGTGCGTGCGGGCGCTCGACGCCGGTGGCGGGCGGCACGACCCCGGTGCTGACCGCGAGCACGGTCTTGATCAGGCCCGCGGCGCCCGCGGCCGCCTTGGCATGGCCGATGTTCGCCTTGACCGACCCGAGCGCGGCTGCCCTGCTGGCCCCGGCCCGGATCGAGGCCAGGGCACTGAGCTCAGCCTCGTCGTCGGCGGGCGTCGCGGCTCCGTTCCCCTCGATGTAGTCGATATCTGCCGGGTCGACTCCGGCTCGGTCGTAGGCCCGCCGCATTGCGAGGAGCAGGCTGCTTGCCTGGGATGGCGGCTGGCCGGGCAGCCCGCCGCTCGAAGTACCCCAGCCAAGGATCTCGGCGTACACCGGAAGGCCAGCCGCTCGCGCGTCCGCGGTGCGCATCAGGATGACGACGCCGCACCCTTCGCCGGGCAGGTAACCCGACGGCTGCTGGTCGTACAGCCGGACGTCCATGGTGGCGAGTACCCCGGCCTTGGCCAGGCCGATGAGTTCGAGCGGATCGATGCTGAGGTCGACACCCCCGGCGACAGCCGCGTCCAGGTCACCGGATGCGAGCGCGGTGCAGGCGGTCGCAACCGCCTGCAGGGACGACGAGCAGGCGCTGTCTACCGCATGACTGCCGCCCCGGAATCCGAAGTAGGCGCTGATCGTGGCCGCGATCGTGGCCGGAATGCTGCCAGCCAGGCCGTGCGGGCCGATGGCCGGGAACGGGGCGAGGAACCGTCGCTCCGTGCCGCGCAGCACGGTGCCGGCCTGGTCGGCGGGGACAGCCGCCGCGGCCAGCGCCTCGGTGAGCGCCCGGCGCACGTACGGCCAGCGCACGCGCAGCGCGTTGGCCCGGGAGGTGTCGCCGGTCAGCGTGTTGCCGATGATGACGCCCGTCCGGTCGCGATCCAGTCCCACGCCGGCGGGCAGGCCGGCGCCGGCCAGTGCCCGCGCTGCGGTTTCCAGTGCGAGCCAGTGGGCGGGATCGGCGGCCCGATAGGCAGCGGGCTCGACACCGAAGGCGGCACGGTCGAACTGCCAGCCCTCGATGAGCGCGGCCCTGGTGCTGTATGTCGCGTCCGAGGTCGCGGGGTCCGACCGGTAGTACTCGGCGAGGTTCAGTCGGGCCGGCGGAACCCGGCGGAATGCCCGCCGGCCGGTTAGCACGACGTCGAGCAGCCCGGACGCGTCGTCGGCGTCCGGGAAGCGGCATGCCACGCCGACGATGGCGAGGGACGGGGTCTGGGTGGCGGCGATCGGCTCAGCCATGGCCATAGCCCCTGACCGTGGTCAGCCGCCAGGCGCCCTGAGCCTGCTGGCGCAGCGCGCGCGGACCGTTAGATTCAATCCGCGGTGCCCGAATTCGGCGAATGCGGCACAGTAATTCCGCGCGCGCGCAGGCGTGCATTATTCCCCCGAAAGTATGGCCGTCTCCCAATAGGCCAGCCCGGCCGCTCAGACCTCGCGCCGACGCGACGCGATCCCCCGGCTGGCCTCGCAGGCCAGCGATGCGCCCCGTGTCCCGGCAGCCTGTTGCGGCTGGGTGTCACGCCATTATTTGACTCCCCTGGAGCGCGGTCAAGAAGAAATTCGGGACGCACTACTTTTCGTAGCTGAATCCGTTTTCCGACGTCCGTTATAATGTCGCCGGGAATGTCAGTGGCGGTGTTGATGTGGCCTGGCCGCGGCCGGCTGTCCGGTCGGCTTCGCGGGCGGCCTGCCGCATGCGTGCTGCCGTCAGCCGGCAGCGCGCGCGGTGCGCTACCCTGAACGCATGCGTTTCGCCCGGCTGCTCCTTACCTAGCCGCGCCGACTGTCCTGTCGTTGGCGCGGCTGCCCCTCGTGACCCGGGGGGCGCTTTTAGTTGAAGAGCACGGGAAGCTCAGGCCGGGCAGGGGCCGATCCGGACCTCACCAGATTCGCGAGGAAGTCATGACAGCCGCCGAGACCGCGGACCGTTTCGATCCGCGCGCGATCCAGCACAAGTGGCAGCAGCGCTGGGCCGCCATGGACATCTTCCGTGCCAGCGACGACCCGGATGACGCCCGGCCGCGCACGTATCTCCTGGACATGTTCCCCTATCCGTCCGGTGACCTGCACATGGGGCACGCGGAGGCCTACGCGCTGGGCGACGCGATGGCGCGCTATTACGTCCTGCGCGGTCACAACGTGCTGCATCCGATCGGCTGGGATGCGTTCGGCCTGCCTGCCGAGAACGCGGCGATCAGGAATAACACGCACCCCGCGGACTGGACGCATGCGAACATCGAGGTTCAGGCTGCCTCGTTCCGCCAGTACGGGGTGTCCTTCGACTGGTCCCGGCGGCTGCAGACCTGCGATCCGGATTACTACAAGTGGACGCAGTGGCTGTTCCTGCGGTTCTACGAGCGCGGCCTGGCCTACCGCGCCGACGGCTATGTCAACTGGTGCCCCGTTGACCAGACCGTGCTGGCGAACGAGCAGGTCATCGCCGGCAAGTGCGAGCGCTGCGGCGCTGAGGTCATCCGCCGGGTACTGACGCAGTGGTACTTCAAGATCACCGAGTATGCGGACCGGCTGCTGGCCGACATGGCAGCACTGGAAGGCAAGTGGCCGGACCGGGTGCTGCTGATGCAGCGCAACTGGATCGGCCGCAGCGAGGGCGCCGAGGTCGGATTCGCGATCGAGGGACGGGCTGAGCCGGTAACCGTCTTCACCACCCGGCCGGACACGCTGTACGGCGCGACGTTTTTCGTCGTGGCGGCGGACTCGCCGCTGGCAGCTGAGCTGTGCGCGCCCGAGCGGCGAGCCGAGCTAGCCGCGTACGTAGCGCAGGTGCGGAAGCTGACCGACATCGAGCGCCAGTCAGCCGACCGCGAGAAGACCGGGGTGTTCCTCGGACGGCACGCGATCAATCCGGTCAGCGGTGAGCTGATCCCGGTCTGGGCCGCCGACTACGTGCTGCCCGACTACGGCACCGGAGCGATCATGGCCGTGCCGGCCCACGATCAGCGCGACCTGGACTTCGCGCGCGCTTTCGGCCTGCCGGTGCGGGTGGTCCTGGACACCGGCTCACCGGATCCGGCCGTCAGCGGAGTGGCGACGCCCGGCGAGGGCACCCTGGTCAACTCCGGGCCGCTGGACGGGATGTTGAAGCCGGCGGCGATCGCCCGGATCGTCGAGATCCTGAGCGACGGCGGCCTGGGTCGCGGCGCGGTGAACTACCGGCTGCGCGACTGGCTGCTGTCGCGGCAGCGGTTCTGGGGCGCGCCGATTCCGATCGTGTACTGCGACGGCTGCGGCGAGGTACCGGTGCCGGACGATCAGCTACCGGTGGTGCTGCCCGACCTGCGGGGCCAGGAGCTGGCGCCGAAAGGCTCGTCGCCGCTGGCCGCGGCGACCGACTGGGTCGCGACTGAGTGCCCCAAGTGCGGCGGGCCCGCCAAGCGCGACACCGACACCATGGACACCTTCGTGGACTCGTCCTGGTACTTCCTGCGGTACTGCTCGCCGTCATTCGAGCATGGCCCGTTTGAGGTTGAGGCGGTCCGCCGCTGGTCGCCGGTGAATCTGTACGTCGGCGGCGTGGAGCACGCGATCCTGCACCTGCTGTACTCGCGGTTCTTCGTCAAGGTGCTGCACGACATGCGGATGCTGGACTTCACCGAGCCGTTTACCGCGCTGGTCAACCAGGGCCAGGTGATCAATCACGGCAAGGCGATGTCCAAGTCGCTGGGCAACGGGGTCAATCTGGGGGAGCAGCTGGCCGCCCACGGCGTGGACGCCATCCGGCTCACGATGATCTTCGCGAGCCCGCCCGAGGACGACATTGACTGGGCCGACATGAACCCGGACGCGCTCGTGAAGTTCCTGGGCCGGGTCGCGCGGGTGGCTGCGGACGTCGCGGCGGCGCCGGCCGTGGCCGGTGATCTGACCGCCGGCGACTGGGATCTCCGCAAGGTGACGCACCGGACGATCGACGAGGTCACCAGGCTGGTCGAGACGACGCGGCTGAACGTGGCCGTGGCCCGGCTGATGGAGCTGGTCAGCGCGGCTCGCCGGGCGATCGACGCTGGCCCCGGTGCTGGCGATGCTGCAGTGCGGGAGGCCGCGGAAGCGCTCGCAGTGATGCTGTCGCTGTTCGCCCCATACACGGCTGAGGAGTGCTGGGAGATCCTGGGGCACGAGCCGTCGGTTGCCAGAGCTGGCTGGCCGGCTGCTGATCAGGCGCTGCTGGTACAGGACACGGTTACCTGCGTCGTCCAGGTCGACGGCAAGGTGCGGGACCGGCTGGAAGTGCCCGTCTCGATCGCCGCAGAGGAGCTGCGCGCGCTGGCCCTGGCGAGCGCTCCGGCCAGCCGGGCACTGGCCGGACGCGGTGTTCGCACGGTCATCGTCCGGGCGCCGAGGCTGGTCAACATCGTCTCGGCCTGACCGCGAGCCCTCGCCGGCCGCGGGCTGAGGCCTAACGACCGGCGGACGCTCGTCAGACCCGCCGCAGTACCGCGACGACCTTGCCGAGGATCTCCGCGTGGTCGCCGGGAATCGGCGTGTACGCAGGGTTGTGCGGCATCAGCCAGATATGATCACCAGCCCGCTTGAAGGTCTTGACAGTCGCCTCGCCATCGAGCATGGCCGCGACGATGTCGCCGTTCTCAGCGACTGGCTGCTGACGTACGACGACCCAGTCGCCGTCCGCGATGGCTGCGTTGATCATCGAGTCGCCGACGACCTTGAGGAGGAACAGGTTGCCTTCGCCGACGATCTGCCTGGGCAGCGGAAAGATGTCCTCGATTGACTCCTCGGCGAGGATCGGGCCGCCTGCCGCGATTCGCCCGACCAGCGGCACGTAGGCGGCCTCCTGCGAGGCAATGTCCATGGGTGAGTCGTCGTCCGGCCCGTGCTCGGGCCGCACGGCCGGGTGGCCGGGGAGCCGTACTTCCACAGTGCGCGGCCGGCCGGCGTCACGGCGCAGGTAGCCCTTCGCCTGCAGGGTGGACAACTGGTAAGAAACGCTCGACGTACTCGTCAGGCCGACCGCCTCGCCAATCTCGCGCATGGAGGGCGGGTACCCCCGGCGCTGTACCGAGTCACGGATGACCTGGAGGACCTTGCGCTGCCGCCAGGTCAGGACGTGGCCGGGATCGGGCTTGTCCGGGAGGTCCGCGACGACCGCGGGCACGCTGCCCTTGGGTCGGCGGCCGGGCTTCCCGCGCGGTCGGTCAGCCGGCCCCGAGTCGGCGTCAGTCAGCCTGCTCTTGCTTGCCGGGGCCCGGCGTGCCCCGTCATCGCTGGTCGCATCGCTCATCTCAGACCTCCGGTCAGGTTCTGCCGCTTGTCGAAGCTGACGTTAATGGTTCTAGGCCCGGATCTCAAACATCTGTTCGACGCGGCGCAAAAATGTCGCACCCTCGCGATATGACGGTACCGTATCTCCGTTCGATCGAACGAAAGTGCGATAGAACAGAGGTGCGATCGAACTGTCATTCGTAGATGGAGGCTGGGATGAGCGCACTGAGCGCGATCGAGGCGGCTATCGTCGACGGCCTGGAGTCAGCAACGGTGCAGACGACCGACCCGCAGCCGGGTTTGCGGCCGCTTCGGCTCGTTCCGCAGCGCGACACTGAGCACCTGGCCAGACCGGACACTCCGGGCGGCGACCGGGGTCAGCCGCGCTCTAGTTCGATTGGAGCGACGGCGCGCCTGCCGCTCGGGGACGCGATTCTCACCCCGTCGGCCGTCCTCTCACCCCGGTCTAGCCCGGTCGCCGGGCAGGCACCGCTGCGCCTGACCCGGCGGGGAAGTGCGGTGGTCGCCACGCTCGTCGTAGTCGCGGTCGTGGCTCTTGCCCTCGCGATCGCGTTGGCCGCGGCCGGGGGTGCCAAGGCGGCCAGTCCTGGTCAGCCGAGAGCCGGCCATCCGGGCATGCACGAGATCGTCGTGCAGTCCGGCCAGACGCTCTGGTCGATCGCCTCGGCCGCTGAGCCGACCGCTGATCCGCGCCTGGTCGTGCCCCAGATCATGGCCGCCAACGGGCTGACGAGCACTAATGTCGCTGTTGGCCAGCTGCTGTGGGTTCCGCGCTGAGGCAGCGGACCGCGGCCGGGCCGGGGCTCGACACGCCGGCGTACCCATGAATTTGCGGCGGCGCCCGCCGGGTCCCATGGCGTCTACCTGCGGCTTCGCGGTCACGGACTGCGGCTTGCGAATCGCGGCCGAGTGGACCACAATATGTAGTAGTTGCACGCGTGTAATTTTCCTATAGCTTGTGCTCACGGAGACGTTGAGCTCACCTGAACGCCACGCCGGTGCAATGGGGGAGGTGATCGCATGTACTGCCCGTACTGCAGGCATCAGGACACCCGAGTCATCGACAGCCGGACGGCCGATGACGGCGTCGCGATCCGCCGTCGCCGGGCGTGCCCGGCCTGCGGCCGCCGGTTCACCACGCAGGAGACGGTCCTCCTGACCGTGGCCAAGCACAGCGGCGCCACCGAGCCATTCAACCGGGACAAGATCGTTCGCGGGGTTCGCCGCGCCTGCCAGGGCAGGCCAGTGAGCGAGGATCAGCTCGCGCTGCTGGCCCAGCAGGTGGAGGACGTGATCAGGAGCCGTGGCAGCGGCGAGATCCCCTCGCAGGAGATCGGGCTCGCCATCCTTGGCCCGCTTCGCGATCTTGACGAGGTCGCGTACCTCCGATTCGCGTCGGTGTACCGCGGGTTCGAGTCGCTGGCGGACTTTGAGGATGAGATAGCCGCGCTGCGTACTGCGCACGTGGCGGACTGGCGCGCGGAAGACGCCGAGTTGTTCGCCGATGAGGCGGCCGGCCGGCCCGAGCCGGCCCGCCGCCGGACTCCGGGCGGCGCCACGTAGTCGCGAGCGACCGGCGTGGCAGACAGAGCTAGATCGCTGGAAGTAACTAGTCACGAGAGGGCCTCGCGGCCCGGCTACCGGGTCTGACGGGACCTGCGAAGGGGGAAGGCACACATGACTGAGACGGCGAGCGGGGCAGCGTCGCAGGGCCGCAGCAAGCGCGCCAGGGGGCTCACACTGCGCCGGATCTACACCCGCGACGGCGTCCACCCTTATGACGATGTCAGCTGGGAGCGGCGCGATGTGGTGATGACGAACTGGCGCGACGGCTCGATCAACTTCGAGCAGCGCGGCGTCGAGTTCCCGGACTTCTGGTCGGTCAACGCGGCGAACATCGTCACGACCAAGTACTTCCGCGGCGCACCCGGCACCCCCCAGCGCGAGTGGAGCCTGAAGCAGCTCGTCGACCGTGTCGTCGGCACTTATACCGCAGCCGGCCGCGAGCACGGCTACTTCGCGACGGAGCAGGACGCCGAGATCTTCGAGCACGAGCTCAAGCACGCCCTCATCCACCAGGTGTTCAGCTTCAACTCGCCGGTCTGGTTCAACGTCGGCACCACCTCGCCCCAGCAGGTCTCGGCGTGTCAGCCGTATGACGCGCTCGTCAGCACACCGGCTGGCATGGTTCCCATCGGCAAGCTGGTCGAGGCCGACGCGGTCGGCACGAAGGTCTACGACGCCCAGGGGCTGACCCGGATCGTCGCGACCAAGGCGAACGGCGTCAAGGACGTGCTGCGGGTGCGCACGACGGCGGGGCACGTGCTGGATGCGACCGCGGACCATCTCGTCTGGCGGGCAACCGACGTCGACAACGGCGAGTTCACGGTGGCTGGATTCCTGCGTCCGGGCGACCATCTGCTGTATGTGCATCCGGAGGTCGGCGGGTCGGACCGGTCGCTGCTGGACATCAGCAAGATCGAGAAGCTCGGCGCTATGGAGGTCTACGACATCCAGACCGAGAGCGGCGAGTACCTGTCTGGCAACCTGCGGGTACACAACTGCTTCATCCTCGCCGTCGACGACACGATGGACTCGATCCTGGACTGGTACAAGGAAGAGGGCCTTATCTTCAAGGGCGGCTCCGGCGCCGGCGTCAACCTGTCCCGGATCCGCTCCAGCAAGGAGCTGCTGACCTCCGGCGGCACCGCCAGCGGCCCGGTCTCGTTCATGCGTGGCGCGGACGCGTCAGCCGGCACCATCAAGTCCGGCGGTGCGACGCGGCGGGCGGCCAAGATGGTCGTCCTTGACGTGGACCACCCTGACGTCGAGGAGTTCATCGAGACAAAGGCGCGCGAGGAAGCGAAGGTACGGGTCCTCCGCGACGGGGGCTTCGACATGGACCTCGGCGGCAAGGACATCGCCAGCGTCCAGTACCAGAACGCCAATAACTCCGTCCGCGTCTCCGACGAGTTCATGCGCGCGGTCGATTCCGGGCAGACCTTCGACCTGGCGGCCCGCACGACCGGCGAGCCGATCGCCCAGGTCGACGCCAAGGACCTGTTCCGCAAGATGGCCGAGGCCGCCTGGGAGTGCGCTGACCCCGGCATCCAGTACGACGGCACCATCAACGACTGGCACACCTGCCCAGAATCAGGACGTATCACCGCAAGTAACCCGTGCTCCGAGTACGTCCACCTGGATAATTCGTCGTGCAATCTGGCCAGCATCAACCTGCTGAAGTTCCTGCGCGATGACGACACGTTCGATGTTGAGAGGTTCGAGCGGCTCACCGAGCTGATCATCACCGCGATGGACATCTCGATCTGCTTTGCGGACTTCCCGACCGAGAAGATCGCGGGCGTCACGCGTGCCTTCCGGCAGCTCGGCATCGGGTACGCCAACCTCGGTGCGCTGCTCATGGCCACCGGGCATGCCTACGACTCCGAAGGCGGGCGGGCGATCGCTGCCGCCATCACCTCGCTGATGACCGGGGTCGCTTACAAGCGATCCGCTGAGCTGGCTGCCGTGGTCAGGCCGTACGACGGGTACGCGCGCAACGCGACGGCGCACAGGCGGGTCATGGCCAAGCACGCGACGGCGAGTGCATCGATACGCCCGCTCGGCGGCATCGACACACCTGTCCTGTCGGCCGCCAGCAAAGCCTGGCAGCAGTGCCTGGCACTCGGCGAGAAGAACGGTTACCGGAACGCCCAGGCGAGCCTGCTGGCGCCGACTGGGACCATCGGCTTGATGATGGACTGCGACACGACCGGCATCGAGCCCGACCTGGCGCTCGTCAAGTTCAAGAAGCTGGTCGGCGGCGGATCTATGCAGATCGTCAACCAGACGGTGCCGCGCGCCCTGAAGAACCTCGGTTACCAGAACGAGCAGATCGAGGCGATCGTCGAGTACATCAGCGAGCACGGCCACGTCGTCAACGCACCCGGCCTGCGATCCGAGCATTACGAGGTGTTCGACTGCGCGATGGGCGAGCGGGCGATCAGCCCGATGGGCCACGTCCGCATGCTCGCGGCCGTGCAGCCCATGCTCAGCGGGTCCGTCTCAAAGACCGTGAACATGCCCGAGAGCGCGACGGTCGAGGACATCGAGAAGATCTACTTCGAGGGCTGGAAGCTCGGTCTGAAAGCGCTCGCGATCTACCGGGACAACTGCAAGGTCGGCCAGCCACTGTCGGTCGCGAAGAAGAAGACGGAGGAGGCGCCCGCCTCGCCGCACGAGGTTCGGCCGGTGCGGCGGAGGCTGCCGAAGCAGCGGTCGGCGATGGTCACCAGGTTCTCGGTGGCGGGAGCCGAGGGGTACATGACGGCGTCCAGCTATCCGGACGATGGCATCGGCGAGGTGTTTCTCAAGCTCGGCAAGCAGGGCTCGACACTCGCCGGCGTGATGGACGCGTTCTCGATGGCCATCTCGGTGGGCCTGCAGTACGGCATTCCGCTCGAGTCGTACGTCGCGAAGTTCACCAACATGCGGTTCGAGCCGGCCGGCATCACCGACGACCCCGACATCAGGATGTCCAGCTCGGTGATGGACTACATCTTCCGCCGTCTGGCGCTGGATCACCTTTCCTACGACCAGCGCGCCGAGCTGGGCATCCTCACCACCGACGAACGCACGGCACAGCTCAACGGCGAGGACCCGGCCTCGTCAGCCGACGACCTGGACCCGGAGGAACTGGCGCAGTCGGCGGCGGTGGAGCGCGTCCAGCCAGTGCGCCCGCAAACCTCCGAGGTGCCGGTGGCGCGACCGGGCGCGCCTGCCAGCACGACAGAGCTGATCGAGTCGCAGCAGGGCCGGATCGCCGACGCGCCGCTGTGTCTCACCTGCGGTTCGAAGATGCGCCCGGCTGGCAGCTGCTACGTCTGCGAGGGCTGCGGCTCGACCAGTGGGTGTAGCTAGAAGTGAGCGCTCCAAAATAATAATTCCAGCTCAGGAGGGGTGCGGCAAGATGGCCGCGCTCCTCCTGAGTGCTATCTGGGACTCCTACGTTGCGTCTGATGCAACCGGTAGGCCTGGTTTTCCCAGCTCAGGAGGGATGCGCGGCTGAGGGGCCGCGCCCTCCTGAGAGGTAGCTGCCGCCCTTAGATGCATCTGATGCATCTGCTGTCACGGCTCACGGGGATCGGCCCGTTGACTACGACCTGAAGTCTATCTAGACTGTCTAGATAGAAATCGGGAGGACTCGATGCGTGATCGCTGGCAGCTTCAGGAAGCCAAGCAGCGCTTCAGCGAACTCATTCGCTCGGTAGAGGCCGACGGGCCACAGTACGTGACGAGGCATGGCGAGGAAGTGGCCGTCGTAGTGAGCATCAGCGAGTACCGGCACCTCCGGGAGGGGGACAGGGACTTCAAAGAGTTCCTGCAGTCCGCGCCCGACGTCGACCTGGAAGTTAGCCGGCCAGCCTTGCCTGCGCGGCGGGTCAGCCTAGGTGAAGAGTGAGCTTCCTGCTGGACACCAATGTGGTGTCGGAGATCCGCAAGAGGGCACCTGACATAGGGGTCGCCGAATGGTTTGCAGCAGTTCCGGCGGACAGATTGTTCCTCAGCGTGCTGGTGGCAGGCGAGATCCGGCAAGGCATCGAGAGGCTGGCACGCCGGGACCCTGCTCAAGCTGAGATCTTCGAGCGCTGGCTCAGTCAACTGATCGGCGGTTATGGAGATCGCCTTATTCCGATCACCGAGCGAATAGCTCAGGTATGGGGCCGTCTCAATGTTCCAGACTCTGTGCCGGTAGTTGATGGCCTGATGGCAGCGACTGCGCTGGTTCATGACTGGACCCTGGTTACGCGCAACGTTGACGATGTCATGTCAACTGGCGTGCGTCTCCTGAATCCCTTCTCGGACGGAACCGAGCCAGGCTAGGGAATGCTGCTTCGCACGAACCAGGCTGAGAGCAGGTTTCATTCATGGCATGTCGTATCAGTGAGCTCGTGCTCGGTTGTCGCGACCCCGAGGCGCTGGCGCGGTTCTGGTGCGAGGTCCTCGACTTCGTCGTGCTCGATCGCGAGGACGACGGCACGGTGGAGATTGGGCCGCGCGAAGGGTTTGGCGGTCCGCAGCCGACGATCATCCTCAGTCACAGGGATGAGCCGGAGAAGGGGAAGTCCCGGCTGCACATCGATGTCAACGCCACTGACCGCGATCAGGACGCCGAGCTCGAACGCCTTCTGACGCTCGGTGCTCGCCCGGCCGACATCGGTCAGACGGGCCAGGAGCACTGGCATGTCCTGGCCGACCCCGAAGGTAATGAGTTCTGCCTGCTCAGGACCCGCCTCGACCCGCTGTGACGCTCGGCGTTCAGTCCTCGCGGTCAGCCCCAGGACAGTACCCGCCGGGGGATGGGCGCGGCGGTGTGCCGCTCACCGGGCGCTGGAATCGCACCTGCTACGGCACGAGCACGGTGCGCTCGCCTGGCGCGTCTGGCCGGGTCCAGATCGCCTCCACATCCGCCAGGGGCACGGTGTTCGGCTTAACCGCGATCGTGCCGGCGGTGATCTCGTGGACGAGTGAGCGCAACTCGGCGAGGTAGGCCGCGGCCGGGACGGCGCCCTGGCCGTTGCCTTGGATGCGGAGGTTCGCTGAGCGCAGCGCGACCGAGGGAAGCTCGATCGTCGGGCCGGCCATCGCACCTATCTGGATCCAGTTCAGCGAACGGCTGCGATCCGATCGCGCGGTGAGCAGCGCCATGATGGCCTGCTGGGCCGGGATACCCCACAGGTAGTCGATGACGATGTCGGCCTCGCCGGCTGCGGCGCCGAGCGCTCTGGCCGTTGCGTCACCATCGCCGGTCAGCGGCACGACCTGGTCGGCGCCCAGTGAGGTGAGCGCGTGGAGCCGCTCGAGGTCTCGCCCGGCGCCGACGACGTGACCGGCGCCGAGCCGTTTGGCGATCTGAACAGCCATCGTTCCGGCGTTGCCGGTGCGCCGAGCACAAGGACGCTCTGGCCAGGCTCGAGCGGGACGCGGCGGCGCAGGGCCACCCACGAGGACATTGCCGGGTTCATCGCGGCGGCAACCTTCGCCGCGTCGGCCTGGTCAGGTAGCTCGACGGCACGTCGCTGGTCGGCGAGGGCTTGGTCGGCCATGGTGCCCGGCACGTCGTCACCGGCCGCGAAGTAGATCCGGCGGCCGTCGGCCCGCCGTCCCACGCCGTCGATGCCGGGGATCAGCGGAAGCGTGCCGTTGCTGGTGTAGTGGGCCCCGGCGGCACCGGTGCGGACCCGCGGGTGCAAGCCGACGGCGATGACATCGACCAGGATCTGCTCGGAGCTGGCCGGCTGAGGTATCTCGAACTGCTGGTAGTGCGGCGGCTCGTCGAACGATGTCACGACGGCGGCGTTCATTATTGCCATGCGGGGTTCTCTCCGAGTCCGGCCGATCGCATTTAGTTCGTGTCACGTACTATTTTAGTTGGTGGCACGTACTAAATCAAGTACAGTGCACGACATGACAGCTCAAGCGCCGCCCAGTGCCACCGAACCGCCTGGAGCAGCCGAGGCGCTGAGCTCTGCCGACGGACTGGTGCAGCTCTCCTTCCTGATCCACGGAATCCTTGAGCGCCGGGCCCGCGAGCACGATGTTTCGGTCATTCAGCTGCGCCTGCTCGGCGTGCTGCGGGACCGCACGCCTGCCATGAACGAGCTGGCAAGGTTCCTGGACCTGGACAAGTCCAGCATCACCGGGCTGATCGACCGCGCGGAGCGACGCGGCCTCGTCGTGCGCGTTCCCTCCACGACCGATCGGCGGGCCGTGCTGGTCAGCCTCACCGACCACGGCCGGTCGCTTGTATCTGGCGGCTCGGCCCAGGTCGACGCCGACATCTCGCTGCTGCTCGAGCACCTGCCGCTACCCGATCGCGGTGCACTGTCGCGGCTCATCAGCCAGCTACTCGTCACCCATGCGACCGAGCTCGGGATCGATCTGCTCGCCACCATCAGCCCGGAGACCCCCGGAGCTGGCTCGGCGACCTCAACGCACCGCTAATCCACGCTGAGGTGGCGACCGCTCTGACCTGGCGCGGGAATGTGACGGTCGTTGGCCTGTTGTGACGGACGTGACAAGCCGGCCCGTGCCATCTGGATGGCGGCTCGTCGCACTGATCGGCACCATGTCGATCTTCGGGCCGCTGTGCATCGACATGTACCTGCCGGCGTTGCCGGAGATGACCGCCCAGTTGCGGGTGAGTGCCTCCGCCGCGCAGCTCACGCTCACGGCGTGCGTCGTCAGCATCGCCGTCTGCCAGCTACTGCTGGGACCTATCAGTGACCGCGTCGGCCGCCGCCCGCCGCTGCTGGTGGGGCTGGCCGCGTTCCTGGTGTCGTCGCTCGCCTGTGCGCTGGCTCCCAACATCTATGTGCTGACCAGTTGCCGGCTTGTCCAGGGCATCGGCGGCGCTGCGGGCATCGCTATCTCCCGGTCGATCGTCCGTGACTTGCACTCCGGTCCAGCGCTGGGGAAGTTCTACTCGACTCTCATGCTGGCGACCGGACTCGGTCCGGTGCTGGCGCCGCAGATCGGTAGCTGGATCCTCGCGGTCAGCTCCTGGCGCGGGATCTTTGTCGGCCTGGCCGCCTTCGGTGCTGTCCTGCTGGTCACGGTCTGGTGGCGGGTGCCGGAGACGCTTCCGGCCGACAGGCGCTCGTCGGGCAGCATCTGGCGTGCCCTCAGCACAACCGCCTCGGTGAGCCGCGACCGGATCTTCCTCGGCTATGCGCTGGGCTGTGCGCTGGCCATGGGCGCGGTGTTCGCCTGGGTCGCCGGATCCTCGTTCGTGCTGGAGAACGTCTACCGGCTGTCGCCACAGGTCTTCGGCCTGACCTTCGCGCTCAGCGGCTGTGCGATGGTCGCAGGCGCTCAGCTAAGCGGACGGCTGGCCGGGCGCGTCGGCGCGGCCGCACTGCTCGCCGCCGGCCTCGCAACGATGACGACGGGTGGTGTTCTGCTACTGACGGTCGTCGTCTCGCGTGTCGTCGGACTCGCCGGCATCATCCCGGCCGCCATCATGGTCATGGCGGGCTGGGGCCTGGTAGGGCCGAACGCGCTAGCCCTCGGCATGCAACGCTATCCCCAGTCCGCCGGTGCCGCCTCAGCGGTGATGGGCTTCCTCCAGTTCGCGATGGCCGCGATCGCGGCTCCGCTGCCAGGCCTCCGCGGTAGTGCCGACCCGCTGCCGATGGCGATCCTGATGGTCGGATTTCCGGCCACCGCCATCGCCACCATGTTCGCCTTGTCCGCTCGGGCGAGCCGTGCCGACGTCGCGGACGATGCAGCCGGCCACGCGGTGCTCGCAGACTGAGCCTTCGTAGCGCCGTCCGCTTCGCGGGCGATCGCCTGGACAGTGCGGCATGATCGACTCATAGCGGCTGACTGAGCGGCGCTCCAGGATCAAGGACACCGCGGCACTAACGGCAGGAGATGCACGATGCAGCTCTACATACTGCCTCTTGGCGGCTGTTGCTGTAACTACGAGGTCATCGCGCCAGGCGTCGCAGACGGCAAGCGCATCCACATCCCTGTGCCCGCGTTCTTGATCCGCCTCGATGACGGCTCGCTTGCGCTGGTCGACACGGGGATGAGCCGCCTGCACATCGCTGATCCTGACCTGACCTGGAGAGGCACGTCCTTCGCCGACGCGCTGGTCCCGGATATGCGGCGGGAGGACAGCTTGCTGTGGCGTCTTGCGGAGCTCGAGATCGCGCCCGCGGACATCCGGTACGTGATCAACACGCACCTGCATTTCGACCACGCTGGCAATAACGACCTGCTGAAGGACGCGACCTTCTTTGTCCAGCGCGAGCACTACGACTACGCCAGGGACAACCCCGCCTTCCCGAACCAGTACTGGAACTTGCCGGCTCTGAGCTATGAACTGCTCGACGGCGAGACCACGCTGTTCCCTGGTGTCGAAGTCATCCCGACGCCCGGTCACGCGCCTGCGCACCAGTCGGTTCTGCTGCGGCTGCCGGAAAGCGGCAGCATGATCATCTGCGGCGACGCCGTCTACTGCCAGGAGAACTACGACCACGACGCATGGGGCGGTCAGGCCGACCCGCAGACGGCCCGGGACAGTGCCCTGGCCTTGCGGGACAGGGCCGACCGCGAGGGCGCCGCGATGATCTACGGCCATGACCGAAACCAGGCCAAGACTCTGCGCTTGTCCACCGACTGCTATCGGTAGCTTCGCGCCGTCAGCGGTCGTGACTCGAAGCTCCGGTGCCTAGGCGAAGGTTCAATTCGCGCCTGTCTCGCCCTCGGACCACGCGGCTGGATCCAGGCCGCGAACTTCGCGGTGGCGGGGACGCTGTTCCTGGCCGGCGCCGCAGGCCTGGCGCGGGCCGGCGATACCGCCACCAGCAGCCACGCCGCGCCGGCCTGGATCGGCGCGGCAGGCTGGCCACCACGGTCCTGGCTGGGGCGGGCTTCGGTCAATCGCCCCGGCTCGTCAACCCGGGCGGCCTGTTGCAGCGCGCTAGCATCATCACCGGCTTCGGCTGGCTCACCGCCCTGTGCGCACGGGCGCTTCGGCGAACGCCCGCTACCAGAGCGGCACACCAGGCCAAGGGTGCAGGAGCCGGAGGCCGTTG
Organism: Streptosporangiaceae bacterium; assembly: GCA_049675875.1. Lineage (GTDB taxonomy): Bacteria > Actinomycetota > Actinomycetes > Streptosporangiales > Streptosporangiaceae > JAJYUU01. Next base: position 16,925 of record JBAUAR010000530.1, read on the forward strand.
ACGGCAACGAGAGGGCCTGCCACGCTCACCTGAGCCAGCACCTGCTAAGGAGGCGAGTTGACTCCGGCGAACTCCCGGGAACCTCGGCGCGATGTCCCATGCCGGTAGCAGACCGCGAGCACACGCAGATCTGCTGGGAGGAGCAGGGGTCGGGCGAGCCACTGCTGCTGGTGATGGGCCTGGGCTGGCCGCGCCAGATGTGGTCTAGGCACCTCCCGGCTCTGGCCGAGCGGTTTAGGGTCATCACGTTTGACAACCGAGGCGTGGGCCAGACAGCTACCTCCTTGTCGCAGTGGACCCTTTCGGACATGGCCGAGGACGCTCTGGCGGTCCTTGATGCGGCCGACGTGACTCAGGCGCACGTGTACGGCGCATCGATGGGCGGTGGGATCGCTCAGGTGCTGACCATCGAGCATCCTGACCGGGTGGGCGCCCTCATTCTGGGCTGTACTGCGGCCAGAGCCGCCAGGCAGCGGCTGTCCCTGTGGTCGGTAACTCGTCACCTCCTTCCCGCCCTTGCCGCAGGTCGCCAGGCGAGGAAGGTCGCGCTAGCGCGGGCGCTGGTATACGGGCCGAGAACGGATCCGGCTTTGGTCGCTGAGGACGTCCGGCTGCTCGACTCGCTGTGCCGGCCGTCGGACGGGATACGGGCCCAGCGCCGGGCCGTGCTCGAATACGAGGGCTCGCAGCTCCAGCTCGGTTCGGTCCGGTCGCCGACGTTGATCATTCACGGATCCCACGACCGGCTGGTCCCGCTTCGCTACGGGGCGGAACTGGCGCGGCTGATACCGGGCGCGGACCTCGTCGTGCTGCCAGGAGCAGGTCACATGTACCTCACGGACGCGACTCACGCCGCAGATTCGGCAGTGTTGTCCTTCCTGGCTGCGCACCCGCTCCAGCCGAAGTGATCCGGGAGCACGCGGCCGGGTGGTGATCCCGCCCTTGACTGCACTGGAGCGGCTCATACATCTCGCCGGCGGCTGATCGCCTAGGCAGATGCCGCGATGCCGAGGGAGTCGGCTGCGGCGAATTTCGGGGCGCCCTGCTCGTAGAAGACATCGAGTTCGTCGATGGTGAAGCCCGCTGTCGTCAGCAACTCGACGATGGGTCGGGTGAAGTGGCAGCCGCCGGCAACCCGCTGCTGCAGCGGGTCCAGGCGCCGTTGCCAGCGGCGGACCCGCTCATCCGGCGCCAGCCCGTGCTCGAGGAAGTGCAGCCTCCCGCCGGGCTTGAGGACCCGCCGCAATTCACGCAGCGCCGCGGCGACGTCGGGGATCGTGCACAGCGTCCACGTCGACACGGCGGCGTCAAAGCTGTCATCCGGGAACGGCAGCCGCTGACCATCCAGCCCCGACCGCTGCACGGGGACCGCTGCCGCGGCTAGGCGCCTGGCCGCCAGCTTCCAGCCGACGTCGGAAGGCTCAACCGCGGCAACCTGGGTGACGGCAGCCGGGTAGAAGGGGACATTGAGTCCCGACCCGAAGCCGATCTCTACCACCTGCCCCGCAAGACCTTCGCAAACGCGGCGCCGCAGCGGCTCTGCCGTCTTGGTGCCGCAGACGACGTTGAGAATCCGCGGCACAACCTGCTCGCCATAAAGTCCCACGGCCACCCTCCTCAGCTGCTGCGCTGCTCGTTCGATTGTCGGGCAGCCGCGTACTGCGGGTCAGTCGAGGTTCGGCCAGGCCAGCAACTGGGGGACCAGATCGGGGTCGCCGTCGATCTGCAGCGGGTGCCCGATGTCGCGACGGTAGAAAGACAGCACCATGTCGCTCGGGCTGGCGGTGACCGTCGCGGTCCGCTTCACGTGGCCGTGGCCGCCGCCTTCGAGGACGTGCACGCCTTCCGGGCCGAGGTCTATCAGCCAGCTCCCGCCCGGCCCGGTGTCGAGGACGACGGTGCCGGGCTCGTATGGCCACGGGCCGTTGGTCGGCAGCTCGACCGTGAGGTACTCGCCGACGCCGTCCGCCCCAACCGCCCACGGCAATGCCTCGCCGTGGCCGTTCGCCTGCTGCGCGTCGAAGGCGTGCACGCCCGCCTCCTGCACCTGGTGCCTGGCGACCGCACCGGCGGTGTTGGGCGCGACCCCCGTTTCCTCCCACCAGGTCCAGCACATCCGGTCCGGCCCCGCCTCGGTGAGCGCCGCGACAAGCCTGGCGGTGGCATCGGCGGACCAGGTCAGCAGGTCGCCCTGGGGCTCGGTGTCACCGACCACGTCGTCACCTGGCGGGCTGCTGGCCGGACCGGCGGCCACGTCGGCCGCCCAGAACAGCTGCACTTCGCCCAGGTGCGCGACCAGGTCGGCGACGGACCAGTCCGGGCATCCCGGCACGCGCTCCTGCAGCCCTGCGGCAGCGGCGGCGGACCGGAGCGCGGCAGACCGGTCATCGATCAGTGCGAGGGCGGCCGGAAAGCTGAGAGATTCCATGCCTGCGTTCTAGCACGGGCTGCCGACAGTCAATCGGACCGCCCCAGCCCTGGTCCGCGGCGGTGCTGGCGGCGGCGCCGGCGAGCTTCTGGACTGGCTAGCGCGCAGCTAATGCGCCATTTTGGCGATGTTTGGCCGACAAGATGGCGGTGTCAGGTTGGCGGGGATGACGGAGCAGGCACCTGCGCTGCGGATGATCGGCCTCTGCAAGGCCTTTCGCAAGACGGTTGCCGTCGATCATGTCGACCTGACCGTGCCGGCTGGCTCATTTTTCGGCCTGGTTGGCCCTAACGGGGCAGGTAAGACCACCGCGCTGTCGATGGCGGTCGGACTACTGCGCCCGGACGCCGGCAGTTCGGAAGTTCTCGGTGCCGATGTGCGGGCAGACCCGACGCGGGCCAGACAGCTGATGGGGTCCTGCCTGACGACCTGGCGATGCCGGAGCGGCTTACCGGGCGGGAACTGCTCAGCCTCATCGGCCAGTTGCGCGGCCTGGATCCGGACGTCATAGCGCAGCGCAGTCAGGATCTGCTCGAAGTCATGGGCCTGGCCGGTGCTGAGCGGACCCTGATCGTGGACTACTCCACGGGCATGCGCAAGAAAATCGGCCTTGCCACCGCGCTGCTGCACGCTCCGCGGCTACTCGTGCTCGACGAGCCCCTCGAGGCGGTCGATCCGGTGTCGGCGGCCACTCTCCGGGCGACTCTGGTCAGGTTCGTCGCCGACGGAGGCTCCGTGGTGCTGTCCAGCCACGTGATGTCGCTGGTCGAGCAGCTGTGCGACACCGTGGCGATGATGGCCCTCGGCGTGGTCGTGGCAGCCGGACCGCTCGACCAGGTGCGGGACGACCGCACCCTGGAGGAGACGTTCATGCGGCTGGCTGGCGCTGAAGTGGCCGACGCGCAGGGACTGTCGTGGCTGTCGTCCTGACCCTGGCAAGGCTGAAACTTACGCTGCTCCGGCGCTCGATGACGGGCAGCCGGGGCGCGTGGATAGTCGCGGGGGCCGTGATCGGCGGATGCCTCGCGCTGAGCACCGTCGCCCTCAGCGTGCTGTGCAGCGCCAGCGAGGCCGTTCTCGGGGACCTGCTCGGCGTGGTCTACGCGCTGTGGATGGTTAGCTGGATCGTGGGCCCGGTGCGGGGTGGTGCTCCGCTGGTACGCACGGAACACTTCGCGCTGATGCCGCTGCCGCGGCGGCAGCTGACCCTCGGCCTGCTCGGTGCGGCTTTCGTCGGCATCACCACGGTGGTCACTCTGCTCGCGTTCATCAATCTGGTGGTATTCGGCGCGCGGCTCGGCGTGCTGCCCGCCCTGGCCGCGGTGCCTGCCGTCGTCTTGCAGCTGGTGCTCGTGGTCCTGCTGTCCCGGCTGGCGGTTACCGGATTCGGCCAGGTTGCCAGGAGCAGGGTGGGTGCAGCGGTGATCGCGGGGCTGCTCATCCTCAGCCAGTCCGGCTGGATGCTGGTGCTCGCCGTCCGCACCTCCGGACTGCTGAGCACGGGCGTGACGCCGGCCTTCGCGGCGCTGGTCCGCGCGCTGCCGTCCGGATGGGGACTGTACGCCGTGGAAGCCGCCGGGCGATCCGACTGGCTAACCGCGGCGGGCGTGCTGGCCGGCCTGCTAGCCGCCAACGCGCTGTTGCTGCTGGCATGGAGCTGGAAGCTGGGCTCGCCCCGGACGGCGCGGGCGACTATCCGCGGAGGCCGGCCCGTCCGAATCAGGCGCACCGGCCCGCTGTCTGGCCCGGCCGGCGCGGTGACCGTCAAGGAGCTACGTACCTGGTGGCGTGACCCGCTCCGGGTGCAGTCGATAGTCGTCGGTGTGCTCTGGGCGCACGCACGTGCTTGCTGCCGTTGACCTTCGGCTCGACCGTGCTGCTGCCGTGGGCTGCTCCCGCCATCGCACTGACATCGACCGTCGCGGTCGTCAACCTGTACGGCTTTGACGGCACGGCACGGCGCTGTGGCTGACGCTAGTGATCCCCGGCGCCGAGCGGAACGACGTGCGCGATCGGCTTGCTGGCCTGGATCTCGATCATCGCGCTCGTACCCGGCCAGGATCCACACCGCCGTCCCGACAACCCGACGGAAAATGCCGACGCCAGCGGTCCGGGACAAGTCGCGTTCTGGGCGGGCTGCTGCCCTGCGTTCCGGCCACTGGCGCACTCGTGGCCGGCACCGTGCTGCACAACGCACCGTTGCGCTGGGCCGGGGTGCCGGTCGGCGTCGCCACCGGCGTCGTGCTGTACAGCTGGCTCGGCCGCCTTGGCTACCGGCGGCTAGTGGCGCGCGGACCCGAGTTGCTGCTCACGATGCGGGTCGGACGCAGCAGCAAGCCGCAAGCCGCAGGCCAGGCGACCGTCAGGGTGGCTGGGTCGCACGCTGGCGGCCAGCCGACCGCCAGACCGACTGGGCAGAAAGCCGCGATCATTGGCTTCGGTATCCCGCTGGCGGCCATCTTGCTGTTCCCACAGGGAATCGTCCCGGCCGTGCTCAAGCTGGCGCACGCCCGGGCGCGCGTCTGGTTCCTCCCGCTGTACCTGCCGAAGCCGTTGCAATGGCCAGCCTGCTTGGTGATGATGGCCCTCGGCGTGGCCGTGGCCTGCCTTGTTCTGTGGACGGTGCGGCAGCCAAGCAAGCCGGAAGCCGAGCAGGTAGCTGAGCCGGTCACTCACGTGCGCGCGTGAGGGTCTCCGGCTCGACACGTTGACCGTGCACCAGCGCCAGGGACCAAATGCGCTATACAGGTTCTTGGCGCGAGGGAGCACGATGCGGTCACCGATGCAGCAGCCTGCCTTGCCCGGCCGTGCGGCCGCGGCGGACTGGTTCGGCCGCATTCGCCGGTTCATCGGGGCGGCACCGTTGCCGGTCAAGATCCTGGTGATCGCGCTCGTGGTCATCTTCGCGACGCCGCTGGTCTCGGTCGCGCTTCTCGTCGCGCTCGGTTACGCGCCCTTCGCGCTGTATACCGGCGAGCGATCGGTGCTCGCCTCGGTGTGCGTGACGCTGTGGGGAATCGCCGCGGTGGCTGCGCTCGCGCGCGGCGCCGCTGAGGCGCGTTACCTCCTCCTGCTGCTGCCGGTCGCGGTGGCGGCAGCGTCCCACGTCGGCGTGCTCGGCCGCTGGTCGGTGCCGTGCCGGACGGTGGCCTGGGCCCTGCTGTGGTCGTTGCCCGTAGGGCTAGTCACTTTCCGGATCTTGCGCAGCCAGCCGCTGCTCGGCCCGGCCACGGCCTGGCCCCTCGCGGTCGTCGTACTCGGCTGGCGACTCGTCAAGGCGCTCCAGGACAGCAGGCAATACGGCCGCTCGACCACTGGTGTGCCACTCGCGTCGCCCTACGCGCTGGCTGCGGCGGGCCCGGCGCCAGGCCCGGCTGGTGCGGCGGCTCCGGTCCCACCGCCCGGCTATCCAGGGCTGCCTGG
>JBAUAR010000531.1:0-3901 GCA_049675875.1 Streptosporangiaceae bacterium
ACCGTGCATCAAATCGGGCAATCGCGGTCCACACCTGAGTACGAGCATGCCGGACAGATACTCCCAGCGTTACGGCGATCTCAGCGGCATCGAAACCGGAGCCGATCGAGAGCCTCAGCATCTCATGATCGGACGGACTCATGCCTTCAAGGGCAGCCAGCACAAGTGCCTGGTCGCGGCTACGACTCTCCTCGTCAGCACCGGGTGTGAGGTTATCGTCAAAATGCGCAGCCAATTCAGCCGGAGATCTGCCCCCAGCACTAATCCAGCTGGCAAGCCATGCGAACGGATGTGAGGGCATACCTAGGTACTTCCGGCACGGAGGGTCCGAACCATGCTACGCCACGCGATCCCCACCTGTGCATCGATCGCGACCTCGAGCGAGCCGACGGTGTCCAAGTCTCACTATCAGGCACAACCGCGGGCCAGCGACAGCACCGCTTGCTGACATGATTCGACGCGACGCTACTCGGTGGGCGACCCGGTCGCCACGATTCTGGCCGACGGCGCTGCGTACAAGCCGGTCGGCGACGGATCGATCAGGACGAGGTCGGTGACCTTACCGCGAGTATTCCTGCGGAACTGGCGCCACTCGCGGACGATGACCTTGGCGATCCGCCAGCCGTCCATCACGACGTGCAGGTTGCTCACGCCGTACACCCTGCGGTGCTCGTGGCTCGGCACTTCGTGCACGCACAATCCCGCCATCGCGGCCCGGATGTTCATCAGGGTCTCGACCTCAAATCCGGCACAATCCAGGGCCAGCGTGTCCAGATGCCGAGCCCAAAAAGCGTTGTAGCCATAGCACAGATCGGTGTACCTGGTGCCGAACAAGCGGTTGACAAGCGCTCCAAGGAACTTGTTACCGAACCGACGCGACCGCGTCAGGTCATCGCTCCCACCGCCGCAAGCGAACCTGGATCCCTTGACGAAGTCGGCTCCGGCGAGCAGAGCTGTCACGTAACGAATGATCTCGCGTCCGTCGGTCGAACCGTCGGCGTCCATGGCGACGATGATGTCGCCGGTGCTAGCCGCGAATCCGGCAAGCAGGGCATCACCCTTGCCACAACCAGCCTGAATGACGATCTTCACGTCGGGCCGAAGCCGACGAGCTACCGCAACGGTGTCGTCGGTGGATCGACCATCTACGAGCACCACCTCGGCGATCCAGTCAGGCAGCGCCGCAAATACGTGCGGAAGGTTCGCTGCTTCATTCAGCGTCGGAATGATGACGCTGACCGTCGCGCTGATGGCGAGCGCCTCGGACACCGGCGCGTACACGCTACCCGCCGTCGGCCTCACGACAATCGGCTCGACGTCGACCGAAGCAACTGCACCGAGCACCGGCGCTTGCCGCTGACCTGGCATCGATGCCAGCCGACGGTATACACCCATCCGTCACGCCCCTTCACTACGGCAGATGCAACTACCACGACGGCAAGCAAAGCTGTACAAGGCTCATGCGTCCGCAGTTACCTCGAGCTACCCGCGCTGAGGACCGATGCCGCACACAAAACGCCCGGTGCGGTTGCAAGGCATGCAGACAGTAGTGAGACGCCAAGGACGCTAGCCCGGTTTACCTGTGTTGCGCCTTCACTTCCAGCTATCTGTATCCCGGCTGCAACATGCCAGCGAGCGTCAGCGCCCGTCAGTAATCATTGCGGCACCGACCGTAGCGCCAGTGGCTTCGTCAATGAGGATCAGGCCGCCGGTGAGCCGGTTCCGCTGATACGGGTCGCAGAACACCGGCTGGGTCAGTCGCAGCGTCACCCGGCCGATCTCATTGAGGCTCAGCTCGGTTGCCGTCTCGTCCCGGTGCAGCGTGTTGACGTTGAGCCGGTACTGCAGGTCGCGGACGATCGCCTTGATGGTCCGGGTGGTGTGCTTCACGAGCAGCCGGCTCTGCGGTGTCAGCGTTCTGGCGTCGGTCATCCAGCACACCATTGCCTCGATGTCCTGGCTCACGGACGGTTTGTTGTGCGGCCGGCAGAACATATCTCCGCGCGACACGTCCAGGTCATCGTCGAGCAGCAGGGTGACCGACATCGGCGCGAACGCCTCGGCAGCCGGCCCGTGTGGCGTGTCGATGCGGCTGACCCTGGTGCTGAGCCCGGACGGCAGGTGCATGATCTCGTCACCGGGCTTGAGTACGCCCCCGGCCAGCTGGCCCGCGTAGCCCCGGTAATCGTGCAGCTCGGGATCGGTGGCCTGGTGCGGCCTGATCACGTACTGCACCGGGAACCGGAGGTCGATCAGGTTCCGGTCGGAGGCGATGTGCACGTGCTCTAGGTGATGCAGCAGTGACGGTCCGTCATACCACGGCATGTTGCTCGACCGCTGTACCACGTTGTCGCCGTGCAGGGCCGAGATCGGGATGAAGGTGAGGTCGCCTATCTCCAGCTTGGCCGCGAACGCCGTGAACTCTTCGGAGATCCGCTCGAACACCTCGGCGCTGTAGTCGACCAAGTCCATCTTGTTGATCGCCAGCACTAGGTGCGGGACCCGCAGCAAGGTCGCCAGGAAGGCATGCCTGCGGCTCTGCTCGGTCAGTCCGTTCCGGGCGTCGACCAGCACGACCGCGAGGTCAGCCGTGGAGGCGCCGGTCACCATGTTGCGGGTGTACTGGATGTGGCCGGGAGTGTCAGCGATGATGAACTTGCGCCGCGGCGTGGCGAAGTACCGGTAGGCGACGTCGATGGTGATGCCCTGCTCGCGCTCGGCCCGCAGCCCGTCAGTCAGCAGCGCCAGGTTGGTGAATTCCTCCCCGCGCTCGCGGCTCGTCCGCTCGACCGCCGCCAGCTGATCCTCGAAGATCGCCTTGGAGTCGTAGAGCAGCCGCCCGATGAGGGTGCTCTTGCCGTCGTCGACCGAGCCAGCGGTGGCGAGCCGCAGGATGTCCATGTGTCGGCCGCCGTCGGCCGGCAAGGACTGGCCGACGGAGCCTGGCTGGCTCGCCGTCATCAGAAGTAGCCCTCCCGCTTGCGGTCCTCCATCGCTGCCTCGCTGGTGCGGTCATCCGCGCGGGTCTGGCCCCGCTCGGTGATCCGAGTGGCGGCGATCTCGGCAATCACCTGCTCGACCGTGCTCGCTGCCGACTCGACCGCGCCGGTGCACGTCATGTCGCCCACAGTCCGGTAGCGAACCCGCGTCTCGAGCATCGGCTCGTCCGGCAGCCTAGTGACATAGTCGCTGTCGGCAAGCAGGATCCCGTCACGCTCGAAGACCCGTCGCGAGTGGGCGAAGTAGATCGACGGAATCTCCAGCTGCTCGCTGGCGATGTAGTGCCAGATATCGAGCTCGGTCCAGTTCGACAGCGGGAACACCCGGATGTGCTCACCGCGCCTGATCCGGGTGTTGTAAACGTTCCACAGCTCCGGCCGCTGGTTCTTCGGGTCCCACTGGCCGAACTCGTCCCGGAACGAGAACACCCGTTCCTTAGCCCGGGCCTTTTCCTCGTCCCGGCGCGCCCCGCCGAACACCGCGTCGAACCTGTTGTCGGCGATCGCGTCAAGCAGCGTGGTGGTCTGAAGCCGGTTCCGGCTCGCCCACCTGCCGGTTTCCTCCGCGACCCGGCCCGCGTCGATGGACTCCTGCACGGAGGCCACGATCAGCCGCGCGCCGAGCTCGGCGACCCGCCGGTCGCGGAACTCCAGGACCTCAGGGAAGTTGTGCCCGGTGTCGACGTGCATCACCGGGAACGGGATCCGGGCTGGCCAGAACGCCCGGCCGGCCAGCTCCAGCATCACGACGGAGTCCTTGCCGCCGGAAAACAGCAGCACCGGACGCTCGAACTCGGCCGCCACCTCGCGCATGATGTGGATGGACTCGGATTCGAGCACGTCAAGCTGGGACGGCAGGTAGTCCGTGCGGGGTGGCACCATCAGGATTGCTCTCCATGCGC
>JBAUAR010000532.1:0-1755 GCA_049675875.1 Streptosporangiaceae bacterium
CGCGACACCAGATTCGGATCATCGAACAGCGCGGAGATCTTCAGCGGATCGTGTAACAATCGCACTTGCGAGGTGTCCTCTCAGCCCGGAACGTGGCAGCTTCAGTAACTCCCATCGTCCCAGCTCATCCCTGAAGGAGCGGGGCCGTGTCAAGGGGTGACCTGGGCTGGTTTGTTCGGTTCCGGGCATGGTGCCGGGCGCGCCACACTTGGGCCTGAGCGGGGGTGCCGGGGCCCTTGGGTGTGCTCTGTTTCCTGGTTGCCGCCATGTGGGGTGAGCGGTCGGCCGGGTCAAGGACCGGGCGGAGCCCGGCCGCGCGTGCGGCGCCGTAGGCGTCCTTGAGGCGGCCTGGCCGCGATTCCCATCATCGGGCGGCCGGGAACAGCAAGAGTATGGCGTTGTGGTCCGCCCCGCGTGCAGCTTGTTGTTGTCGGGCAGGCGCCTGGCTGCGTTCATCCCTTCGGGGTGGCTCGCGGTTCTGGCCGCGGCGGCATGGGGCGGTACGCGGTCCGGGCAGCGGGATCAATCAGAGGCGCGGCCGCGCCGCCGGTGGCGGGGGCCAGAGCTGGGGGCGATCACGCGCTGCCCGTGTCCGGGCCTGCTCACGCCGCCTCCTTTGCTGCGGCACGGGCGGCCAGGGACCTGACCTGGCCGTCGCGCATCGCGTAGTAGACGCAGGTGAGCAGCTGGCGGGCCGCGGCGACCTTGGCGATGTTGCGTGCCTCCTTGCCGCGGCGGGCGATGATGCGGTCCTTGACATCGCGGATGGGGCTGTCGGCGGGCAGCCGCTGGATCGCCTCGACCATCGCCCAGCGCAGCAGCCGCGATCCCTGCTTGGTGATGTGCCCGCGGGCGATCTTGGTGTCAGATTCGCGGTGCCGCGGGGTCATCCCGGCCCAGGAGCACAGCTGCGCCGGTCCGGCGAACCTGCGGATGTCGCCGATCTCGGCGACGATCACCGCGGCCAGCACCTTGCCGATGCCGGGCAGCTGCTGCAGCGCGTGGCAGGCCTGATGCTGTTCCAGCAGGCCGGCGAGCACCGTGTCCAGCAAGGTGATCTCACCCGACAGCTCGCCGATGAGGGTGCGCAGCGACGCGACCTTGCCGGCGTAGGGCTGGGGCAGGCTGAGCTCATCCAGCCACAGGCTTCCCCACGTGCCGAAGATGTCGGTGCAGGTGACTGCCACGCCAAGCTTGGCCAGGACCGCGTGCACCTGGTCCTTGCAGCTGGTCCGCAGGCTCACCAGCTTCACCCGGTAGCGCGTCAGCTCCCGCAGCTCGCGGATCTCCGGCGGGGCGATCCACGCCTCGGGAAGGCGGCCCATCCGCAGCAGGTCCGCTAAGTCGGCGGAGTCTTTCTCGTCGTTCTTCACCCGCCGGTAGCTGAATCCCTTCACGCCCAGCGGATGCGCCAGGTGCACCTCCGCCCCCGCCGCCTCCAGGGCATCAGCGGCCCAGTACCACCCGTACGTTGCCTCCAGCACAACCTTCGGCGCCGGGCCCGCCTTCGCGATCTCGCTTGTCAGGTTCGCCGCGGTGTTGTCGATCCGCGCCGTGGCCAGCTTCCGGCCATCGGACGTCATACGCACCAGCACCGACCTTCTGCGGTGCAGGTCCATGCCCACGATCTGCGGGCCGTCATACGCTGACTCCACAGGGGCCTCCCATCGTCGTAACTGACGTAGACACCCCGAGCATGAACGCTCGGGACGGCTACGGGGAGCGGGAGGCCCCGCTCCTTCATGACATCAGAGG
>JBAUAR010000533.1:0-5435 GCA_049675875.1 Streptosporangiaceae bacterium
TGACCGCGCCGACCGTGACCAGTCCGCCGGTGGCAGCCCCCCGGACGAACGCGCGCCGGTCCCTGGTGCGCCGCCATTCGGTGGTCCGCCACCTCCGCATGTCGGCTGGCAGCGCGGCACGCTGCGCGGCCCAGCTGTTAATGGGAGCAGCCGCGAGGCCGACCGTGGGCGCGATCAGCAGCAGCGCCAGCAGCGGGCCGGCCAGCTCGGTGGGCCGGCTGAGCGCGCCCGCGATGCCCGCGACGCCGAGCAGCGCGAGCAGGGACTCCGCCCAGTTAGCGCGCAGTGCCTCCCACCACTTCGCGCCTTCGCTGGTCTTGGGAGTGCGCAGGAATGCGGCCTTCTTAGCGAACAGGGCCAGCACCGATGCCCGGGCCACCACCAGCGACGTGGACTGCCAGATGAAGAACGCGCCGATAGCGTCTCGCCAGGACGCCCCGGTGCTGCGACGCAGCAGCGCGACGGCGCGGACCAGGCCGAGCAGCACGAGTACCGGCACGGTCGCCACCAGGAACACGCTGAGCTTGCGGAACAGCTCGCCGCCGCCGGTGGCCAGATTCACTGCGCCGGCCAGCAGAAATACCAGGAACAGCAGCCCGAGCAGGTCGCCGTACCACTGCACGGCGCCGGCCAGGTAAGACCAGCGCTGACCGACGCTCATTCGGTTCTGGGGCGTCGAGCGGCCGGGCAGCAAGGAGCGCCAGTGCATGCGGAGGATCTGAATGCCACCGAAGCACCACCGGTACCGCTGGCCCTTGAGCGCCTCGAACGTCAGCGGCATGATGCCGACGCCCCAGGACTCGTCCACGTGCAGACCCGACCAGCCCGACCGGAGCAGCCGCAGCGAGAGCTCTGCGTCCTCGGTGATGCACCACTCGTCCCAGCCGCCAAGCTGCTCGAGCGCCACCCGGCGGATCAGCCCCATTGTGCCGGCGAAGATCGCCCCGTCCCGCTCGTTCCGCGACGGCTGGGAGACGGCGAAGAAGTACTGGTAGGAGTAGTAGAGGCGGCGGTAGTACTGGGACTTAGTCCAGCCCCGGTAGTCCTGTGGCGCCTGGGTGAAGCCGACCCACGGATCGGCGAACAGTGGCGCGCACCGGCGCAGGAATCCCGGCTTGAGCTGATAGTCGGAGTCGACGACGCCGATGATCTCCGCCCGCTCGTCGGTGAGTTCGCGCAGTGCATAGTTCAGCGCGCCCGACTTGTAGCCAGGCCAGTTCTGCAGGTGCGCGAACTTCGCATGATGCCGTCCGCACCAGGCCTCGAGCGGCCGCCACAGCTCCTCGTCGTCGCTGTTGTCGTCGATCACCACGATCTCGTACCGGGGATAGTCGAGCCGGGCCAGCGAGCGCAGGGTGTCCAGCACCATGTCCGGCGGCTCATTGTGCGCGGGCACGTGCAGGCTGACGAAGGGCAGTTCGCCATCGGGCACCGTGCCGGGTGCAGGCCGGCTGGATCGCCTGCGCCAGTGCTCAGAACCGAGCGCGTCGCAGATCTCCCACAGGTAGGCACACGCGAGCAGCGCGGCGCACACCTCGAGCAGCCAGAGCACCAGGCCGCCGATCGTGCTCGCGACGCCGAGATGGCTGTCCAGCGTCCACTGGAGCACGAACGCGAGGTAGACGACGAACAGGAAGATCGCCGAGGACCAGCACAGATGGCCGCGCGCGTTCCATCGCCGGGTGACCGGCAGCCACACCAGGCTGCCCACGATCAACCCGGCGGCGCCGTCGATGGCGAGGTGCTCCGAGTCGCCCAGCAGCCGGAGGGCGGTGATAACGATGGCGGCGAGCACGGCGGTGCCGCCGACGGCGAGGATCAGTCGTCGGCTGGCGGGCCAGGCACCGGCCGTGCGGCCTCGTCGGCTAGCCCGCACGAGCAGCCCCAGCGTCCCGACGGGAGCCGAGATGATCCCGGCCAGAACCAGCGCGGCGAGCACGGCGGGCCTTCCTGTCGCGGACAGAGAGCGTCACGGCGGCCGCGACGAGATCGACGGCGTGCGGCCACGACCGCCCGTACTGCCCGGTGCTGCCGACGATATGCACGGAACCGGAGTGACCTGACCCACAGGTGATCCGGCCACCGCCTCGCTCAGCGGTCGGACTTCGGTCCGGCGAGTGCGTCGGGAACGGGGTTGGCGGCGGTCTCAGCCCGCGCCGAAACGGGACCCCAGCGCCGCGGCGGACGCGCTGCCTTGCGCGCGTCGATCCAGGAGTCCACGAGCGCCCACTGGAGGCGTAGCCAGTCCCGCCGCCGCGCCGCGCCGCGCGGCAGCTCCTGCAGGGACTCGTACCACCAGCGGACCACCATCGGCTCGCTCACCGGCACGGCGCGCCAGATCGACGCCGGACTCACGAGGTCCTCCAGGCCGGTGTGCGCGACCACGGCGACGTTCAGGTCGCCGCGGCCGGCGAGGCACGCCAGCACTCCGGTCGCGTGCGGCGGCAGCACGTTGGGGTTGCTGGCGGCGTCCGCGGCGGCGCGCCGGCGCCCCGCGCCGGTGAGGCGGGCGATCACCCGCCGGTGCCGCCCGGGTGTCCAGTTGCCACCCTCGGGGAACAGCAGGATCGCGTCGTCGCGACCCATGTCCCTGGCCATCTCGGTGAGCCGCGATGTGATCGCGTCCCGCTGGCCGCGGCGGACGAAACAGGACGGCAGGCGGCCGAGCAGCAGGTCCATGCCAGGGTCCCAGCGCAGCCGCTCCGTCAGTACGATGGCGGGCCGTCGGCGGTATCGCGACATCAGCATTTCGACGAGCGCGAACGAGTCGCCCGGACCGCCGTGCCTGGCCAGCACGAGCAGCGGGTGCCCGGAGATGCGCTGCTGGTCAGGCGGTTCCTGGATCTCGACGCGGAACCCCAGCAGCCGCCGGGCGGCGGCCAGCAGGAGGGCTAGCGACCTGCCCAGCAGCGCCTCATGCCGGCCCGACCAGCGGGCCGGGTCGCGGCGGCTGGCCAGTGGCTGCCGCAGCCACAAGACCGTGCAGCGGACGACCAGGCCGGCGTCGAGGACCAGGTACAGCGCGCCCAGGAGGGCAAACCGCAGCAGCCGTCGCCGTCGGGTCAGCGGCGCGGCGAGCATGCTGACGGCCGCAACGAGCAGCAGCACGAGCGCCATCGCGACGGCGATCGGCGGCCACACCGGGTCGATCACGGCACGGCGGATGATCGTGGGCGGCGGTCTCACGCGATGTCCGGCTGGGCTGCGAGGTATTCAGCAGTGGCCTGGTAGCCGCGCTGCATCCGGGCAGCGACCGCGCTGGCGCTGCGATAGCGGATCGACACCAGCGGCATGTTGTCCTCGCCGCTCGGCAGCACGTGCACCCGCACGTCGGCGGGCAGGTTGGCCATCTCCTCCACGAACCGGTGCCGACGGGCCAGCTCGAAGGAGGTGAGGCAGACGTCCCACAGCGACCGCGGCGGCTTGAGCGGCTGCTCGATGCGGCCCACGTGCAGCACGTAGATGTCCATGGCGCCAAGGGCGAGCGCCCGGCCGACCGGGATCGAGTGCACCAGCCCGCCGTCCAGGAAGTGCTCGCCGTGGACGACGACCGGCGGCAGCAGGCCCGGCACCGCGGCCGAGGCCATCACTGCCTCGGTGAGGCTGCCGCTCGAGAACCAGTGCGCCTTGGCGCTCTCGATGCTCGCGGCGACGCACTGGAACTCGACCGCGAGCTCGGCGAACGTCGCCGGGAGGTAGGCAGTCAGCAGCTTGCGCAGCGGTGCCGGCGAGTACAAGTGGGTGCGGTACCGGGCCAGCGTGCCAGCGCGGGCCAGCACGTTGTCGGTAAACATGCCGGCCTCGGCCAGTGAGGCCCACAGTCCGGCCAGGTTGTCCACTCCCGCCGTGCTCGGATCGGCGGCGATTGCCGCGCCGTTGATTGCGCCGACGCTTGTGCCCACCACCAATCCGGGCCGGATGCCCGATTCGAGCAGCGCGCGCAGCATGCCGACCTGAGTGGCGCCCAGAACCCCCCCGCCGCCGAGCACGATGGCAGGATCGCTCGCCGATGTCCCCTGCCTCATCGTCTCCGCCGGTCGGCCCCGCCAGCTTCCGGCCGGAGAGCTTCCCATCGCGCCAGCTGCGTAAACAGTCGCCGCCTACTCGGCCGGCCTGGTGCCGGCCCGCAGCACTAGCATCGTCAGGTCGTCGAGCAGGGTGCCGTCACAGAAGTTCAGCACGAGCGTGCGCATGTCCGAGACGACATCCGCGGCACGTCGGCCGGCTAGCTGGGCGAGGCTGTCGGGGAGGCTCTCTTCCAGGTAGGTTGCCTGCGGGCTGCGGGCATCGGTGAGTCCGTCGGTGTAGAAGAACAGCAGGTCACCGGCCGTCAGCTGGAGCTCGCGGCTGGCTGGCTCGGGATCGGCGAAGATACCAAGCGGCACACCACCGCCCGGCAGCAGCTGAGCCCGGCCGTCGGGCTTGATCAGCACCGGGCCGGGGTGCCCGGCGCTGGCGAGCACGATGTGCAGCACGCCCTCGCGCCAGCTCAGGTGGGCTGCGCTGGCGGTGACGAACCGCCCGCCGAACTCCTCGGCGAGCATGATCTCATTGGCGCCGCGGAGCACCTGGACGGGATCGGGATCGGAGTGCGCCAGCACCCTGATGGCGTGCCTCGCGGCGGCGGTAGCCGCCGCGCCGTCCTCGCCCTTGCCGCAGACATCGCCGATGGCGACGCCCCAGCCGCCGGGCGTCGGATAGACGTCGTAAAAGTCGCCCCCGACCTCTCGGCCGCGGGTAGGCGCGAGGTGCGCAGACGCGATCTCGACGCCCGGCACCGACTTCAGCACCGGCGGCAGCAGGGTGGCCCGCAGCGCGTCGGCCGTCTCGGTCCGCTGATGGAGGGTCTGCCGGGCGGAGATGGCCCGGCCGAGCAGCGCCGCGATCTCGCCGGCGAGGGCGGCGTCGGCCATGCTGAACTGTCCGTCGCCGGCCTGCCGGACCAGCGTCAGCACGCCATAGCCGGTGGAGCCGTCGGTCATCGGAACGGACACCAGGCTGGCCGCGTTCAGCAACGTCAGCAGCGGCAGGCCGTCCGGGGCAGGCCCGAGCGCGAGGCCGTCGGCGACGTGGCCGAGCACCAGCGGCTGTCCTGACCTGGCCACCTGGTCAGGCACGGAGCCGGGACCGGGATGTGCGGCGGCTGCGATCTGGGCCAGGTCGGCGGACTCCGGGTCGTCGGGGCCGGCCACGTAGTGCCGCCGCAGCTCGCCCCGCCGGCGGAGGTCGACGATTGCCCAGGTAGCCAGCCCGCCAGCCAGCAGCCGGGCCGACCGCTGCAGCAGCACGGACTCGCTCACCGTCGTGGCCTCCAGCAGCAGCCTCGCGGCATCGGCGAGCAGCTCGAGGCGGCGGACGGAGGCTGCGACCGCCTGGTCGTCAGCCACGTCGGCGCCCGGCGGCAGTCCGGCCCGGCTGGGCCGGTTAGCGCCCTG
>JBAUAR010000534.1:0-3516 GCA_049675875.1 Streptosporangiaceae bacterium
ATCGTCGCCCGCGGCCGGATCGCCGACAGCTGGCTGGCGCGGCAACGGCCGGCCGCCGAGGTCGGCTCGGGCTGAGAGGTCAGCACGGGTCAGCCGCACGCGGCTGCCGGGCGAGCGCTGGCCCGGATTGCGCAACGAGCCGCAGTCCGACGTCGACGAGCGTCCAGCCGGTCCGCACCCGCAACGAGGGCCGCGAACCCTGATCGCGGTCTGTCCCGCGACGTCCTCCGGCCAGACGGCGCAGCTCTGCCTCGTGCTGCCGTGCGAGTGCCGGAAGCATGTGCTGATTCATCGGATTAACCTCCTGATCGTTGGAGCCGGGTGCCGCGGCTGGGCGCGACGGGGTTAGTCGGCTTGTGCGGGCGCGGCGCTATCCGAACCGCGGCGGTCGACTACCGCCCTGATCACGTGGATGTCGCCACTGAGAGTGCGAGCCCGGATCTCCACCGCCGGCCCGGCCGGCCCGGCCGCCTCTGCGCTGTCTACCTCGTCGAGATCGCTGCGCACGGAGCCCGTGAGGCTGGACAGGCTGAGATAGACGCCGGTGCCAGGCACCACCGCGACCTCCACGTCGCCGCTGGCGCTGTTGAGCTCAATCACACCCGAGGAGACGGCGCCGAGTTGGACGTCCCCGCTGGCGGTCTTCGTGGTTACCGAGTCGGCGCTGTACCCGATCATGACATCGCCGCTGGCGCTGTTGATCCGGACGGCGCCGTCGACCACGGTAGCGCGAACGTCGCCGGACGCAGTCTGCACGGTCAGGTCGCCGCCAACCCGGTCCAGCAGCAGGTCACCGCTCGCGGTCTTGGCCGTGACGTCTCCGGTGACGATCGACGCGCTGAGGTCGCCACTCGCGGTGCTAATCGACAGGCCGCTGAGCGTGCCAACACACGAGAGGTCCGCCGAGACGGTCTTGGCGCCGCAACTGGAGCCGGCCGGGGCCTTGATGGTCAAATCCAGCTCATACCGGCGCCAGGACGCGACGTCCCGCGGACCGCGGATGGCGAGCTGGCCGTCATAGAACTCGACCTCGACCTGATCAACTAGGTCGGCCCTGGAACGGTGGCTCGGGAGGACCTCGACGACGACCGTATCGGTCGGCTCGCCCGCCAGGACGATGCTTCCGGAGGTCCAGTTGTCGATGGCGATGTCGATGGGGTCGGAGCAGGGAAAATCCCACTTGGTCATGGCTACAGTCCTTCGGTTGCGGGGCAGAGGTGTTGGTGTGCTCAGCTGCGGGCGAAGCCGGTGTACCGCTTCCCTAGTCCTTTGCGGCCCGGCGGCGGTGGTGGTGCTGATCGCGGCCGTGGGCCGCCAGGCGTGGGCTCGAGGGCTCGGCTGATCGCCCGGACGAGCCACGCGTTGACCGACATTCCGCCGGACACGGCCGCAGCCTCAACCCGGGCCTTGAGGCTCTCTGAGAGCCGGAGGGTGACCCTGGCGCTCCCCGCGTCCTCGCCCGGCTCGTCGGACTCGGGGCCAGTGTCGTCAGCGCCGTGAGCCACTGTCACAACGAACTCCGGCTGCGTGCCGGTCAGCCGCACCTCGATGGTCGCGCCATCGAGGTCGGCGGTGATCTCGTCGGCTGCGGCCGACAGGACGTCGAGTAGCGCGAGCCGTACGGACGAATCCAGCGTCTCGGAGATCATCTCGGCGGCCCTGGCGATGTCCTCGCCGGCGAACCTAGTGATCGAGGTGAGCTCCCGGCGGAGCGATTCGGCATACTCGCTGAGATCCATGACGCCACTATGACGTCGCTACGACGTCATGTCAAGTCGAACTGACGTCATACTGGCGTCGAACTCGATGTCATGCGCGGCAACGGGCGACGTCATTTTGACGCACGCTCACGCATCGAGCCGGGCGCCCTATAGTCAGGAGCGTGTCAGCTGACGAACGCCCGCCATCGGGTGCCGACTCGGCCGAACCGGACGCCACCGGCGCCGCCTACCGCGGTCTGGGCGGCTTCGGCGGCCTAGGCGGCCTGGGCGGTGCGCGACGGCGGAACTCGCTGACGCTGATCCGGGTCGTCGTCGCCGTGCTGGCTGTGATCCTGCTCTTCGGGTCGATCACGCACATCGCTCCGGCGGTGCGGGCTGGGCTGCACGAAGGCACCCGTGGCTTCTGGGTCGTGACCGGCAAGACATGCAGCCGGAAGACCTGCGTCTGGACCGGCAAGTTCGTGCTGCCCGACGGGCATGTACGCCTCGCCAGCGCCCAGTACGAGGGCCCGATCCCGGCTGGCATCCACGTCGGCACGAGGATCCGGGCGCTGTACCCGGGCGGCGGCCTGTTGTTCCCGACCAGCGGTTCGGACCTGTGGATCTCGCTGCTGATCGCGATCGTGGCCGGGCTCATCGGGCTCTACTGGGCGACTCACCGGTGGGTCGCCGGTTACTTCCGCCAGCGCGCCGACACGACGGGCCTGGCCGCCCCGCTGCGCTGAGGCGCTAGCCGCCGAGCAGGGTTGCTGGCGGCCGGCCCATGATCGACGCGTCGATGACTTCCGCGATGTGGGCCACGGGCAATGGCTGCCCCGTCGCCGCCAGTGCCTGGGCTAGCTGCAAGCTGCAGCCGGGGTTGCCTGACACCACGAGGTCGGCTCCAGTCGCGCGGACGCTGACGGCCTTGCGCGCACCCAACTCGGCCGCGGCGGCCGGCTGAACCAGGTTGTAGATGCCTGCCGAGCCGCAACAGATACCCGCGTCCGGGATCTCCGCCAGGCTGACACCGGGGATGCCGCGCAGCAGACTGCGCGGTTGAGCCGTGATGCGCTGTGCGTGTGCGAGGTGGCAGGCGTCGTGGTAGGCGATAGTCATCCGCAGCTCCGCTCGCGGCGCCACCGGGCCGATGTCAGCCAGGAACTCGGTGAAGTCCCGCACCCGCGCGCCGAACGCTGCGGCTCGCCGGGCCCAGTCCGGATCGTCGCGAAGCAGCTGCTCGTACTCCTTCATGGCCGAGCCGCAGCCCGCTGCGTTCACGATGATCGCGTCCACACCCGCCTGCTCGAACGTCTCGATCGTGCGCCGGGCGAAGGCCGCGGCCTCGGCCTGGCGGCCGCCGTGCAGCGACAGCGCTCCGCAGCAGCCCTGGCTCGGCGGCACGATGACGTCACAGCCCTCCCTGGCCAGCACCCGCGCGGTCGCGGCGTTGACCTGGGGAAACAGAACCTGCTGCACGCAGCCGGTCAGCATGCCGACGACGGCGCGGCGCTCGCCTCGCGCAGCGATGCGGGTCGGAAGCACGGGGCGCCTACGGGCGGGCCGCGGCCAGCTGGAGTGTGTGCGCTGGCGCGGTGCGACCGACAGCGCGGCGGCCACCTCGGGCGCAAGCCGGGCCAGCAGCTTGCTGTGCGCGGCCGCCTTGTCCAGCCCGGTGCGCTGTGCGGCCCGCAGTGGCCGGAGCGCCACTCGCAGCCGAGCGGGATACGGGAAGGTGGCGAAGATAGCGGCCCTCGCTATCCGGTCGCGCGCCGACCGTGGCGGCAGCGCGGGCGGCGCCTGGACTGCAGTCCCG
>JBAUAR010000535.1:0-11690 GCA_049675875.1 Streptosporangiaceae bacterium
ATCCGGGCCTGGGCGAAGCACACCGGAATGGAAGTAAGCGACCGCGGCCGCATTCCGGCGAACGTGATCGCCAAATACGAAGCGAACCACTAGGGCGCTCGGCCGCGGGCGCGGCGAGGCCTCAGGCCGTCGGCTCGCCCGCAGCCGGGCGGCTGGTGGCCGGGCCCTCCTGATCGGCGCCACCGCTCGCGGGCGCCGCCACGGCCGGGCTGGCGTGCGGCTGATCCGGGATGAGCAGCACGGCCGCAGCGAGCGCCTGGGCGTTGGGGAGCAGCATCTGGCCCTGGGCGGTCTGCAGGCGCACGTAGGCCAGGCTCAGGTCGGTGACAACGCCTTCGATCTCGCCAGACAGCGCGCCGGCCCGGAAGCGGACGTGATCGCCCACCCGGAACGGGCTCGCGAAGAGCAGCACCAGGCCGGCAAACAGATTGCCCAGCGACTGCTGGGCCGCGATGCCAAGGAGCACGCCCGTCACAGCGCCGCCGACGAGGAGTTTGTCCGGCTTGACGCCGAGCAGGTACAGCGAGATCACCGCGATGGTGAAGACCCCGGCCAGCAGCAGCACGTACCGGATGATGCCGGCGTGCGCCTGACCTACCAGCGGCTGCAGAGCCGACCGCGCCCGGGCGGACAGCCCGATCGCGGCGATCATGCCAAAGACGAAGAATGCGATCAGGCCGCAGATCCAGACGAGCTTCTGCCGGTGGTCGCCCGACGTACCGATCGCGCGCCAGCCGTCGTTCACGCCCCAGAACTCGGCCGCGATCGCTCCGCCGATGGCGAGGATCAGCGCGACAATGGACCGCCACGGTCTCGCCCTGGCCCGGACCTTGGTCATCGCGCTGGCCATGTCCAGCTGACGACGTTCCTGGAGATCCATTCCTCCACGCTATCGGGGCACGCGGGTCAGGCGGCCCGTTGCCAGTGTGACCAGCCACACGCCAGAGCCCGGGACCGCCAGGTCCCGGGCTCCGGCTGCGATCGTTTCTCCGCGGACGGCTACATGTTGAACAGCGGCTTGCCCACCGGCAAGACGACCCGGCCCTTCATGCCGTTGATCACGCCAGCGGCCGAGGTGTACCAGGCCACCAGCGCCGTGATGATGCCGAGGTACCCGCCCACCTTGCCGATCGTCGAGTTCCCGGCGAAATTGCCGATGAACAGGAAGATCTCGGTCAGCTCCAGGAAGAAGAAGACACCGAAGACGGCCATGTTGAGCTGGCTGCTGAAGATCAGCATGTACGTGTTGAAGATCGCGAATGCGAGCAGGATCCAGCCCAGGTCCTTATCCGTGCTTGATGCGTGGGCCAGGATCACCCACAGACCGAGCCCGATCCAGAAGCCACCGTAGCTCGAGAAAGCCGTCGACCCGAACACGTTCCTGTTCTTGAACTCCCACATGCCCGCGAGCAACTGAATTACGCCACCGTAGGCGAGGGCGTAGCCGAGCCAAGCCAGTCCGGACGTGTTGTTCGCCCAGCCTGCGTTCACCGCGGACAGCAGGAACGTGGTCAGCGCGAACGCTGCTAGCCCGAGCGGCGCGGGGTCGGCGATAGTGGTGCTGACGACCGAGATAGCTGTGGGAGTGGGAGCAGCATCGTCTGTGGTGCTCAAATGTCTCCTCCTGTGGGGTGTGCCTGCCCGGCACGAGCACGCTGCTGGGGCAAGGCAGGCGTGATGGATGGTCGAAGGGGGCGAGCTACAGCTGACCGTGCGGTGCGTCCAGCCAGGCGGGTTGACCCGGCTGACGAGCACCTCCTGCCGTCGGCAGGCACCGGTATGAGCTTGGTCACTCGCTGACCCTTCTGTGTCTTCACACCTGGCTCAGCAGAACCACCTGGAAGATCTGCCCTGAGCGTAACTCGATCATCAGAATTTGGGGAGTCCCCCTTCCGTCCAACAGTGAAGTATCTGCCGGACGTGCAGCCTGACGGGTACGGCTATGGCGCCGCGGGGCCGGCCGGCCGGACCGTGCCGACGTCATCACGCCGCAGCAGACCGGACAATCCGGTCCTTGTGGCCACGACCACGACCCGATCGCCGGCCCGGACCAGGTAGTCCGGCGCGGGTGCCCACTCGACAGCCTCGCTCCCGGCTCGGTGCAGCGCTATGACCCGAACCAAGTCCGGCCGGTGCACCGCGCCGAGACGCTCGCCGACGAGCACGGTGTCGTCGTCGGCAGCCACATCCGCGAGCAGCAGCACATGCCTGCCCACGGCGATCGTGCGCAGCACATGGTGGTCGAGCAGGGCGGCGGCGAACTCTGGCGCTGCCAGGTAGGACGTTGACCGCGAGACCGTGTTGTCGCTCACGGCCTGCACCCGCGCAGCCAGGTCGTCGTCGTACAGCCGCACGACGATGCGTGGTTGCGCGGCCAGCGCCCTGGCATTCAGCGCCGTCTCGAGATTGGCGATGTCGCTGTTGGTTACCGACAGCAATGCCCGGCAGGTCGCGATGCCCGCCGCCCGGAGGGTCTCCTCGCGGTGCGCTTCGCCGATGACGATCCGCACGCCCAGCCGCCGGGCGAGCGGGAGCCCGGCCGCCTCGGCGCTCTCGTCGACGCCGACGACGTCGATGCCGAGGTCGTGGAGCTGGCCGACGATCCGCGTCCCCACGGTGCCGAGCCCGGCCACGATCACGTGGCCGCTCGGCGGCAGCTGGTTTCGGACGGCCGAGCTGGACAACCGCGCCCCGACGATCATGGCGGTTACTACGGGCAGGAAGGCCAGGCCGTCGAACGTCAGCAGGACCTGGGCCAGCTTCACCGGGCCCGGCAAGCTGGCGCTGGTGACGGCGGCTCCGGCCGCGTCCAGCAGGGTCAGGTACAGCGAGTTCAGCGGGGAGATCTGCGCCGCGATGGCGAGCAGCGCGAAGCCGACGCCGAGCACCACGATCAGTCCGGCGACAACCGTGCCTGTCCTGCTGCTGAGGTTGCGGAGGAGCCGGAGTGGCGCGCCGAGCCGTCGGCGCCGATGGCGCGACCGCGGGTTGCGCGGCGTACCGTCAGCGACGGCGAGCACCAGGCCCGCCGTCGGGTCGTCGGGCGGTACCAGGCTGGGCGACTCGGCCTCGCTGCTGGCGGCGGGGCCGCAGACGATCTGGCCGGCGCCGACGTTCTCCCGCCGGGCCACGTACATGGTCCGGCCTGCCATCCGGACGTGGCTGGGCTCGGGTTCGCCGAGGGCCGCGGCGATCAGCGATGGCGCGGCCATCTGAGCCTCTGACAGCACCGCGCAGTCGCTGAAGAAGCTGCGGATCCGGGCACCAAGCCCGGCGTTGAACATCGCGATGACGAGGCGGATGCCCGGGCTGAGGTCCTGAGCGCGCAGCGCCGCGTGGAAATTGCCGAGATCGTCCTCGGGCAGGATCGCCAGCGCGCGCGCAGTGGGCAGCCCGGCGTCCAGGAAAGCGTCGCTGTCCAGCACCGCTCGCTCGAGTACCTGCACGCCCGGCATGGCGGTCATCCGGGCCGCATGTCGGTCAGCCGCCGACGGCACGATCGCCGTGACCGTTAACCCGTAGCGGGCGGTCAGCTCTTCGGCCATCCGCGACGTCAGAGCATTGGCGCCGCAGATCACGACGTGGTCCGTCGGCTCGGCCGCGTCTGGTGGCACAAAAGCGATCTTAACTACGCGGACACCGCTATTGCCGGCCATCACACCTCGTGTCGGCTAATCCGCGCCGTGGCGGCCGCTCCGCGCCGAGCGTCGATTAGCCCGTAGCCGCCGGGATGCCCGCGACGAGCGCCAGCGCCTCGGCGTAGACCTCATCCGGATCCAGTCGGCGCAACTCCTCGGCCAGCAGGTCCGCCGTGTCCCGGCGGTGCAGTGCCACCCGCCGGTCTGGCTGGCCGGGCAGGGACAGGGTGGCCACCCGGCCGTCCGGTCGGCTGATGACGACCCCGCCTTCGTCGGTCCGGAGCGTGACCTCGGTGATCCCCGGCCCCGCGGAGTTCACCCGGCTGAACGGCGCGTCCAGCCGCGAGCCGAGCCATGCCGTGAGTAGATCGGCCGTGGGGTTGTGCTCCTCGGCGACCACCTGGCCGCCCCTGATCGCATACGGCTCCTGGTCCACCGTGGCGGCGAGCAGTGACCGCCATGGCGTCGCCCTGGTCCAGCTGAAGTCGGTGTCGCCGGGTTCGTAGCCGGCACTCAGCGCGGCAAGCGCTGCGTCCGGAGCCTTTGCCCTTGCCGCGTCGGTGACCCGGCGCTGTGCCAGCACGCCGAGCGGCTGCGCCGAGGGGACGGCCGGGATCATCCCGTGCCACCAGGTCACTAC
The DNA here is from genome assembly GCA_049675875.1 of Streptosporangiaceae bacterium. Lineage (GTDB taxonomy): Bacteria > Actinomycetota > Actinomycetes > Streptosporangiales > Streptosporangiaceae > JAJYUU01. The sequence goes on from JBAUAR010000535.1 coordinate 4,279, forward strand.
CGGCGTATCGGGGACCAGCAGCGGCGTAATCACCGAGTCCGCGTGCTCGCTCATCGGGCCGTAGAGCCGCAGCAGAACGGTGTGTCCGGGCGTGCCTTCGCCCGACCTGATCTCAGCGTCGAGCCGGGACGTGGTCCGCGACTCCCGGCCAATGACGCCGAGTACGCGGCACGGATGCTCGCGGCTGGCCTGGCTGGCGGCGCGAACGGCATCGTGCTGACCGGACTCGTCCGTCACGATGATCAGGTTGAGTACCACTCCGGTGGCCGGACCGCCTAGTTGGCCCTGGGCCCTGGCCAGCGCGGCCCGGATGTCCCCGCACGTGGTGTCGGTAAGGTCGGTCAGCATCGGTCCGTTCCTCCGATCCGAGGCTCCGGCACAGCGGTGCTACCGCCGGCCCGGCACCTCTGCGCCATCGCAGCGGCGCTACAGCCGTCGCCAGGTCCGGCCGTCCCTGGCGACCAGCTCGTCGGCACTCTCGGGCCCGGCCGTGCCGGCCGGGTACTGCGCTGGCTTGTCATGGTCGGCCCAGAACTCCTCGATCGGGTCGAGGATCTCCCACGACAGCTCGACCTCCTCCTGCCGCGGGAAAAGCGGCGGGTCACCGATGAGAACGTCGAGCAGCAGCCGCTCGTAGGCTTCGGGGCTCGACTCGGTGAACGACTCGCCATAGGCGAAGTCCATGTTGACGTCCCGCACCTCCATCGCCGAACCAGGCACCTTGGAGCCGAACCGCAGGGTGATGCCCTCGTCCGGCTGCACCCGGATGACCAGCGCGTTCTGGCCGAGCTCGCGGGTGTCGGTGGCGTCGAACGGCAGGTGCGGCGCGCGCTGGAAGATGACCGCGATCTCGGTCATCCTGGTCGGCAGCCGCTTCCCGGTGCGCAGATAGAACGGCACCCCGGCCCACCGCCTGTTGTCGATCGTCAGCCGCAGCGCCGCGTACGTCTCGGTGCCTGAGTCGGCCGGGATCCCGTCCTCCTCGAGGAACCCGCGCACCCCGATGCCGCCCTGCCACCCGGCCGCGTACTGCCCGCGGGCAGTCCCGGTCGCGATGTTGGCCGGAATCTGGACCGCGGCGAGTGCCTTCTCCTTCTCGGTGCGCAGCGACTCGGCTGCGAACGATAGCGGCTCCTCCATTGCGGTGAGCGCGAGCAGCTGGAGCAGGTGGTTCTGGATCACGTCCCTGGCTGCGCCGATCCCGTCGTAGTAGCCGGCCCGGCCGCCGATGCCGATGTCCTCGGCCATGGTGATCTGCACGTGGTCGACATAGCCGCGGTTCCATATCGGCTCGAACAGGGTGTTGGAGAAGCGCATGGCCAGCAGGTTCTGCACCGTCTCCTTCCCGAGGTAGTGGTCGATCCGGAACACCGCGTGCGGCGGGAAGACCGCGTCGAGCATGGCGTTCAGTTCCCGCGCGCTAGCCAGGTCATGGCCGAACGGCTTCTCGATGACGACCCGTCGCCAGGGCTGGCCGGCGCTCTGCCCGTCGGCTAGCTGGCCGGCCGGCTGCCACTGCGCTGGCTGGGAAAGGCCGGACCGCTTGAGCTGACCCACCACGACCGGGAACGCGCTGGGCGGGATCGACAGGTAGAAGGCGTAGTTGCCGCCCGTGCCGCGCTCAGCGTCTAGTTCCGCGACCGTCTGCGCGAGGTGATCGAACGCGGCGTCGTCCGCGAACTCGCCCTGAACGAACCGGATGCCCTCCGCCAGCTGATTCCACACGTCCTCGCGGAACGGGGTCCGCGCGTGCGCCTTGACCGCATCGTGCGTCATGTGCACGAAGTCGGCGTCGGCCCAGTCCCGGCGCGCGAAGCCGACGAGCGAGAAGCCCGGCGGCAGCAGCCCGCGGTTGGCCAGGTCGTAGATGGCGGGCAGCAGCTTTTTGCTCGCCAGGTCGCCGGTGACGCCGAACAGTACGAGCACGCACGGCCCCGCGAGACGCGGGATGCGCCGGTCGCGTGGATCGCGCAGCGGATTGGGCCTCATGTCCTGCTGTGGCCCTTGGCCATCTCGCGGCTGATGGTGTCCCGCATCTCCGACCACGAGGTCGCGAACTTCTGCACGCCCTCTTCTTCCAGCACCTGCACCACGTCGTCGTACGACACGCCCAGCGCCTCGAGCCGGGCAAAGACGTCGCGCGACGCGTCGTACGTTCCCGCGATGGCGTTGCCGTGCAGCTTCGCGTGCGCGGCGGTCGCGTGCATCGTCGCCTCCGGCATGGTGTTGACGGTGCCCGGAGCCGCTAGCTCGGTCACGTACATGGTGTCGGCGAAGGCGGGGTCCTTGACGCTGGTCGATGCCCACAGCGGCCGCTGCTGCCGGGCACCGCGCGCGGCGAGCGCCTGCCACCTGGGCGACGCGGACTTCTGCTCGAACAGCTCGTACGCCAGCCGCGCGTTGGCGAGCGCGGCCTTGCCGCGCAAGGCCGCCGCCTCCGGCGTGCCGATCTTGTCGAGCCGGTCGTCCACCTCGGTGTCGACCCGGCTCACGAAGAATGAGGCCACCGACGCGATGCTCGCCACCTCGGCGCCGGACAGCTGTTCGAGGCCGGCCATGAAGGCGTCGACGACCTGGCTGTACCGGTCCAGCGAGAAGATCAGCGTGACGTTGACGCTGATCGCCTCGGACAGGCACTGGGTGATGGCCGGCAGGCCTGCCTCGGTGGCCGGGATCTTGATGAACATGTTCGGCCGGTCGACCAGCCACCACAGCGCCCGCGCCTCCGCGATGGTTTTGGCCGTGTCGCCGGCCAGCCTCGGGTCCACTTCGATGGACACCCGGCCGTCGACCCCGTCGGTCGCGTCGTAGACCGGGCGCAGCACATCACAGGCCCACCGGATGTCGTAGGTCGTCAGCGCGCGGGCGGCCTCATCCACCGAGACTTCGCGCAGGGCCAGGTCCGCGACCTGGCCGTCATAGGCGGAGCCGCTCGACAGCGCCTTGTCGAAGATGGTCGGGTTCGAGGTCACGCCCCGTACGTGCATGTCCCGCACCAGGCCAGCCAGGTTTCCAGTGGTCAGCCGCTCTCGGCTGATGTCGTCGAGCCATATCGATACGCCCATGTCGGTGAGCTGGGCCAGGGTGTCCGTCTGGTCTGTCATGTCAATCGCTCCTGCCCTCGTGCTCCGTCAGATGCGCCGGTCCGCGTGCCCGGTCAGCCTGGCGAGGCTGGCCAGCGCCGCCTCTGCGGCGTGCTCGGCGGTGATGCCGAACTCGGCGTACAGCTTCTTGTAGTCGGCCGAGGCGCCGAAATGTTCCAGTCCGACGCTCGCTCCGGCGTCCCCTACGTACTCGCGCCAGCCCAGAGTGATGCCGGCCTCGATGCTGACCCTCGCGCGTACCGCCGCCGGCAGTACCTGCTCGCGGTAGCCCTCGTCCTGCTCGGTGAACCACTCCAGGCAGGGCATGGACACCACCCTGGCCGCAACCCCGTTGTCTCGCAGCAGCCCGCGGGCGGCGAGCGCGATCTGCACCTCGCTGCCGGTCGCGATCAGGATAACCTCCGGCGTGCCGCCGTCGGCCTCGGCCAGCACGTAGCCGCCGCTGGCGGTACCCTCGGCGCTGCCGAATCCGGGCCCGTCGGCGGACCGGTCGAGTACCGGCAGTTCCTGCCGCGTCAGGCAGAGCCCGGCGGGCCGGTTCGGCCGCTCGAGGATCGTCCGCCAGGCGACCGCAGTCTCGTTGGCGTCGCCTGGCCGCACGACGTCCAGGCCCGGAATGGCGCGCAGCGCCCACAGGTGCTCGACCGGCTGATGGGTCGGCCCGTCTTCGCCGAGACCGATGGAGTCGTGCGTCCAGACGTAGGTGACCGGCTGGCGCATGAGCGCCGCGAGCCGCACGGAGCCCCGCATGTAGTCGCTGAACACCAGGAACGTACCGCCGTAGGGCCTGGTCAGGCCGTGCAGGGCGATGCCGTTGAGTATCGCGCCCATGGCGTGCTCGCGGATGCCGAAGTGCAGCGTGCGGCCGTAGACGTCGCCGGGGAACATCCTGGTCTGGTGCACAGCCGGGATGAAGGACGGCTCGCCCTTCATGCTGGTGTCATTACTGCCCGCCAGGTCAGCGGATCCGCCCCACAATTCCGGGAGCACCGGAGCGAGCGCGCTGAGCACCGCGCCCGAGGCTTTCCTGGTCGCCATCCCGGTCTCGTCCGGAGGGAACACCGGTAGCACCCCGGCCCAGCCCTCCGGCAGTTCCCGGTTTGCCAGCCGGTCGAGCAGCCGGCGCTGTTCGGGGTGCGCTGCCGACCAGGCCGCGAACTCGGCGTCCCAGCGGGCGTGGGTCGCCCGGCCGCGCTGGCCGACCGCACGCGCGTGCGCGATCGTCTGCTCCTTTGCTGGGAAGCTGACTCGGGGGTCGAAACCGAGAATCTCCTTGGTCGCCGCTACCTCGGCCGCGCCGAGCGCGGAGCCGTGTGCGGCGCCGGTGTCCTGCTTGGTCGGCGCGGGCCAGCCGATGATCGTACGCAGTGCGATCAGCGATGGCGCCGCGGTGTGCGAGCGAGCCGCCAGCAGCGCGTCATAGAGCGCCGGGACGTCCTCGTGGTAGCCGGCGGGCGTGCGGAAGCTCACCTTCTGCACGTGCCAGCCGTACGCCTGGTAGCGAGCGCAGACGTCCTCGGACTTGGCGATGTTCGTGTCGTCTTCGATGGAGATGGTGTTGTCGTCGTAGATGACGACCAGGTTGCCGAGCTGCTGGTGGCCGGCGAGCGAGCTGGCCTCGTGGCTGATGCCCTCCTCGATGTCGCCGTCAGACATGATCGCGTACACGTGGTGGTCGAACGGGCTCGCGCCTTCGCCTGAGTCCGGGTCCAGCAGGCCGCGCTCGCGGCGTGCGGCCATCGCCATGCCGACGGCGTTCGCGATGCCCTGGCCGAGCGGTCCGGTGGTCGTCTCCACGCCTGGAGTCAGCCCGTGCTCGGGGTGTCCGGGGGTGATGCTGCCCCACGAGCGATACCGCCGCAGGTCATCGAGCGTGACGCCGTAGCCGGCCAAGTAGAGCTGGATGTACAGGGTCAGGCTGGAATGCCCGCAGGACAGCACGAACCGGTCCCGGCCCAGCCACGCCGGATCTGCCGGATCGTGCCGCATGACCTTCTGGAATAGCAGGTAGGCCGCTGGAGCCAGGCTCATCGCGGTGCCAGGGTGACCGGAGCCGGCCTGCTCGACCGCGTCCATCGCCAGGACGCGGATGAGGTCGACCGCTCGCCGGTCGGTGTCGGACCAGTCCAGGGCCGGCCCGTCGGCCCGTGCACGCATATCGCTACTCACGCTGACTTATGTCCCTCTCGACCCGTACCGCCGTTACGGCATCGACCCTATCCCCGGCGCCTCCGGCTAACTGTGCCCGACGCGGGTTAACAGCGGGGGGTCCGGCCGAGTACGGATGGCTGCCGGAGGCCGGGCTACGGGAGCGAGCGAAGGAACTCCAGCAGTGCCACGTTCACCTGATCGGGGTGACTGAGGTTGGCGGCGTGGGAACCGCCGTCGATGAGCACGAGTTCGGCCGGTCCGGCGAGTCCGGCCTGCACGATCTCCGCCTTCGCCACCGGGATGGCGGGGTCGGCGGTGCCGTGCACGATCAGCGCCGGGCAGCGGATCTCGCCGAGCCGCCCGGTGACGTCATCGCGGTCCATCAGGCAGCGGAACGCCAGGTGCAGCTCTGCCCGGTCGACGGCCGCCCACTTGGCGAACCACGGCGCGTAGTCCACCGGGCCGCCGGGCGGCCCGAGGATGATGGCGGCAACGGTGTCCTGGACCGGCGCCGGACCCTGCTCCTGCCAGATCTGATCCAGCTGCTCGTAAGCCGGTGCGACGGCGGGATCTTCCTGCCCGGCCTGGCTGTCGATGAGAACGAGTCCGCGCACCCGGTCCGGTGCGAGCAGCGCGGCGCGCAGTCCGGCGAACCCGCCCTGCGACATGCCGGCCAGCACCGCCCGCTCGACGCCGAGGTGGTCAAGCAAGCCGAGCAGGTCCGCGGCGGAGTCCCAGAAGCTGAACTCACCGGTCGCCCGGCTGCCGCCGAAGCCGCGCTGATCCCAGGTGATCACCCGGTACTCCGGTGCGAGGGCGGCCACCTGCCGGTCGAACATCGTGGCGTCCATGAGGTAGCCATGGCTGAAAACCACTGGCGCGCCATCGCCGCCCGTGTCGGAGTAACTGACCGTGACCCCGTTGATCAGTGCCGTCGACATGGCCAACAACGTATCGCGAAGCCCCGCGGCCGGGGACGCTCAGTGCTGCAAACTGACGTCGGCGCCGTGCTCCGCACGCGGCTCGGCCTGCTGACCCGCCGAGTGCTGGGTGCGGTCGCGGAGCGTGGACGGCAGGAACAGAGCGGTGACCCAGATGGCCACGGAGCCGGTGACGTGGACCCAGACCAGCCCGGCGGGCAGCCCGGAGAAGTACTGTGCGTACCCGATCGCGCCCTGCGCTGCGATCAAGCCGGCGAGCAGCCAGCCGAGCCGCACCGCGGGCGGCGGTGCGCCGCCTAGCCGCAACCCGAGCAGCAGCGCAACCACCAGACCACCGAGCAGCCAGCCGATGTCGGCGTGGAACTGAGTCACGCCTTCGAGTGGCAGGTGGTAACGCGCCACGTCGCGGGCGCCCGCGAGGGGGCCGGTGCCGGTCACTACGGTTCCTGCCGCCATCATGACCGCGACGCCGCCGACCATCGCGAGCGCCATCAGCCGGACCGGCTGCGGCGCGAGCGGCCGGGCCGGGCCATCCCGCTCCTGGCAGCGCACGTAGAGCGCAACTGTGGCCGCGACCAGCGCCACCGAGGCCAGGAAGTGGAGCGAGACCAGGGCCGGGTTCAGCTTGGTGAGCACGACCAGGCCGCCAAGGAGCGCCTGGACGAGGATGCCGGCGGGCTGCGCGGCCGCGAGCCAGACCAGGCCACGGCGGCGCCCGCCGCCGGTGCCCCGGGACTGCCAGGCGGCGATGAACACGCCGACCGCGACCACGAAGATGGCCACGGTCACGAGCCTGTTGCCGAACTCAATCCAGCGATGTATCAGCGGGTCGCCGGATGTTCCGCCAGCGGCCAGGCTGGAGGTGGTGCAGTCGGGCCAGTCCGGGCAGCCGAGTCCGGACTGGCTGAGCCGGACCGCCGCGCCGGTGAGGATGATGAGCGCCGAGGTGATCAGTCCGGCGGCCGCCCATCGCCGCAAGGCCGCGGGCGTCGGGGCCAGCAGCGCGTCGGCCAGCAGCCGCGACCAGCGCGCTGCGGGCGCAGCGCTGCGAGCAGCGGGCACGGGATCCATCGTAGGAGGCACTGTAGCGCAGCCAGCGGCGATGTCAGCCGGTGCTGTGCCGGGCGGCGCCGGCGCAGGCGATGATCACGAGGGCTATTGCCAGCCACTGCCGGCCGAGCAGCGTCTCGCCGAGCAGGGCCAGCCCGATCAGCGC
>JBAUAR010000536.1:0-9407 GCA_049675875.1 Streptosporangiaceae bacterium
CCTCGAGCCCGCGCCAGCCGCCGCCGGTGAGCCGTCGGCGGCTGCGGTGCTGGTACCACCAGTGCCGCAGACAGAGCCGGCGGCGTCCCGGCAGCGCCGCACTGACCGGCAGCGAATGGCCACCGAAGCGCTCTTCGCCGATCTGGCCAGCCTCGCCGGAATCCCCGCCGAGTCGTACTCGGTCGGCACCGAGGCCGAGGGTGCGCTGTGCCTCGTGCAGACCGAGCACGGGTTCGAGGTGTTCCTGTCCGCAGACGGTGCCCGGCACGAGCTTCAGCTGTTCGCGACCGAGGAGGCGGCCTGCTTCTACCTGTTCGGCGTGCTCGCCGCGGAGGCCGTCCGCACCGGCGCGCTCGCGCGCGTGCCGGACTGGCGGATCCGGTCGGCCTGAGGCGCGGCCGGGCGCCCGGTGTTCAGGAACTTCGCACCCGCGGATAGCCGCGACAGCTAGGGTGCAAAGAGCCGGCGGGGCTGAAGGTCCCCCGCTCCCCAAGCAGCCCCGCCGGCATCCTCCGGCAGCCAAGCAGCCAGGCCACGCTCGCTGCAGCGATCTCAGCCGTCGCGGATCGGCTGCGCCCCGCCACCACCCAGCCGGGCCTGGCGGGCAGGATTGACCCATGACCCTGTCGACATCGCTTCCCGTCACCGGCGCTCAGTACGACATCGCGGCGGGCGACTACCTGGCCACTATCACCGAGCTCGGGGCCGGGCTGCGCCGACTCAGCCGCGGCGGCCGGCCGCTAGTCACCGGCTACAACGCTGACGAGCTGCCGCCTGCGGGCAGGGGACAGCTGCTTGCCCCCTGGCCGAATCGGATCGACGGCGGCCGGTACTCCTTCCGCGGCGAGAGTTTCCAGCTCGACCTGTCCGAGCCCGCGCACGGCACCGCCATCCACGGCCTCACGCGGTGGGCGAACTGGCAGCTGACCGCACATGCGGCCGATGCGGCCGAGCTGACGCTCAGCCTGCTTGGGCACGCGGGCTATCCGTTCTGTCTGGAGCTGCGCGCACGGTACCGGCTGACCCCGGACGCCGGCCTCGAGGTCAGCGTGACCGCGCGTAACCCCGGCAGCCGGGCGGCGCCGTTCGGCACTGGTTCGCACCCGTACCTGCTGGCCGGCAGCGACAGCATTGACGACTGGCAGCTGCAGCTGCCAGCGGCCCGCTGGCAGCCGTGCGACGACCGTGGCATCCCGACTGGCGAACCGCAGGACGTCTCGGGCACGCGGTATGACTTCCGGGCGCGGCGTGCCCTCGGCGCCGTAGCGCTCGACCACGCGTTCACCGGGCTGCGCACCGACGCCGACGGGCGAGCGCGCGTCGTGCTCGCCGGGCCGGACGCCGACGTCGAGCTGTGGGCCGGACCTGGCTACGGCTGGCTCCAGGTCTTCACCGGCGACACCCTTGGCCCGGATGCGCGCCGCCGGGCTGTCGCGATCGAGCCGATGACCTGCCCGCCCAATGCGTTCGTCTCCGGCACGGACCTGCTGGCGATCGAGCCTGGCGCAGCCGTCACGCTGCACTGGGGAGTCGAGGCCACGCTCAGGTAGCGAGCAGCCGTTCGGCCCTGGCGAGATCCTCCGGAGAGTCGATGTCATCGGGGCGGCCAGCGTCGCCGCATTCCACGTGCGTAACCAGGTCGGGGCGCGACCGCAGGAAAGGCCGCGCCCCCACATCCCCGGTGGCGAGCGCCACGACAGCTGGCCAGTGCGCCCGGCTGATCAGTACCGGGTTGCGGGGCCGGCCTTCGTAGCACGCGACCGCCACGGCTGCGCCGCTTGCGTACGCGGCAATCAGCCTGCGCACCGCCTCTGCTCCTACCAGCGGCTGGTCGGCGAGGGCTATCACCGCAGCCGCACGGTCCGGTGGCACGGCCGCGAGGCCGGCCGCGAGCGACGAGCCCATCCCGGTCGCCCAGTCGGGGTTGCGCACGCCGACCACACCGGGGCCTGGCGGGTCGGCTAGCTCGACCGCGCCGGTCACCACGATCACCGGCTGGGCACCGCCGTCGTGCAGCAGTGTCACGCCCCGCGCGACCAGCGATTGGCCGCCCACCACCACGAGGGCCTTGGGTCGGCCCAGCCTGCTTCCGCTGCCCGCAGCGAGCAGCACTCCGGCCACGTCCCCTGTCCCGGTCAGGCGATGCGCTCCTCGGCTGCGCCATGCGGCTCCTGGTCAGCTGGCTGCTGACCGTGATGAATCCGGCCGGTGGTGACCATGAGCGGTCTGCCCGTGCCACCCCAGCGGAGCTGGATAAGCTCGGCCGCGATCGCGATCGCGGTCTCCTCCGGCGTGCGCGCGCCGAGGTCCAGTCCGATCGGCGAGCGGAGTCTGGCCAGCTCAGCGTCGGTCAGCCCGATCTCGCGCAGCCGCGCGATGCGATCGTCGTGGGTGCGCCTGCTGCCCATGGCGCCGATGTAGGCGGCCGGTCGGCGCAGCGCCACCTCGAGCAGCGGTACGTCGAACTTGGGGTCGTGGGTGAGCACGCAGATCACCGTGCGCTCGTCGGTGCTCGTGGCAGCCAGATAGCGGTGCGGCCAGTCGGTGATCACCTCGTCCGCGTCCGGGAACCGGGATCTGGTGGCGAACACGGGCCGCGCGTCGCACACGGTCACCTGGTAGCCGAGGAACTTCCCGGCCTTGGCGACCGCGGCAGCGAAATCAATCGCGCCGAACACGAGCATGCGCGGCGCCGGGGCGAAGGACTGGACGAATATCGCCAGGTCGTCGAGGCGGCGCTCACCATCAGGACCGTACCGGCGCACCGCCGTCAGGCCCTGCGCTAGCATGCCGCGCGCGTCGTCATCGACCGCCTGGTCCAGCCGGTCGCCGGCGCCGAGCGTGCCATCCGCGCGGTCGCCCGCCCAGATGATCCGGCGGGCGCCGATCCGGCCGGGTCCCTCGATCACCGTGGCTACCGCTACCGGCGTGCCGTCACGCACCGCCGCCGCGACCTCGCCCAGCGCACCGTAGCGCCGCTGGCTGGCCGGCTCGACGAAGATATCGATGATGCCGCCGCAGGTCAGCCCCACGGCGAACGCATCGTCATCGCTAATGCCGTAGCGCTGGAGCACCGGCTGACCGGTCCTTAGAACCTCGGTGGCCAGCTCATACACGGCGCCCTCGACGCAGCCACCGGACACACTGCCGACGGCCTCGCCTGCCGCCGAGACGGCCATCGCTGCACCAGGCTCGCGGGGTGCGCTGCTGAACGTCTGGACGACCGTCGCCAGCCCGAATGCCTTGTCCGAGTCCCACCACTGGGTAATGGGATCAAGAATGTCGCGCACAGCATTCACCTCGGCCCCAACAACCCCGTGACGGCGCGGTCTATGCCCCGGCTCGACGCCGAATCCGGTCGGCCTGTGATGATTCCCACCCGCGCCGGAGGCGAAGGTAAGGATAGCCTAAGCTAACTTCACTTAGGTAAGCCTAACTCCACGAAGCGAGGTTACATGACGGCTGAAACCGACGTCCGCCCGTCCCCGTCAGCATCGGCGGCGACGCGACTCGCCGGCCTCGGGTCAGCTGTCCGCACCCTCGCCGGCAGCCGCGGCTGGCGCACTGGGGGTCTGGGCGTCGCAGCCGCCGCGCTCGCGATGCCGATGCTGGCAGCGTGCGCTTCGAGCCCGGCTCATGCGGACGCCGACGGAGCAACGATCTCGGCCGTGTGCAACGCACTCGGTGCTGCCCTGGCGGACGGACCTGACCCGGACGCCGATCCGGTTGGCTACGCGGAGGCGCAGATCGGGCCGCTAGGCGCGATTCAGACGTCAGAGCACGCCCTCGAGGCGGCGATCCGCGACCTCGCCGCCGCCTACGCGCAGGTGTTTGCCAGCGCTGGCACCAGCGCTGCAGCCAGCAAGGCCGTCACTGCCGCCACTGGCAAAGTCACCGCGATCTGCCCGGGAGTCGCGTCATGAGGCGCGTCACGGGCGTCGTCGTCGTCGCTGCCGTTGCCCTGGCGACAGGATCCACGCTGGCGGCGTGCGATGGCGGCGCAGCCTCGTCGAGCGCCAGCACAATCACGCTCTACAGCGGGCAGCACGAGCAGACAACCGACAACTTGATCACTGCCTTCGAGCACCAGACCGGGATCCACGTGGTCGTGCGCAGCGACGACGAAGATGTCCTCGCCGACCAGATCGCCACGGAGGGGGCGAGGTCGCCGGCGGACGTCTTCTTCACCGAGAACTCGCCGCCGCTGGAGAGCCTGCAGGCGAAAGGTCTGCTGGCGAAGCTCGACGCAGCAACGCTCACGAGCACGCCGGCCAGGTTCAGCTCACCACAGGGCGACTGGGTCGGCGTCTCAGCCAGGGTGAGCGTGATCGTCTACAACCCCAGCCTCATCTCGGCCAGCCAACTGCCGCAGCACGTCAGTCAGCTGGCCGATCCGCAGTACAGCGGCAAGCTGGCACTGGCGCCCGGCGAGACCGACTTCCAGCCGATCGTCACCGCCTATCAGCACGCCTACGGCAGCGCGGCCACGCTGAGCTGGCTGCGGAAGATCGCCGCCAACGCCGCCGGGCACACCTATCCGGACAATGAGACGATTGCGGACGAGGTGAACCGCGGCGGCGTCGCGTTCGGGGTAGTCAATCAGTACTACTGGTACCGGATGCGAGCGGAGATCGGCGCCGGCAACATGCACTCGAAGATCGCGTACTTCGCGCCCGGCGACCCCGGTTACGTCCTGGACGTGTCCGGCGCCGCGGTGCTGAAGTCCAGCAAGCATCAGGCCGCTGCGCAGAAGTTCGTTGCCTTCCTGGTGAGCAGGCAGGGCCAGGAGATCCTGGCAACGCCCGGTACCGCGGCTGGTCAGTCGCTCAGTTTCGAGTATCCGGTCGCGTCCGGCGTGACCACGCACGCCGGCGAGACCCCGTTCACTGCCCTGCAGCCATACCCGATCACGATCGCGCAGCTTGGCGACGGGAGCGCCGCCATCGGGCTGCTGCGTCAGGCAGGGCTGATATGACGCAGCCGAGCGCGCCGGCCAGCGTGGCGCTGTGACTACCACCGGCGCGCGGCCCGCGTCGCTCGCTATCGCGACGGTGCCGGCCCGGCGCGCCCGACGACCGGCCGGGTTGCTGGTGGCCAGCGCCGCTATCGCGCTGCTGCTCGCCATCCCGCTGGTCTTCCTGCTCATCGAGTCACACCACGCCGGGCTCAGCGCCGTGGCTAGCCAGATCTTCCGGCCACTGACCGGAACGCTGCTGTGGAACACGGTGCGGCTCACCGTCGTGGTCACGGCGGCCTGTGCCGTGCTGGGCACCGGCACGGCCTGGCTGGTCGAGCGCACCAACCTGCCGGGCCGGCGCGTCTGGGCGGTACTCCTCGTCGTGCCGCTCGCCATCCCGGATTTTGTGGTCAGCTTCGGCTGGAGCTCGCTGTTCGTATCCGTTCAGGGCTTCGTCGGCGCGGTGCTCGTTATGACGCTGGCCGTCTACCCGCTGGTCTACCTGCCGGTCGCGGCCAGCCTGCGGGCTGCCGATCCCGGCCAGGAGGAGGTCGCCCGCAGCCTCGGCGTGGGCCGGGTGCGGACGTTCGTGCGGATCACGCTCGGCCAGGCCAGGGGTGCGATCCTAGGCGGCTGCCTGCTGGTGGCGCTGGTCCTGCTGGCTGAGTACGGCGCGTTCGAGATGCTGAGCTACCGCACCTTCACCACGGAGATCTTCGCCAATCTGCAGCTGCCGACCGAGGTGCCCGCGGCCTGTGCGCTGTCGCTGGTGCTGGTCGCCATCAGCCTGGTCGTGCTTGCCGCGGAGGGCTGGCTGCGCGGCACCGGCCGGGTGGCCCGATCCGGTCCCCTGGTGCAGCGCGTCGTGCCGCCGCTGCGGCTCCGGCCCGCTGCCATGGCCGCGGCACTCGCAGGCTGCACCGTGCTGGTCATCGCGGCGCTTGGGGTGCCGGTCGGCGCCAGCATCTACTGGATCGTGCGCGGCGGCGTGCCGTCGGTCTCCGACTCCGTCAGTGTGTCCATGGTCAGCGCTGCGTGGCACACCGCGGTGTACGGCGCCGGCGCCGCGGCGATCGATACGCTGGCGGCCCTGCCGGTTGCGGTGCTGGCGATCCGCCACGCAGGCCGGGTTCGGCAGCTACTCGAGCGGAGCACCTATCTCGTGCTCGCGATGCCGGGCGTGGTCATCGCGCTGGCGCTGACCTACTTCACCGAGCAGTACCTCCGCAGCGCCGGTTACCAGACAGCGCCGCTGCTCGTGGTGTGCTACGCGATCATGTTCTTCCCGCTGGCCCTCGTCGGGGTCAAAGCCGCCATCGCGCGCGCACCCGCCAGCCTCGAGGAGGTGGCGCGGTCGCTCGGTCAGGGCAAACTGGCGGCGTTCAGCCGTGTCACGCTGCGGCTCGCCGCGCCCGGCCTTGTCGCCGCGTTCTGCCTGGTGTTCCTCGAGACGGTGACGGAGCTCACGGCGACGCTCATCCTGGTCCCGACCGGCGTGCAGACCCTGGCAACCCAGTTCTGGCAGTATCAGTCGAACTTGTCGTACGCGCAGGCGGCTCCCTTCGCGCTGGTGATGATCGGGGTAGCCGCCCTGCCGACGGTCGTGCTCGGCCGGTTCTTCCAGCGCACGGCGAAGGCGCAAGGATAGGAACATGAGGCAGCTATCGGTCACCGGCCTGCATAAGGCGTTCGGGACGCATCCGGTACTGACCGGGCTAGACCTCGATGTTCCGGCTGGGTCGTTCACTGCCATTCTGGGCCCGTCCGGCAGCGGCAAGACCACGCTGCTGCGGCTGCTGGCCGGTTTCGAGCAGGTCGACGCGGGCTCAATTGCCATCGGCGACCGGCTCGTGGATGGCCCCGGCGTCGGCCACGTGCCGCCCGAGCGCCGTCAGATCGGCTACGTACCGCAGGAAGGCGCGCTGTTCCCGCACCTCACGGTCGCCGCCAACGTGGGTTTCGGCCTGCCCGCTCGCCGCCGCGCCACCCGCACCGCCGAACTGCTTGCGGCCGTCGGGCTGACCGGGATGGGCGACCGGTATCCGCATCAGCTGTCCGGCGGTCAGCAGCAGCGCGTCGCGCTGGCCCGGGCACTGGCGATCAAGCCAGAAGTAGTGCTGCTGGACGAGCCGTTCGCCTCGCTCGACGCGCACATGCGGGCCAGCGTCCGCGCCGACGTGCAGCAAATCTGCCGGGCCGCTGGCACCACGGCGATCCTGGTGACCCACGACCAGGATGAGGCGCTGTCGATGGCGGACCGGATCGCGGTGCTGCGCGACGGCCGGATCGTCCAGTATGCGGCGCCACACGAGCTGTACACCCGGCCCGCCGATCCCGCGCTGGCGCGGTTCGTCGGCGACGCCAACATCGTTGACGGCCAGCTAACGGCGGCAGCCGGGCAGTCTGGTCCGATGGTCGCCACGATCCTCGGCACTCTGCCGGTCGAGCCGGGCAGCGGGCTCGGCCCGGCGTCGGGTCCGGTGACCGTGCTGATCAGGCCCGAGCAGCTGGAGATCGTGCCGGGCGGACCGGACGTCGGCGAGCACCCGGATTGCCTGGCGGGCCGGGTAGTTGCCTGCGACTATTACGGTCACGACGCGGTTGTCCGGGTCCGCCCGGACAGCCAGCACAGCAGCGGCGAGGTCATCGTCCGGACGACCGGCGGGCCACAGCTGCCGGCCGGCGCGCCGGTCCTTGTCCGCGCCCGCGGCCCGGTCCTCGCCTGGACCAGCAGCTAGCGTCTCGCCGGCCGGCCGTTACTTCGCTTGCTCAAGCTCGGGTACGTGCGCCACCCGCAGCGGTACGTCGGAGAACGGATCAATGTTGTACGCGAGGCTCACCCGATGGTAGCCATCCGCAATGTCCCCGCCATGCCCGAAGCTCACCACCAGGATCGGAGACAGCTTCTTCTCCCCGCTCTTCAGCAGATCCTTGTGCACGCCAGGATCGGCGAGCGGAAGCGGAGCATAACCGCAGGCGCGCAGGATGTCGTTGGCGCGCCGGGTACTGACCTCGGCCTTCTTCAGTGCCTTCACCGCGAGCTTGGCACGGTCGGCGTCCAGGCGCAGGCTGAGGTAGTTGTATGCCGCTTCGAAGTCATGATCCACGACGTCCTTGAGCCACTCGATCATTGTCCGCTCCCATCGCGCTTGCCTAGCCGTCCATGCTGTCATTCCGGACCATCACCCGGACCCGGCACGGTAGCCTGAGCGCGGCCTGATCCGTCTGCGGCCTCTCGTCCGGCCCTGGCCGACCCGCAATCGGGCGCGCGGACCCGTGCCCAAGCCAGCAACCGCTGAAGGAATCGCCGATGCCAGCCACGCTCCCGGACATTCTGCTTGCCCCGGACATCCGGCCGCAGGTAGTCGCCGGCAGCCTCGCGCTCATCGACGCCGAACTCGCCGACAAGTCGGGGATCGCCGGGAACGCCGTCAAGCTGGCATACAAGACCGTGAGCAGCTTCGCATCCGGCTATGTCCGCGAGACCATCGAGTCCATGCTGCCCGAGATCGCCGGCCGGCTCCAGCCGTACTGGGCCGACTTCCGGACGGTCGGCGGCGCGGAGTTCGGCGACTACCTCGCCAAGCGCGGCGACGAGGTAGCGGAGTCGCTGCTGTCTATCACCGACGCGATGGCCGGGGGCTCCGACAAGCCCGTGGTCGTCAGGGCGTACCGAACCGTGCGCGGCGGCGCGGCCCGGCACATCGAGGCAGCGCTCCCCCGGCTTGGCGATCTGGTGCTGCGGTACGCGGGCTGACGCTCGGCGGCGCGCCGGCGCGCTGTCACTGGTTGCTGTACACCCTTACCGGTGTCACCAGCGCAGCCGCACGCCGCTCGCGCTCCATCACCCGGTCGTATTCGTCCCAGTCCTCGTGGGTGCCACCAGCGGCGGCGAAGACGGCGCGCCGCAGTAGCCGCAGCCGCTCGGCGTCGACGCCGGGCGCGGGGTTGTCTGGCCCGATAATCCGGGCGACTCCCTCGATGGCTGCCCACTGCCAGCCCGCCCGGAAGGTGAGGGTGACCTGCGGACGCGCCCGCAGGTTGGCCAGCTTGGCCTTGCCGTAGGTCACGAAGCCGACCACGTCCCGCCCCGACTCCGGGTCCGCCAGCACGCCAGCGTTGACCACCGAGGACTGGATCGTGCCATCGGCACGAACGGTCGAGACGACGGCGAGGAACTTGTCGCGGCTGCCGATCTCCACCGCGTCAGACAGCGAAATCATGAGGCAATCCTGCCGCAGCGGTCGCACCGGTTCGTGCAGAGCCCCGGCTGCCTGCCTGATAGTGCTTGAGCGGTAGCACCGAGGGACCCACGACGGCAGCAGGGACCGATGATCTCGATTGACGACCTCGAGCACGCCGCGGCGGCGGGCTGGCGCGCGGTCGAGCAGGAGCGGCTCGGCGCCTGGCTGCTGCGCGCGGCCGCGGGCTTCACCGGCCGCGCGAACAG
>JBAUAR010000537.1:0-8610 GCA_049675875.1 Streptosporangiaceae bacterium
GTGATGGCGTAACCGGGGTCGAGCGCCTCGACTCCCATCGATCGGGGCAGGTCGAGCAGGACGCCGCGACCCATCATGCGCTCGGTGGCGTTAGTCACGGCGCCCCGATGCGCTCCTTTGCTGCTCACCAGGTCGGCGCTGAACCCGTTATAGATCTTGCCCTCGAAGATGATGTGCGCCAGCGCGTCCCACTGGGTCCCGCACTGCAGCGGCATGATCACCAGATCGTCGGCTGCGCCGAAATGCGGGCCCTTCCCGGCATAGAAGTCGCGTGCCAGGGCGCCCGAGATGGCGTCACTGCCATCGCGGGTCATGAGGTGGATGGGGTTGAACCGGTTGAACCCGCCTGTCTGCGGACCCTTCTCATCGAAGGGCACAGCGAGTGATATGGCGGTCCCGTCCTCCACGAGACGCGTCGCGCGGACGACGTCCTCCGCGGTGAGGAAGTTGAGGGTCCCCTTCTCATCGTCGGCGCCCCACCTGCCCCAGTTGCTGTAGCGCTCGATGAGCTTGCGGACGTCGTCCAGCGTTTGCGTTGCGGCCATGTCTCCTCCTCAGCGCCCGTCGGGCTCGATCAGGTTCACTCGCACGGCCGCCTGCAGCGCCTGCACCGTCTGCTCACTCCGAGCCCGCTCGTAGAGGGCGTCTGCCTCCTGTGCCCCCAGCGCGCTGGACAGGCAGTCGACGAACTTGCGCCGCATGTCCGAGTCCGTCGGGACGCGGCGGGGATAGCCGAAGCGATGGTCGACGCGATGGCTGACCGTGCCAAAGGGACCGGTCGCTTCGACCACGGCTTCGTCGCCGTTCGGTGCCATGGTGCTGTCGTCGATGAGCCGCAGGGTCGGGATCACGTCGACTATGCGGGGATCAGTGATCGCCGTCTCGGTGAACATTGGCGGCGTGACGTGGCCCAGCACCCAGGCACCTGCGACGCAATAGGCGACGCTGAAGCGGGCTTCATCGGGGTTGGCGGGTACCAGGAAGTGCATGTGCCTGTTGATGCGCGGCGGGACCCGGACCGACAAGGTGGAGCTGGCTCGCTGGCTGTCGTCGAGTTGACTGCGGACCGCCAGGGTGGCTTCGACGGCGGTGTGGACGCCGCCGCACGTCGGGATGAACTTGGCTCCGAGGAACGCCGGGGCGAGATCCTTTTCTCCCAGCACCTCGGTGTTCGTGTCCGCCCCTAGCCTGTTGAGGACGTCGTCGAGCGCCCGTACCCCGCCTTCCATCCCTCGTTGGGCCAGCAACACGGCGCGGACGGCTCCCGCCGCGGCGATGCCCGCCTGCATCGCCTTGTACCGGGAGCCGGTATGTGCCCGCAGGCCGATCAGCTGCGACGCCACCAACGAGAACGCAGCTCGCCGGGTCGCCGTAGGGCTCCGCAGCCCGAAGAGCAACGCGCCGACTGCCCCGAGCGTGCCAAGCGTGTGCGTAGGCTGCAGCCCGGCGTCGTAAGACGGACGGCCCATGAGCCGGGCCAGACGAGCCGCTATGGCATAGCCCCTGGCCAGGGCTGGAAGGTGTTCGACGGGATCGATTCGATCTGCCAGGGCGGCCACGCACGGGACGATGATCGAGGACAGATGCGCCACTCCCTCGGGCGCTACGTCGTCGTAATCAAGCGCCTGTGCGGCAGTGCCATTGACGAATGCCGCCGATACAGGGTCGGCCAGCCGGTCAGTCGACCAGATGGGGCTCCGCCCGGTCGCCCCCGTCTCCGCGGCCAGGCTGCGAGCGATGGCGACCGCTGGCTGCGCCCTGCCGCAGACCGCCACGCTAATCAGATCCTTCGCAGCCCTTTCGGCGGCGGCGTAGGCGGTCGCCTCCTCCTGGAGCTTCCTATCGACCGCCTCGACGCACCAGTCGAGAACCGATTCAGCCAACGTCGTCACCATTCGATCCTGCCTAGGCCTGCTCCCCACGGCAGGCGGCCCGTTCTCACCGGGTTGTGACGGTATGGAGGCGGACGTTACCCGGTCCGTTATCCGAGACCTGAGCCCGTCCCTGAGCCTGGCGCCAGCGCGGCCAGCAGCGATGAAGCTCAGGGAGTCGGAAAAATCGCGGAAGCGGACCTGGTCCTCGCTAACGCGCGAAGCCAGTCGCGCCACGACGGTCAGCGGTTCGACCCGAGTCCGAGAGGATCCTCGGGACGCACGCCATCGGGAGCCCATGCTTCGTAATTGGCTTCGAGCGGCGGGTCGAAGGTCGCCATGACTTCAGTGACGGCCTTCCACATGGCGATGACGTAACAGAGCTCGACGAGCTCCCCGTCGCTGGCCAACTCGCCCCGGAGCCCTGCCAGGGTGCCCGGCGAGACCCTGGCGTCGCGCACCATCTCATCCACCGCCTGCATGGTGAGGCGTTCGGCTTGGGTGAATCCGGCGTGGCCAGACCCCTCGCGTACGCCCAAGACGTTGTCAGGCCGTCGACCGGAGAGGTCGACGTCGACGGTTGGGTAGAAATGGTGCGCCCAGGCGTAGGACGAGCCCATCACCCAGGCCAACCGCATGATGGCGAGCTCCCGCAGCGCGGTGGCCTCCGGCCGGGCCGCGAGTTGACCCTGCCTCAGGATCCGGTCGTTGAGCTCATTCTGGACTCGCCCAACCGACGGCGAGTTGAGGAGGATGCGGAAGAGGTGGATGCGCGCCATCTCGGGACGCATTCCCACGTCCGCAGCGATCCGGGCGGCCTCATCCTCGGACAGCATCCGGACCGGGGTAGTGGGGCGTTGCGAATCCGTCATTCCAGCAGTGTCGTCGCACGACATTACGGCAGCCGTTATTGGCTGCGGTCAGACCCCGCCGATCCTTCCTGGCCTTCGGCGTGGCCAAAGGGAATGCAAGCCACTGCAACCGCCCGGCGCGTCCGCACGTGTTCCTGGGCGGTCGGTCGCTTAGGCGCTTGTCAGTTGTGCCTGCTGGACGCGGACAGGGATGTCGAACTCCATCGTCCACGGCAGGCCCGAGCCGGGGTCGGGGGGAACGACCGTGCCGATCAGCTCCGGCTTCACGATCCCGATTATCAGGTCGTCGTCGAGGGAGGGCGAGTCGGAGCGGAACACCTGGGTCGTGAGCAGGTGACGCCCGTCGAGCGAGATATTCATGTGCACGTGCGCAGCGCGGAGCGTGCCCCGCCCGATCAGGGCGTAGGCGGTCGTGATGGTGTCGTCCCAATGGGAGGGGTAATCGGCAGGCAGCACGGTGGTGATGCGGTACCGGCCTGCCTCGTCAGCGACCACGTTGCCACGCAGGTGGTAACCGTCGTCGTCGTAGAGCCCGTTGTGGTCGGCCTGCCACACGTCGAGCTCTGCGCCCGGAACCGGATCGCCCGTGGCGACGTCGTAGATGCGTCCTGAGAGCTCGAACGGCTGGGCACCGGGCTCGGCAGGCCGATCGAGCAGATTTCCGTCCGGCCGAAGCGGAGCCCCGGCCTTGTAGCGGGGTCCGACCACATTGGAGTGGCTGACACCCCTGGAGCGGTAGAACACCTCGTCACTGGCCGTGCTCAGGGTGGCGAACAAAAGCGTGTGGAAGTTGTCTTCCTTGCCCATCTGGTCGAAGAAATCCGCCGCCAGATGCAGCTCATCCTCGGTGATCATCAGCTCGGCAACGAGCTGGCGCATCGCCGCCACCGCGCCATCCCAGATCTCGGCCACCCGCTCGCTTCGCTCCGGCATACTCCACCTCCGACGGCCTCGGCGGCAAGGCTTCCGCCGGTCCGACGGGCTCGCTGCCGACCTCGACAATGAGCGGCGACGCGTTAACCGAGGCATTACCGACGCCGACGCCCGGCAGCTCCGCCATGCTCAGTGTAATCCTGATTCCGTCCCGACCATCGGGGTCGCGGGAGAGGAGCGACATGGCCGACTCGAGCAGCCCGGCAGAGGCGGAACGGCAGATCGTGGGACTGATCTACCGTTACAACGCGGTGCTCGACGCAACCGACTACGATGCCTGGGCACAGTGTTTTGCGGCGGATGGGATCTTCCGAGGGGCGCACGCCGACTGGCTGGTGCACCGAGACAAGGAGGCGTTCGTAGCTGCGGCCGTGAATCGGCGCCGCTCCGCCGCTCCGAATAGCCGCCACTTCGTGACGAACATCCTCGTCGACGTCGACGCCGACACCGGCACCGCACGGTCCCACTGTCACCTCTTCGTGACGACCACCGCCGAGGGTGGGAAACCGGCGATGTCACTGACGGGTGAGTACGAAGACTTCCTGGTACGCGAGAACGGAAAGTGGCTCTTTGGCGAGCGTCGCGTCCATGTCGACGGCCGTCACCGCACCTGGCCACCTCTTGGGGAAGTTCCCGAAGCCGGTGAGCAGCCGTACAACCATCCGTCGTCCGAACCTTCGCTCAGCTGATCGCGGTGGCGCGACGGCTACCCTCACGTCGCTTTCGCGCTACGGCTGCGGTGCTTCCCGTGCCGGTGCATCGGGGGAGGGGCTGGGTCGCCAGGACGTTGCCAGCAGGAGCGCGGCGCCGCCGCCGCCCGCGAGCGCAGCGATGGCCAGTCCAGCCCAGCCATCCACCCGGAAGCCGACCAGACGGTCCAGAGACCATGCGCCTCCTCCGAGCGCGCCGATCGCGCAGCACACCAGGATGATCATCAGGACGTACTCGTAGCCTTCACCGGGCCGGAAGATGAAGAAGCCGTTCTTGGCGTGGTTGGCTACCAAAGCAACGACCATGGTCCCGACCACACCGGCCGCGGCGAGCGGGGTGAGTAGTCCGAGGATCAGCAGCGCGCCGGCGCCGAGTTCGGTGACGGTGGCGAACAGCGCATGCACCCTGCCCGGCCGGATACCGATGGAGTCGAACCATCGTGCAGTTCCGGGGAGCTTGCCTCCGCCAAACGCGTGGTTCCAGCCATGCGCCAGGATCGTTCCGCCTACCACAAGGCGCAGCACCAAGGCACTAAGGCTCACACTCACCACCTTGTAACCACCCACCTCACGCTTAGGGACAACGCAGAGACTATGTATCTGTACGGCGTCGTGAGCCAGAATGACCTGTTCTTGCGTCAGGCCCGAACTCGGCGCGTATCGGAGCGGTGTGCTGGCCCAGCTCAGGAACAGGTCCCATCACCGGCATCTGGTCCGCCACCTGGACCGGCGGCATCAACGCGTCGACATGACCAGCTGGCGTGTGGATCCGGTGCCAGCGGTGGCGGGCGCGCAGCTGCGGATGCTGGATCAGCTCCTCGGGTGCCCGGAGCCGGGCGTTTGCGATTCCGGCTCGCTCCAGCCTGTCGGCTACCTGACCAGCGCTTAGGTCCGCGAATGCGGCTTCGATGATCGCGGTGAGCTCGGCGCTGTGCTCGACCCGGTCAGTGTTCTCCACGAAGCGAGGATCGGTCGCCAGCTCGGGGCGACCAAGGACCTCGCGGCAGAGGACCCTCCACTCGCGGGCGTTCTGGACCCCGAGGAAGACGGTGCCGTTTCCGGTCTCGTATGGCCCGTATGGCGCGATGGACGGATGCCGGGCCCCGGTGCGCCTGGACGGCTCCCCGCCGTAGCTGGCGAAATAAGCTGGCTGGCTCATCCACTCGGCTAGCGCGTCGATCATCGCTACGTGCAGGCTCGCCCCGCGGCCAGTACGCTCCCGGTCGTACAGCGCAGTCAGGATGCCGCTGTAGGCGTACATTCCCGCGGCAATGTCGGCGACCGAGAACCCGGCCTTCGACGGAATCTCCGGGGTCCCGGTTGCCATGACCAATCCGGCCTCACACTGCACAAGGAGGTCGTAAGCCTTCTTCGAGCGGTACGGACCGTCCGGGCCGTAGCCCGAGACCGAGCAGTGGATGAGTCGGGGGTGGCCCGCCCGGAGTGCAGCCGCACCCAGCCCGAGGCGGTCGGCCGCCCCTGGGGCGAGGTTCTGCACGAAAACGTCGGCGTGCTGGATCAGGGTGCCTAGCAGGGCCCGGTCATCCTCGTTCTTGACGTCAAGCTCGACGCTCTCCTTGCCCCGGTTAAGCCAGACGAAGTAGCTGGACTGGCCGAACACGGTGCGATCGTAGTTGCGCGCGAAGTCCCCGGTACCAGGCCGTTCAATCTTGATGACCCGGGCGCCGATGTCGGCAAGCTGTCGCGTCGCGAACGGCGCAGCAACAGCCTGCTCCAGGGAGATGACCGTGATGCCATTCAGGGGTTGCCGCATAGTAGCCGTTCCTCGGTCGCGCATCGGTGTCACTGCCGTGCCGGCAAGTCAGGAAGTCAGCCGATGTGCCTGATGAGCTGACGCACTATCACGTTCCGCTGGATCTCGTTCGTTCCTTCACCGACGACCATCAGCGGCGCGTCCCGGAAGTACCTCTCCACGTCGAACTCGGTCGAGTAGCCGTAGCCGCCGTGGATGCGGAGGGCGTTCAGCGCTATCTCCATGGCCGTTTCCGAGGCGAACAGCTTCGCCATCCCGGCCTCCATATCCGCGCGCTCACCCGAGTCGTACCGGCGTGCCGCATACCGCACGAGCTGCCGAGCAGCCTCCAGCTTGGTGGCCATGTCGGCAAGGTAGTTGCCGACCGCCTCGTGCTGCCAGATTGGCTTCCCGAACGCCTCCCGCTGCTGGGCGTACCGCAGCGAGTCGTCAAGCGCGGCCTGGGCGACGCCGAGGGCCCGGCTGGCGACTTGGATCCGGCCGATCTCCAACCCGCGCATCATCTGCGCGAAACCGTGCCCCTCCTCGCCGCCGAGCAGGGCTGAATCAGGAACCCGGAAGCCGTCGAAGGCCAGCTCGCAGCTCTCGACCCCCTTGTATCCGAGCTTCGGCAGGTCCCGCGAGACATGAAAGCCCGGCCCGTGCTCAGCCAGCAGGATGCTGACTCCCTTGTGCGCGGGGACTGCGGACGGGTCGGTCTTGCACAGCAGCGCGACCAGTTGCGATCGCCGCGCATTGGTGATCCACGTCTTGGCTCCGTTGACCAAATAGTCGCAGCCGTCGCGGCGGGCTGTGGTCCGCATCGACTGGAGGTCGGAGCCGCCGCCCGGCTCAGTCAAGGCCATGGCTGCCCGGACCTCGCCAGTAGCCATCCTCGGCAGGTAGGCGTCCTTCTGCTCGGGCGTGCCGAAACTGACCAGCAGCTTGGCGACCACGGTGTGCCCGCCCATGGCACCTGCGAGGCTCATCCAACCGCGCGACAGTTCCTCGGTCACCGCGGCGTAACACTGTGCGGAGACCTGCGCCTGGCCCCACGGCTCGGGGATGGCGAGCCCGAAGATGCCCATGTCCTTCATCTGGTCGATGAGCTTGGCGGGATAGTCGTTGGCGTGCTCGAGTTCCCGGACGACAGGCCTCACCTCCTTGTCCGTGAACTCGCGCACGAGAGCCACGATCGCGGCTTCCTCCCGGCTGAGCCCATCGGCAAGCCCGTCCATCGGTTCCTCCCTGCATGCGTCGCCCGAAGCCGAGCAGCCTGCGACGTCCTTACATCATGGCAAGTGATGATGAGACAGTTAAAATAACGATCTGTAATATCTCAATGCGAGAACGTGATAACACAGGAGCGAGACTGGATATCAAGCAGCTCAAGGCCCTGGTGACGGTGGTCGAGGCGGGCAGCGTGACCAGGGCCGCCGAGCTCCTGCACCTGGTACAGCCCGCCGTTACCCGTCAGATCCGCTCCCTTGAGCTCGAGCTTGGCGTGCCCCTGTTCGAGCGGACCCGTCAGGGCATGCGGCCGACGACAGCCGGGGCAATTCTGGCCGAGCGGGCGAGACGCGCCCTGACCGAGCTGGAGCGCGCACGCGCGGAGGTGGCGCCGGCTCCTGGCGCGGTGACCGGTATCGTCAGGGTCGGCCTGCTCGAGAGCACCGCAGGCATTCTGGCCGAGCCCCTCGTCTCGGCCATAGCGCGCGACCATCCCGGTATCGAACTCCGCGTCCTCACCGCCTACTCCGGGCACCTCCAGCAATGGCTCGACAATGATGACCTGGACGTAAGCCTGCTTTACAGCCTCACGAGCATCCCCTCGCTGAACGTGCGAACGCTGGTGCGCGAAAGGCTGTGGGCCGTCGCGCCCGTGTCGGACGGCCTGAGCGCTCTTGAGTCCGTTCCCGTCACCCGGCTCGCCGAGCGCCCAGTGGTCATGCCCTCGCCCGGTCACGCGCTGCGCGTGCTCATCGACAGAGCTGCCGCCCAGGCGGGCGCAGACATGAATATCGCCGTCGAAACCAACTCGATGGACCTGCAAAAGCAGCTTGTGCGCGCCGGTCACGGCTGGACGGTCCTGCCGGGCGCAGGCATAGCGAGCGACGTGACCGCTGGCATCCTCAGTGCCGCGCCGCTATCCGAGCCAGAGGTATGGCGCTCAATCGCCATCGGCACATCGCGGGTACGCCGCCTGATGCCCGCCACCGAGATCGTTGCCCGCGAACTGGTCCAGCAGGTCCGCCTCGCCTGCCAGCTGGGCGCGTGGCCATCGGCTCAGCTGCTCGAAGCAGCGCGAATCCCGGTGACTTCGGTAGTCAGCTGACATCAACGTCTACCATCGAGCCTGGACGTGCTCACGGATATCTTGCTCATAGATATCTCGAAGCGCATCTTGCAATTCATTGGTCAAGCTCGGAATAGAGCCAGCCCCTGCGTTGTCGACCGCCTGCTGCACGCTT
>JBAUAR010000538.1:0-2597 GCA_049675875.1 Streptosporangiaceae bacterium
GAGCGTCGTCGAGGTGGGCGAGGGTTCGCGGTCCGACAATCGGAGCGGTCACCCCGTCCTGGTGCAGCAGCCAGGCCAGCGCCACCGCGCCTGGTTCCTCGCCGAGCTCCTCGCAGAACGCCTCGTACGAGTCGATCTGGTCACGGTTGCGCTCGACGGCTTCGCGGGCCCGGCCCGAGACGCGACGACGACCCTCGCGCTCCTTGCGGAGCACGCCGCCGAGCAAGCCGCCCTCCAGCGGCGACCACGGGATGATGCCGACGCCGTACTCGATCGCCGCGGGCAGTACCTCCAGCTCGATCCAGCGGGTCATGAGGTTGTAGATCGACTGCTCGCTGACCAGACCGAGGAATCCGCGGGCGGCGGCGGTGTCGTTAGCCTGCGCGATGTGCCAGCCCGCGAAGTTGGACGAGCCGACGTAGAGGATCTTGCCCTGCGAGACCAGCACCTCCATCGCCTGCCAGATCTCGTCCCACGGGGTGTCGCGGTCGACGTGGTGCATCTGGTACAGATCGATGTAGTCGGTCTGCAGGCGTCGCAGCGACGCGTCGCACGCGCGGCGGATGCTGAGGGCGGACAGCTTGCCATCGTTGGGCCAGTCACCCATTGCCCCGTACAGCTTGGTCGCGAGCACGGTGCGCTCGCGCCGCCCGCCGCTTGCGGCGAACCACTCGCCGATGATCTCCTCGGTCCAGCCCACGTGGGCCTGGTCGGCCTTCCCCACCTGACCGGGCGGGCTCTGCATGCCGCCGTAACGGTTCGCGGTGTCGAAGAAGTTGATGCCGATCGCGTGCGCGTGGTCCATGATTTCGTGGGCGTCGGAGGGCGGCGTCAGCGGTCCGAAGTTCATGGTCCCGAGGCACAGGCGGCTTACCGAGAGGCCGGAGCGGCCCAGGTTCGTGTAGTCCATGGGGACAGCTTGTCACGGCGGGACGGCGGGGCAGGCGCGCCGTCGCATTGCGCAGCCGCAGCACGCCGCGGCATCGCTGGCCTATCGTGAGACGACGCATGGCAATCGCGGCGGCAGCCGATCGCCGCCGATGTGGGCTGCTGCCCGGCTGGCGACAGAGGGGGCAACCGATGGCAGACGACGGCGCCCGGCCGCTGACCCGCGAGGACTTCGAGCACCTGCTGGCGTTCCGCGCCAGCTTGCGCCGGTTCCAGCGGTGGAGCGAGGACCAGGCCAAGGTGGCCGGGCTCACGCACGTGCAGCACCAGCTCCTGGTGGCGGTGAAGGGACATCCAGGCGAGCTGCCGCCCACGGTGCGTGACCTGGCTGGCTACCTGCTGCTCCGCCATCACAGCACCGTTGAGCTCGTCGACCGTGCGGAAATCGCGGGGCTGGTCCGCAGGGTCGCTGACGCGCACGATGCGCGGCTCGTCCGGATCCGGCTCACTGCCAAGGGCGAGCGAGTCCTGACCGAGCTGACTCCAGCGCACCTGGTCGAGTTGCACAGCCTGGCCGGCGTCCTGGACGAGCTTGTCGCGGGCGGGACCGGCCGGGATGGCAGGCGGCGGGGTCAGCCCGGCGTTATCGCCGCACCGGCTGGCGCAGCACATCAGCGAGGACCGCAGCCTGGCTGATGTCGATCTCGCGGGTGGCGCTCAGCAGCGTTACCGGTCCCGCGGCCGCGAGGCCACGGAGGCGGGCGAGCGCGGCCCGGCCCGAGGGTGCGTCGAGTTCCGCCACGTAGCGGCGGCGGAACTCGCTGAACTTGGCGGGATCGTGCTGGTACCAGGTACGGAGGTCGGTCGACGGCGCGGCGTCCTTGGCCCAGTCGTCCAGCCGGGCCGCGTCCTTGCGCAGGCCACGCGGCCACACCCGGTCGACGAGAACTCTCGCCCCGTCGGCCGGCGCCGGATCGTCGTAGACGCGGCGCACCCGGATGTCTGCCGTGATCGAACGCCTCCATCCTGTACTGGGCAGGGCCACCACCGACATTCTCCCACGCTGGCCGGCTACCGGCCCGGCGGTGGGCGGCTACCGGCCCGGCGGTGGGCGGTGGGCGGTGAGCGGCTACTCGGCGGCCAGCAGGTGGGTAGCCGGGAGGTGGCGGACGGTGCGAGCAGGCAGCAGCGCGGCCGCGGCGGTGACGAGAAGGCCGGTGACGGCCGCTGCCGCAGCGATGGCGTACAGGCTGGCGGGGAGCTGACCGGCGAACTCGGCGGCGGCAGCAAGACCGGCCGCGGCCCCGGTGAGGGAGCCGGCCAGGCCGATGATGGCGCCCTCGGTGATGACCAGGCGGGCGATCGCGCTTTCTGGCCAGCCGAGAGCGCGGATGGTGGCTAGCTCCCCGGCGCGTTCGCGGATGTTGAGGAATACCACGTCGGCGACGGCGAGGACACCGAGGGTGACGGTGGCGACGACGGCGACGTAGTCGACCCCCCGGACCTGGACGGCCACGGCGTCACCGAGCAGGGAGCCGACGACGACACCTCGGAAGGCGATGGTCACGGCGGTGAGGATGGTGAGGGACGCGATGCCAATGGCGAGGCTGACGGCGCCGACGGCGGCGCGGCCGGGAGTGCGGAGCACGTTCACCGCGGCCAGGGCGGTGACGCCGCCGGGCTGGCGGCCGCGTCGGACGCCCAGGACC
>JBAUAR010000539.1:0-3103 GCA_049675875.1 Streptosporangiaceae bacterium
GGCGAAGGCCTCGCCACGTGGACACCAGACCCGGCGCAAGCCATGACGTTCGCCACCGCAGAGGCCACGACTTCGTGCTACCGAGCGGTCCCCTACAACCGCCCGCTACGCCCGGACGGCAAGCCGAACCGCCCACTGACGATGTTCAGCGTGGCTTTCTGGTAGTTGGCTGCCGTGCCCCGTGCGCCCGCTGAGCCGACCTCAGACCGGTTCGCTCGTGTCAGCACCTCAGCCAGAATGGCTGCCGGAATGGCTGCCATCGCGATCTAAGATCATCTCGGAGCTGAGTTTTGCCTGGTAGATGGAGCCCCCTTACGGAATCGAACCGTAGACCTTCTCCTTACCATGGAGACGCTCTGCCGACTGAGCTAAGGGGGCGCTGGCGTGGCCGCGCTCCGGATTATTCCGGCAGCGCTCCCACCGCGCCAGCCGAGCATACACGACAGGCGCCCGTCACGATTGCCTCAGGCCGCCAGCTCAGGGCCACCAGTCCGACCGTCGTTAAGGGCACCGGACGGCACCGACAACGGGACGCGAGCAGACGACGCGAGCCCGCGCGGACGCCACGACACGAGCCCGCGAGGACACCGCGATTCGAGCGCCCGACGACACCGCGATTCGAGCGCCCGACGACACCGCGACGCGAGGACACGTGGACGATCGCACGGCCTAGCCGCATAACACAGGCCAGGCCGGGCATGAGGCGACCAGACCAGATCGCGAGCAGAAACGAGCAGAACGCCAGCCGATCCGGGGCTCCACCGGCGTCACCAGACTGGCATGCTTGCATGAAGCTACGCGATCATGAAACTTTGATTGCGAACATGCGACGAATAAAGAACCCGCGCAATCCACAGGTAGTGTGGCGAATACGAAGGTCGCGCTCCGGCCTGGTCAGACAGGCGAATTGAAGCGAGGATGCACGGTGAGGGCGCTGCTTCACAAGCCTGCCGCGCTCGGCGCGGCGATTGGGCTCGCGTTCTTCGGTGTCGCGGTACTGCTGGTGAGCACCATGGCTGCGCACGCGTCGGTGACCGCCGCCAGCACCACAAGCTCAGTCTGCGGCTCGCCACCGACAACGTCGACAGTCCTCACCTCCTCGAACGATGCCGCCACCGCCGGTGGTACTTCCTTGAGCACCAGCGCCGTTGCGTCGTCCGCTGACTCCTCGATCACCGACGACAACTCGCCGGGCCCGACACCGACCGACACCGACACCAGTACGCCGGCAGATCCGCCCACTTCGCCGGATTCACCGACCGCGACGACCTCCGACACCTCGACGTCGTCGAGCACCGACCCTGGGGCGACGTCACCGGACGTCTCGAGCACCGACCCCGGTTCGGACTCGACTCCGACGCCGGACCCGAGCTCGTCAGATAGCCCGACCCCGGAGCCGAGCAGCAGCGCCTCGACAGCCCCAATGCCGCAGTTGTGCGTTCTCGCTCAGTCGTACCCGTCATCCGGTGACGTGCTGGCCGGAGACCAGGCGAGCTACGTCGTCTGGGCCTGGAGCATGACAGCGGACAGCAGCGACGTCTCCGTTACCGCCAGCGTCCCGGCGGCTAGCTACCTGGGCACCCCGAGCTTCACCATCTGCCCGTCGGCGAGCGACTCTACGTGCACGATCGCCAGTATGCCGGTCGGCCAGGTCGACGAGCTGCTCGCGTCGGTGCCAGTAACCACCGACGCCCCGCTCGGCACCGACATTGAGCTCACCGTCACCGCCACCGCGACCGGCGCGACGTCCGACTCGTCGAGCGCGACCGATGACGTCGTGGCCCCGACCACCGCATCGACCTCGGACGCCTCCTCGAACGTTTCCTCGGAGGAAGTGCCGCCGCTGGTGTCGCTACCGCCGATTCCCGGCACCGGAGTAACCGCCACCAATCCGTCGGACTTGTTCCCCACCGTCAGTCCCAGCCAGAGCACCGAATCTCTCGGGCTGCCGCCGGCCAAGTCCCGGCGCATCGCGCATGCCGCAGACGCTGCATACGCGGTTCCCATCGACCCGCGGCTGCTCGGCGCTCAGATCGTCGGGCTCATGGCACTGGTGGGCGCCGTCACGATCGCGATCGTCCGGCTGTCGCTACGGAAACCGCAGCTCGCGCAGCCACAAAAGGCCGATCCGCTCGACCCGCCGCCGACCTCCTGACCCGGACCGGAGCTCAGGCGCCCTTAGTGCGGTGCTCCACCAGCGGCCGCATCGCGCGCAAGTCCTTGCCCAGCGCCGAGGCACTGAGCGCCGGAGACGCGAACAGCCCGAACGTGTCATTGTCCGCCCAGGCGCACTCGGCCGGGCGGCCCGACGTACCGGGAACGCACGCGGCCATACCGCCCAGCTTCCCCGCGCTTGCGGCGAAGGCACCCGGCACCGTGCCCGTGAAGCTGGTGATGAACGAGCTCGCCGAGCCGGACAGGTTGCCGCCGATGAACAGGATGATCAGCGGGCTGGACGTGGTACCGGTCCCTGCGTTGTCCTCGTACAGACCATCCACGACGTGCGTCGCCTCGCCGCTGCCCTTTCTGACGATGGCCGTCCGAAGAGCCTGAGCGTTCATCCCCTTGGCCAGCCCCGGTTCCTGCGTATAGCCAAGCAGGCTCGCGGGCACCGAGATGGTGTGATCAGGTCCGCTCGGGCTCGAGCTAAACAGACCGCTGCGCAGCACACCGACCGCAGCGGCCGGCACGACCACGACGACGCCGACGAGGGCGGTCACCCGGATCATCGTGCGGTGCCGACGCCGGGCCTTCGCCCGCTCGGCGCGCTTGGTCGGGGCCTTCGGCTGAGCCGTGATCGGACCGGTGACGACCGTGTCCTTGGTGACCGTCCGGACCGGGCCGTCCGTCGGCGCCGACCGGGTCTCCGGCGCAGCCGCCTGCTTGACCGCGTCGCGGCGACCAGCGTCGCGACGTTTCCGCAGGCCGGGTTTGCCCTCCTGGATAGGGGAACGGGCTGTCTCGGGGCTCGCGTCGACCGCAGCAGCCGGCCGCCGGTGGGCAGCACCAGCGCGACCGGACCTTCGCGGGCGGCTGTCGTTGGGCTGTGATGCCGGGCCAGCAGGCTGCTCGGCGGGCCGTACCGACGGGCGCTCCGCCGGCG
>JBAUAR010000540.1:0-5208 GCA_049675875.1 Streptosporangiaceae bacterium
GTACCGTCCTTGGCTGCGCGTGCCGCACCCGGTGCGCGACGGCGCGGGCCAGCTTTACCTCGGCGGCGGCGTCGTCAAGCGCCGCGAGCGGCACGACCGGCGGGCTGGCGCCGCGCCGATCCAGGCCGTCCGGCGGCAGCCTGCCGACCAGCGGCCACGCCCAGCCCGCCAGCGAGATCCGGTAGACCCGTCTGGAGGCGGCGCCGAGCTCAGCCTCGGCCAGATAACGATCCACCGCAACCGCATATTCGACGGGCGCGATGCTAGCCATCGGCACGCTCATCTGAGTCTCCTTCTGCAATGCAGCTGCGACTCATTGTAGCCCAGCCGGTAAATAGTTACGCCGACTTAATTTACTGCGACAACGAGAGGCTGGCCTGCTGATTTGCGGTGCAGCTGACCATTTGAATATTGCGTTTCAGGAGATATTTCTGGCAGCCTTAATTGCATGACCGCTGGTGATAACACCCCGTTCCGTCATCGCAGTAAATCAATGCAGGAATCAGGGACCGGGGCCGTTATCGCCGACGGTACTAGCAATTCCCGGGGCCGGCTGGCGGGGCGGCTCGGGCCGCTGACCGAGCGAAACTTCCGGGTGTTCTACGTCGGTTACACCACCTCGCTGCTCGGCTCCGCGATGTCGGCGGTCGCGCTGACCTTCGCGGTGCTCGATAGCGGCGGCGGCCCGGCAGATCTCGGATTCGTGTTCGCAGCGAACGTGGTGCCTCAGGTGCTCGTCATGATTGGCGGCGGAGTACTGGCCGATCGCCTCGCCCGGCGCCGGGTGATGCTGGTGACCGACACGCTCCGGGTGGCGGTCCAGGGCACGCTCGCCGTGGCCCTGGTCGCCGGCCGGCCGCCGCTGTGGGTCTTCATCGTGCTGGCCGGCCTGCTGAGCACCGGGCAAGGTTTCTTCACGCCGGCCCTGGGCGGACTGCGAGCCGAGATCGCGCCTCGCGACCAGCTATCCGACGCGAACGCGATGCTGGGCGTCGCCCAGTCGGCGACGGGGGTAGTCGGGCCGGCGCTGGCCGGAGTGCTGATCTCGGTCACGAACCCGGCGGTGGTGATCGGCATCGACGCAGCCAGCTTCGGCGTGAGCGTAGTCAGCCTCGTGATGCTCGCGATCCCGCCCGGCCGGCCGACGGCACAGTCACCCTGGCGAGACCTTGTCGAGGGCTGGTCTGTCTTCCGAGCGCAGACCTGGCTGTGGCTGACAACAGTGCAGTTCGCCTTGTTCAACCTGTTCACCTGGGCGCCGTTCCTGCTGCTCGGGCCGATACTGGCCCAGCGGTACCTGGGCGGAGCGCGAGCCTGGGGCATCATCGGCGCGGCGCTAGCGCTCGGATCGGTGCTGACGGGCATCGCGCTGGTGGGCCGGCGGCCGCGCCGGATCCTGGTGGTCGCGGTGACGGGGACGTTCGGCTATGCGCTGCCCTGCCTCGCCCTCGCGGCTCACGCCGCGCTGCCCGTGGTGGTGGCCGCCGCGCTCGGGGCGGGCGCTGGCAGTGCGGTGTTCAACACCTATGAGAACACCGTGATGCAGCAGCGGATCGCGCCGGAACTGCTCGGCCGGGCGACGTCGCTGTCGCTGACCGGGGCATATGCGCTCGGCTCGGCCGGGTTCGCGATCATCGGCCAAGTCGCTGGCGTGGTCGGCCCGGCCCGGCTGCTGTATTTCGCTGCCGCGTACTCGGCGCTCAGCAGCGCGCTGCTACTCGCCACCCCGGCCATCCGCACGCTGCGCTGGCAGGATTGACGCGAGGGAACGTGGCGCGGGACGGCCGGTCGAAGGCCGCCGCGACAGTGAGAGGCTGGGGCGCATGACGAGGCATGCCGAACGTGTCTTCGCGGGCGGGCCGGTCTACACCGCCGACGCCAGCCGTCGGCGCGTGGTGCAGGCCGTTGCCGCCGACGGTCGGCCTGCTACCGCGGTCGCCGTCGCCGACGGCCGGATCGCGGCCGTCGGGGACGTGGCAGACGGCGATATCGCGGACCTGATCGACAGCCGGACCGAGGTCGTGGACCTGCGCGGTCGGGCGCTGCTACCGGGCTTCCAGGACGCGCATGTGCACCCTGCCTTCGCCGGTGTCACGATGATCGGCTGCAACCTGATGGGCGCGACGACGCTGGCCGAGGCACTGGCCCGGATCGCCGCCTACCCGCGGCAGCACCCGGAGCACGAGTGGATCGCGGGCTCGGGCTGGCGGATGGAGTGGTTCGCCGGCGGCACCCCGGACCGGCACGCGCTCGACGCGGTCACCCGCGACCGGCCTGCGTACCTGACCAACCGTGACGGGCACGGGGCCTGGGCCAATACCCGGGCCCTCGAGCTGGCGGGCCTGGACGCCCGCACGCCCGACCCGATCGACGGCCGGATCGAGCGTGAGCCGGACGGCACGCCGCAAGGCACCCTGCACGAGGGTGCCGCGAACTTGGTCGGCCGGCTGGTACCCGCGCTCACCGTCGAAGACCGGCTGGCCGGGCTGCTGCTCGCCCAGCGGCACCTGCACGCCCGCGGCATCACTGCGTGGCAGGACGCCATCGTGGGGGAGTACCTCGGCCATCAGGACCCGCTGCCGGTTTACCTGGCCGCGGTCGCGGGCGGCCAGCTGACGGCGCGCGTTCAGGGGGCGCTGTGGTGGGACCGGGCCAGGGGCGCTGACCAGATCCCCGACCTGCTGGCCCGCCGGGAGCGTGTCAGCGACCACCCGGCCGCAGGGGCTGAGGATGGCCTGTCGCGCTTCCGGGCGGGCACGGTGAAGATCATGCAGGATGGCGTCGCCGAGAACTTCACCGCGGGCATGCTGGAGCCCTACCTCGACCCGGCGGGCTGCCACCCGCACGGCAGCGGGCTGTCGTACGTGGATCCGGCAGCGCTGCCCGGCTACGTGACGCAACTGGACGCCGCGGGCTTCCAGGTGCACTTCCACGCGATCGGCGACCGTGCGGTGCGGGAGGCGCTCGACGCGATCGAGGCGGCCCGCGCGGCCGGCCTGCTCCGCGACGGCGGAGCGGGCCGGGACAACCGGCCACACATCGCTCATCTGCAGGTCGTGCACCCGGACGACGTGCCCCGGTTCGCCCGCCTGAATGTCACGGCCACCATGCAGGGCCTGTGGGCTGCGCACGAGCCGCAGCTGGACGAGCTCACCATTCCGTTCCTCGGCGCGGAGCGCGCGCAGCGCCAGTACGTGTTCGGTGAGCTGCTGCGTTCCGGCGCGCGGCTGGCGGCAGGCAGCGACTGGGCGGTCAGCAGCGCCAACCCGCTCCGCGCCATCCACGTTGCGGTCAACCGGTCGCTGGCCGGCGCGACCGGGCCGGAGGCCGAGCCGTTCCTGCCAGCCCAGCGGCTGGATCTTGCCGAGGCGCTCGCTGCCTACACGATCGGCTCGGCGTATGTGAACCATCTCGACGGCGACACCGGCACGATCGACCATGGCAAGCTCGCGGACCTCGTCGTGCTCGACCGTGATCCGTTCGCGCACCCGGCTGCCGATATCGGCACCACGGGGGTGGTGGCGACGTACGTGCAAGGCCACGAAGTCTATTTGTCGACATCTTGACAGGAGGCGATTGCCAGCATGCCGATCGCGATGACGGAGCTCGGCCGCGGCGGCCCGCGCGTGTCCAGGGTCGGTCTCGGCCTGATGGCCATGTCCGGCACCTACGGCCCCGCCGACGAGACGGAGAGCACGGCCACGATCCGCGCGGCGCTCGACGCGGGGATCACCCTGCTCGACACGGGTGACTTCTACGGCATGGGGCACAACGAGCTGCTGCTGGGGCACGCGCTGCGCGGCGTCGACCGGTCCAGCGTCTTCATTCAGGTCAAGTTCGGCGGCCAGCGCGATCCGCGCGGCGCGTTCGTCGGGCACGACGCGAGCCCCGCGATGGTGAAAAGCTCGCTGGCGTATTCGCTGACCCGGCTCGGCGCCGATTACATCGACCTGTACCAGCCCGCGCGGCTTGATCCGCGAGTGTCTATCGAGGAGACGGTCGGCGCCATCGCGGAGATGATCCAGGCCGGCTACGTACGGTATCTGGGTCTGTCGGAGATGGGCCCTGACACCATCAGGCGGGCGGCCGCGGTGCACCCGGTGACCGCCCTGCAGATCGAGTACTCGCTGATGAGCCGCGGTATCGAGGACCAGATCCTGCCGGCGGTGCGCCAGCTCGGCGTCGGCGTCACCGCCTACGGCGTCATGTCTCGCGGGCTGCTGTCCGCCGCCAGTGCCCGGGCGATCGCGGACGGCGACCCGCGTACCAGGTTCCCCCGCTTCCAGGGCAAGAACCTGCAGCGCAACCTCGCCCTGGTGGCCGCGCTGGAACGGATCGCTGCGGACCGCGGCGCGACCACGGCGCAACTGGCGATCGCGTGGACACTGTCGCGTGGCACCGACATCGTGCCGCTCCTCGGCACCAAGCGCCGCGACCGGCTCGTGGAGGCGCTCGGCGCGCTCGAGCTGATGCTCAGCCCGGCCGAGCTGGCGGCCATCGAGGCCGCGGTGCCCGCGTCGGCGGTCGCCGGCGACCGGTACGAGCCGGTCCAGATGGCGGCGCTCGACAGCGAGAAGCAGTAAGGCAGGCAACGGCGAGCGGCCTGCCGGGTCGCGGGGCGGATGGCGATGGGCACAACGCGGCGGTTCGACGCGGCCGAACGTCGGGCCCGGCTTGGGCTGCGGCACCGGCTGGCGGCCGGAGCAAGCGCCGCTGACCCGGCCGATGTCGCGCGGTCGCTGGTCGCCGTGCACGGTACCGACCCTTCGTCGGTGTACCTGGGCATCCTGGCCAGGATGGCCGGCGCCGGCATCACCGACGTGGAGCGCGCTCTGTATGAGGACAAGACGTTAATCAGGCTGCTCGGCATGCGGCGCACGGTGTTCGTCACGACCGTGGAGCTCGCCCCGGTGGTGCAGGCGGCGTGCTCGGACGCGGTCGCCGCCAACGAGCGGCGCAAGCTGCTGCGCTGGCTGGCCGACGCCGACGTTGCAGCGGACGTGGAGGGCTGGCTGGCCCGCGCCGAGCAAGCTGCACTTGCGGCGCTGGCCGCGCGCGGCGAGGCGACCGCGTCCGAGCTGGCGGCCGCAGACCCGCGGCTGGCCGTCCAGATCGTCCTCGGCCAGGGAACCAGCATGGGCGCTCGGTTCAACGTGGCCAGCCGGGTGCTGCTGGTGCTGGCCGCGCAGGGGAAGGTCGTGCGCGGCC
>JBAUAR010000541.1:0-7506 GCA_049675875.1 Streptosporangiaceae bacterium
GAGTGGGATTCTCCGTCGACACGACCGGAGGATCCCACCCGCGCAACTCGAAAGTCCCATATCCCCGCTGTGCCCCGCTCTCGAGAGCGGTCGGGGCCAGCGGTCGGCACGCTGATCTTCATGGGTGGAGGATTAGTAGCGCTATATAGCAATAGCGATCTACCACCCATGCGCGGCTCCAGGCGAGGCTGGGCCGACGCTGAGGGCCGAAGGCCTCCGAGCCTAAAGCGGCGGCGCAGTTGGGGGCACTGCGAGCCGACGGGAAGGAGGCCGAAGGCCTCCGAACATAAAGCGGCGGCGCAGTTAGGGCACCGCGAGCTGACGGGAAGGAGGCCGAAGGCCTCCGAACATAAAGCGGCGGCGCAGTTAGGGCACTGCGAGCTGACGGGAAGGAGGCCGAATGCCTCCGAACATAAAGCGACGCCGGGTGGCTACGGGGGCAAACCACCCGGCGTCGCATTCATCGGCGCTCCGACGGGGGCCCGGAACGCCGGCAACTGATGCCCCGGCGGGGGACCAGAGCACCGGTAAGCATGTTACACCGAACGTCCCCCTAGTGCATCAAGACGGGCTTAGGAGGTAATCAAGCCGACGTGGGCGGACTAGTCCCGGCGTGTCACGCCGTGCGCCGCTAGTGGCCGTTCGGTGATTGGCCATCTGACCCGGCGGGCGGCCGGTAGACGGCCGGGGAGTTCGGCTCGTAGCGGCGGAATTTCCGGGTCGACGTCGGCTCTCGCCCCCCGTTGGCGAAGATGACCGCGAAGTACGGGATCACCAGCGCGCCGACCGCCGGGATGGCGGTGAGCCAGCCCAGGTGGTTCACGAACATCAGGATCGCAGCGGCGAAGCACGCCGTCCTGATGCCCATCATGATCAGGTAGCGGCGCTCCCGGTAGCGGATATCCGCCGACAGGCCCGGCCTGGCTTCGGTGACCAGATAGGCCGGGTCGTGGCGGGATCCCTGCGCGCCTCTCACACCAACCACGTTATGCCGCGAGCATGCTTGCCGCTACTACAGGGACGGCGCGGCTGCGCCCAGCGTTCGGCGATCCGGCATGCTGAGGCCAGACAGAGCCGTCACAGTGATGCGGAGGAGACATGACCGATCGCACCTACCGGGTTACCGAGATCGTCGGGACCTCGCCGGACAGCGTGGAGGCGGCGATCCGCGGCGCGCTGCGCAGGGCTGCCCAGACGCTGCGGCACCTGGACTGGTTCGAAGTGACCCAGGTTCGGGGCCAGATTGCCGACGGCGAGGTGGCGCACTTCCAGGTCGGCCTCAAGGTTGGCTTCCGCCTCGAGGACGCCTGACGACCCGTGGGTGACCAGCCGCGAGCCGCTGCCCTGCCCGCGCCGGAGCAACGGCAGATCTGACAAACAGGACTAAGTCGCCCGGTACGGCCGGTCAGGTCTCGGCTCGCGGTTAGCTGGCCTGACTCACCGAGGACATGTTGAAGCCCTCGACCCGGATCGGCGGCATGGCGGCCCTGGTGAAGTAGTCGCCCCACTCCCGCGGCAGCGTCGGCACCGTGGCACCCACCTCGGTGATCCGGCCGAGCATCGCCACCGGGCTCTCGTTGAACCGGAAGTTGTTCACCGCGCCGGTCACCTCGCCGTTCTCGACGAGGTACACGCCGTCCCTGGTGAGGCCCGTGAGCAGGAGCGTCTGCGGGTCGACCTCGCGGATGTACCACAGGCACGTCAGCAACAGGCCCGACGAGGTTCGGCTGACCAGGTCGGCGATCGTCCCTGCCGAACCGGGCGCCGTCATGACGAGGTTGTCGATCGCCGGGGTTACGGGCTGGCCGGACAACCGCGCGGTGTGCCGGGTCTGGGTGAGGGCGCCGAGTTGTCCGGCCGCGATCCAGTCCGTGCGGCCGGTCGGCAAGCCGTTGTCGAAGACCGAGGACTCCCTGGACGAGGCATGCGCGACGACGAAGGGCGAGCACTGCAGGCGTGGCTCGGCCGGGTCGCTGTACAGCGACACCGGTAGCCGGGCGAGCTCCTCGCCGATCCTGGTGCCGCCGCCCGGCTTGCTGAACACGGTCCGGCCGTCCAGCGCGTCCTTGGCTCCGGCCGACCAGTACAGATAGATCAGCAGGTCGGCGAGCGCGGTCGGCGGAAGCAGCGTCTCGTACCGGCCGGCGGGCAGGGAGACCGACCGCTTGGCCCAGTCGAGACGCTGCGCCAGGTCGGCCTCAACGGTGGTGACGTCGACGTCGGTGAAATCCCGCGTGCCGGTGCCGGCCCACGCCGACTGGGCCAGATCCGCGGACTTGGCGTTGAGCTCAAGCCGCCCGGTCGGCTGGTCGTGCCGCAGCCGCAGGCCGGCCGATGTGCCCAGATAGGTCGACGTCAGCTGGTGCTCGGCAAAGCCGTAGAGCTTGCGGCCACCGCTCGCGGCGGTGGAAAACGCGGTGCCGAGTTCGGCCGCGAAACCGGCGAACACACCGATCTGCGTTGCCTCGGGCGGCAGGTCGAAGCCCGCCACGGCGGCCGCGCCGGCCGCGGGCGCCACCAGCGGCTGGGCGTCCTCGGCTGGCGAGGCCTCGGCCGCCGCAGCCTCGGCCTCGGCCACGATGTCGGCGACCTGGTCCCCGCGCACGCCGGCCCGGGACACGACGCCGACTCTGGCCCCGTCGCCGCTGCGGCTAATCGCGATGACGGTCAGCTGCCTGGACCGCGACACCCCATTGGTGGTCAGTGAGTTGCTCGCCCAGCGCAGATTGGCCGAGGAGCTCTCGTCGGCGATAACGACGCAGTCATCGCAGCGAGCGGCGGCCAGCGCGCGCTCGACCGCGTCCCGCGGGGACGGTACCGCCTGCAGCTGGCCGCTCACGCGCCCGCCTCCTCGACCGTGTTGAGAATCCTGATCCCGCGCATCACTACCGCCGGACAGCCGTGGCTCACCGGCGCTACCTGCCCGGGCTGTCCCTTGCCGCAGTTGAACGCCCCGCCGAGGACGTACGTCTGCGGCCCGCCCACCGCTTCCATCGAGTTCCAGAAATCCGTGGTGGTTGCCTGGTATGCCACGTCCCGCAGCTGGCCGGCCAGCTGCCCGCCGCGGATCCGGTAGAACCGCTGGCCGGTGAACTGGAAGTTGTACCGCTGCATGTCGATCGACCAGCTCTTGTCGCCGACGATGTAGATGCCGTCGGTCACGCCGGCGATCAGCTCAGCCGTGGCCGGTCCGCCGGCGGCGGGCTGCAGCGAGACATTCGCCATCCGCTGGATGGGCATGTGGCTCGGCGAGTCGGCGAAGGCGCACCCGTTGGACCGGCCGAGGCTCTTGAGCCGCGCGATCCTGCGGTCCAGCTGGTATCCGGTGAGGACGCCGCCGGAGATGAGGTCCCAGGACTGCCCGGCGACGCCCTCGTCGTCGTAGCCGATCGTGGCGAGGCCGTGCTCGGCGGTGCGGTCGCCAGTCACGTGCATGATCGGCGAGCCATACTGCAGGCTGCCCAGCTTGTCGAAGGTGGCAAACGAGGTACCGGCGTACGCGGCCTCATAGCCCAGCGCGCGATCCAGCTCGGTGGCGTGCCCGATTGACTCGTGGATGGTGAGGAACAGGTTCGACGGGTCGATGACCAGGTCGTACCGGCCGGCCTCGACCGACGGCGCCGCCATCTTCTCGGCCAGCAGCGACGGGATCTCGGCCAGCTCGGCCGGGAAGTCCCAGCCGGTGCCGGTCAGATATTCGTACCCGCGCCCGGCCGGCGGGGCGATGGTCCGCATGGTCTCGAACCGGCCATCGGCGGCCACCGAGACGGCGGTCACCGACGGGTGCACCCGGACGCGCTGCTGCAGCGCCGTGGTCGAGCCGTCGGTATAGAACTTGCACTCCTTGACCTGATACAGCGATGCGTCGACGTGGTCCACCCCGTCGGCGGCGAGCAGCTGCCCGCTCCAGCCGGACAGCAGCGCGATCTTGTCCGCGACGCTGACCGAGAACGGGTCCACCTCGTAGGCCGACAGCCACGTCACCTCGCCGTGCGCCGGCTCATCGGCGAGGTCGATCCGCTCGGTGCTGATGGCGGCTGCCACCCTCGCCACGTCGACGGCCTCGTCCGCGGCCTGGGCGGCGGCCTCCGGCGTCAGGTCGACAGCTGACGCGAACCCCCACGTCCCGCCCACGACGACGCGGACGGCCAGGCCGAGGTCGTCGCTGTCGAACTGAGTTTCCAGGCCGCCGTCGGACAGGCCGATCTGCTGGCCCCTGATTCGCTCGGCGCGGAAATCGGCGTGCTCGGCGCCCAGCTGCGCGGCCCGCTGCAGGGCCGCGTCGGCGAGCTGGCGCAGCGGGTAGGCGGTGAACTCCGGGTCTATCTGAGTGTGGTCCACGAGTCGCCAACCTATCCCGGGCTGCGGCCGCGCCACCTGACCGGTACGCTGCCTCGCGACCCGAATGCGGTCACCGGGCAGCGAGCGGGAGGGCAGCCACATGGGCCGATCTGTACTCGTCACCGGCGGCAACCGGGGCATCGGCCTGGCGATCGCGCGGCGGCTGGCGGCCGGTGGCGACGACGTGACGGTGACGTCGAGGTCCGGCGCGCCAGTGGCCGGGTTCACGGTCGCCGCCTGCGACGTCACCGACGCCGCGCAGGTGGACGCCGCGTTCAAGGTTGCCGAGGAGGCGCACGGACCGGTCGAGGTCGTGGTGGCCAACGCGGGCATCACCAGAGACCAATTGCTGGCGCTGATGTCGGAGGACGACTTCGCCGCCGTGGTCAACACCAATCTGACCGGCGCCTACCGGGTGACCAAGCGGGCGGTGCGCGGCATGATCAGACTGCGCCGCGGCCGGATCATTCTCATCTCCTCGGTCGTCGGGCTGCTGGGGTCGGCCGGACAGGCGAACTACGCGGCATCCAAGGCCGGCCTGGTCGGCTTCGGCCGCTCGCTGGCCCGCGAGCTCGCTAGCCGCAGCATCACCGTCAACGTGGTGGCGCCCGGCTTCGTCGACACCGACATGACGGCGGCGCTGACCGACGACCAGAAGCAGGCGATCCTCGCGAATGTGCCGCTGCGCCGGTACGCGTCGGCCGATGAGG
The DNA here is from genome assembly GCA_049675875.1 of Streptosporangiaceae bacterium. Lineage (GTDB taxonomy): Bacteria > Actinomycetota > Actinomycetes > Streptosporangiales > Streptosporangiaceae > JAJYUU01. Next base: position 5,052 of record JBAUAR010000541.1, read on the forward strand.
TGGCAGCGGCGGTGGCCTTTCTGGCCGGTCCGGACGCCGGCTACATCACCGGCGCTGTGCTGCCCGTCGACGGTGGCCTCGGCATGGGCCACTGACGGCCCCGTTCCCCGATAGCGGAAGGCAGGCGACATGGGGATCCTGGACGGCAAGCGGATCCTGGTGACCGGCGTACTCACGGACGCGTCGATCGCGTTCCACGTGGCCCGGATCGCTCAGCAGGAAGGCGCGACGGTGGTGCTGACCGGCTTTGGCCGGCTCAGTCTCGTCGAGCGGATCGCGAAGCGGCTGCCGGATCCGCCGCCGGTCATCGAACTCGACGTGACCGACGAGGGTCACCTTGGCTCGCTGGCCCAGCGGGTGGCCGAGCACACCGACAGGCTGGACGGAGTGGTGCACGCGATCGCGAACGCGCCCGCCGGCGCGCTGGGCGGCAACTTCCTGCAGACCCCCTGGCCCGAAGTGGCCTCGGCGGTGCACGTCTCGGCGTACTCGCTCAAGTCGCTGGCGATGGCTGCGCTGCCGCTGATGCAGCCGGGCGGCGCGATCGTCGGCCTGGACTTCGACGCGAGCGTGGCGTGGCCCGCCTACGACTGGATGGGAGTGGCCAAGGCCGCGCTCGAGTCCACTGCGCGCTATCTCGCCCGTGACCTCGGGCCGCGCGGAATCCGGGTCAACCTGGTCTCGGCCGGACCGGTGAAGACGATGGCGGCCCGCAGCATCCCTGGCTTCGATCAGTTCGAGGGGCTGTGGTCGCAGCGAGCGCCGCTCGGCTGGGACCTGGCCGACGCCGAGCCCGCCGCACGCGGCTGCGTTGCGCTGCTGTCGGACTGGTTCCCCGCGACGTCCGGCGAGATCGTGCACGTGGACGGCGGCGCCCACGCCATGGGAGCGTAACAGGCGGGGAACGCGGGCCGCCCGCCCCGATGCTGCTGGCCTGGCCGCGGCCGGGTCCGCCAGCCCTTGCCGCGCTCCCCGCCGCGCCCTGATAATCCAGATGTGCGTGGCTATACGGCAGCGCCCGGGGATCCTGGCGTCCGTGTCTCGGATGCCGACCGCGATCAGGTGCTGGCCAAGCTCAGGGACGGTTTCGCTGACGGCAGGCTGACCCATGAGACCTTCGCGGGCCGAGCCGAGGCTGCGCTGCGTGCGCGATTCGGTGGCGACCTACGCGGCCTGGTCGCTGACCTGCCGAGTCCGCGGCGGCTGGGGGCGGAAGCCGCCGCTGCCTGTCGCCGGGCGGTCCGGTCGACCGGGCGCAGCGTGCGTGGCTGGCCACAGGCGCTCCGGCTACCGCCCGGCCCGCAGCGCGGCTCGCATCCGGTGCTCCGGCTACCGCCTGGCCCGCAGGCCCAGTTCACCATCGGCCGGGAGCAACTGTGTGACCTGACGCTCGCCGACGAGACCGTGTCGCGGTGGCACGCCAGCCTGCGGTGGGACGGTGATGGCTGGCTGCTGGACGACCTGGGCTCAACCAACGGGACCAGGCTGAACGGCTGGCGGGTGACCACCCCGAGCCGGGTCGGAACCGGCGACCTGGTGTCGTTCGGGGCCGCGACGTTCGTGCTGGCAGATCGGCCGCGCTGAGCCGTGCCCCAGTCCGGCCGGTAGAGCGGTCGAGGGTTCACGCCGGGCCTGCCTCCGCCAGGTGCCAGTAGAGTCGAGAAATGACCGTGGTGCTGATCGTGCGGCATGGCCTCACCGCTTCGACGGGGAAGGCGCTGACCGGCTGGCTGCCCGGCATCTCACTCGACGACCGCGGCCGGGCGCAGGCAGCCACGGTGGCAGCCCGGCTCGCGCAGGTGCCGCTCGCGGCCATCGTCAGCAGCCCGCTGGAGCGGTGTGTGCAGACGGCATCGATCGTCGCGGCCGGCCACGGTGTCCCCGCCACCGCGGCGAACGGCGACGGCGGCACGGCTGCCGACGCCAGTGCGGCGGGGAACGCTGCCGCGGCTAGTACGAACGGCCAGGTAACCGGCCGGTCTGACCCGATCCCCGTGCAACTGGACGAGCGCCTCGGGGAGTGCAGGTACGGGGACTGGACTGGCCAGTCGCTGCGCAAGCTGGCCAGGGACCCGCTGTGGCGGGTCGTGCAGGCGCACCCGAGCGCGGTGCGCTTTCCTGGCCCCGCGGGGGAGACGATGACCGGGATGCAGCAGCGGGCTGTCGCCGCCGTGCGCGACTGGAACGCGCAGCTCGGCTCCGACGCGGTCTACCTGGTCTGCTCGCACGGTGACGTGATCAAGGCGATCCTGGCCGACGCGCTCGGCATGCATCTGGACATGTCGCAGCGGATCCAGGTCGACCCTTGCTCGCTGAGCGTGGTGCGGTACACGCCGCTGCGCCCGTTCGTGCTGGCAATGAACGACACGAGCGCGGACGCGACGGCGCTCGCCGGGCACGCCCGCCCGGCCGCCGCGACCCGGCCACACGCACAGGGCGAGGCGCAGGTTGGCGG
>JBAUAR010000542.1:0-1825 GCA_049675875.1 Streptosporangiaceae bacterium
CGCCAGGTGCGGGTACCGGCTGGCCGCTCCGGCCCGGCCGCCACAGGTCGCCGAGCGTGCCCTGGGCGGCACGGTAGGCCGCCGGACCGCCGCCGGGCCCGCGTAGCACGTAGGCGAAGCCGACGGCGATCAGGCCGCCGATCAGCGGTCCGGCGAGGTAGGCCCACCAGGACGCCCAGTCACCGAGCACGAGAGCCGGGCCGAGGGAACGCGCCGGGTTCATCGACGCACCGCTGACCGGGCCGCCAAACAAGCCCGCCAGGATGATGTAGCTGCCGACGCCGAGCGCGGCGATAGGCCCGAGCTGCTGGGCTCCGGACGCCGTGCCGAGAATCACACTGACCAGCCCAGTCGTCAGCAGCGCCTCCCAGGCGAGCGCCGTCGCCGTCGAGATACCCGGTCCAGGCAGCGTGAGGCCGGCGCTGCCCTGCTTGCCGAGCAGCCCGATCAGCAGCAGCGTCGCGAGGACCGCGCCGGCGAACTGGGCGACGATGTAAGGTCCCACCCGGCGCCACGGGAAGTCGCCCCGGAGCGCGAATGCCACGCTTACCGCGGGGTTGAGGTGTGCACCCGACACCGCGCCCATAAAAAGGATGATCGCCATGACCATGAGTCCGGGGCCGACGGCGCGTACCGGACCCGGCACGACGTCACCGCCGAAGCGGGCGTTGACCACCGCTCCGCCGACTCCGACCGTGACGAGCAGGAAGGTGCCGAGTAGCTCGCTGAACAGCCGCCGCCACTCGTAGCTGCTATCCCAGAAGTCGAACTGGCGCGCTGTCGCGTTCGGCACCCCGAACGACCGCAGCGTCGCAACGGCAACGCGTCCTTGCACTTCGCGTGGCGTGATGCCAGCAGGCTCCGTGCTGATGGCTGCCTCCTCCGCTCTCGAGGTATTCACGGCAAGCTAGCGCAGAATCTCCACCAGCAGCACCCACACGTTGAGCAGGCCGAAGATGAGCGCCGCGATCACGCTCGGGACGAGCCAGTACAGCCCGCCGCCCGCGGCGGCGATCAGGGTCGCTCCGGCCAGCCCCAGGCACGCACAGCTCACTACCTCGGGGATCACCCGGCCGATCATCCGGCGCCACGGCGTTTCCTCGGGGCCGCGCTCCGCGTGCAGGTCGAGCCATACCTGGACGCCGCCAATGACGAGCCCGCTCGCCAGCAGCTCGAGGCCTAGCGCGACCCTGGCCTGGTCGGGCACGATCACCAGCAGTGCGCCGATCAATGGCGTGGCGAACAGGATCAGCGTCTGGGCGGCCCGGCTCGCCAGGCCGGGGATCTCGAGAATCTGCTTGAGGTTGATCGAGACCGCGATGAACAGCAGGCCGGCCAGTGCCGCCGCTGCGGTCGTGACCGCCGTCCCGAAGCTCGCCCACGACCCGGCGGTGTACGCGGCGGTCACAACGGCTTGCCCGCCGGCTCGTGGCCGCCGTCATCGGCGTCGTCGTCATCGGCGTCGTCGGGTTTGCTCACCCAGGCGGAGAAGACCGGCAGCCCGTGCCACGGGTGTCCGCCCGCGCGCGGCCGCTGGCGGTCCGCGGCCGGGTTGGTGGCGACCGCGACGACGGCGTACGGGTGACCGAACCGCAGCACCGCAACGCGATGCCGGGCCGGGATCCGCGCGGCCACCGCGGCGACCATAGCGGTCACCGCGGCCGCCTCGAAGCCGGTCCGCGAGTACCGGGCCATCGCCGCCTGCCGGGCGTCCCACGGCTCGGCGCCGTGACCAAGACCGCGCACCGCTGCCGCGAAGCCGAGCGCCGGGTCCGTCAGGTCGTGCTGCGACGACGCGGACCAGGCCGGCAGAACGGCCGTGCAG
>JBAUAR010000543.1:0-3382 GCA_049675875.1 Streptosporangiaceae bacterium
CTCCCCTGAATGGCTCCCGCATCCATCATCCTTTGGGTTTATGGCAGCGAGGCGCGGCTGGGGCAGCGACGGCATCTACTTCGACCACGCCGGGCCGTGCACCGATCCGGCCCGCCACCGGCACTGCGCCGGCCGCTGGCGCGGGGTCATCAGCCTCGGCTGCGGGCCCGACGGCAGGCGTCACCAGCGGGCTGGCAGGGCGGCGGCGGCTGACCGTTTGCAGGCACCGACGACGCAACCAATCTCTGAGCACCGGTGCGGACCAGGCTTCAGCACTGCGACCAGATAAAGTGCCGCGCCTGAATCAAATGCTGACGTGCGCTGGCGCTTAGTGCCCTACGGCAGGCCTGGACCCGCCTGTCACCACACCGCTAGTCGGTCAGGTCGGGAGCTGTCACCGGGATCGTCCCCGCCACCGTGGTTCCCCTGCCTGGCCCGGACTGGATCTCAAAGGATCCGCCCAGAGCCTCAAGCCGGTCGGCCATCCCCTGCAGGCCGATGCCGTAGGCGGTCGCGGTCGGGTCGAACCCCCGGCCGTTGTCGGCGATCTCGAACTCAAGGTGGCTGTTGAGTGCGGAAATGCTCAGGCGGGCAGAGGTCGCGGCCGCGTACTTGGCGACGTTCTGCAGGGCTTCCAGGCAGCAGAAGTAGACGGCGGCTTCCACCTCCTGCGGGTACCGGCCGAGGCCGGCAGATTCGATCGTCACCGGCACCGCCGACCTCCTGGCCTGTGCCGCCAGCGCATCGCCCAGGCCCCGGTCAGCCAGCAACGGCGGGTAGATGCCGTGCGCAAAGTCTCTCAGGTCCCGGGCCGCCTCGCCCGCTTCGGTCTGCAGTTCCCTCAGAGCGTTGTGTGCCTGCGCCGAGTCTTCGTCGATCAGCGACTCGGCCAGCCTCAGCTTCACTGCCAGCGCCACGAGCTGCTGCTGTGCCCCATCGTGGATGTTGCGCTCGATCCGCCTGCGTTCGACGTCCTGCGCCATCACCAGCCGCTGGCGCGAGGCCCTGAGCTCCTGGATCAGCCGCGCGTTGCGCAGGACCAGGCCAGCCTGGCCGGCCAGGTCCGCGATCAGCTTGTCGTGGGCGGAACTCAGCGGATTGCCCGGCGGCATCCGGACGGCCAGCGCGCCTAACAGCTCACCTTGGTGTAGCACAGCGACGGTGCGATCACTGCCGGGCACGACGGGCAGGCCGTCGACGACCGGATGCACGTCCGGCTGGGCGGATCGCGCGGGCCACGCGGCGGCCTGGCGCAAGTCAGGACCCAGGGTTAGCCACACCTCGGCGGACTGCGCGCCGGTCCCCTGAGCGAGGATCTGAGCCAGCTGAGCTGGTACCTCCTCCGTCGCATAGGCATCAGCCATCCGGCCGGAGAACTCAGCCAGAACCTCATACGGCGTGGCCCGCCGCCCGTAGACGATGCGGTTGGCCAGGTGCTGCACTCGCTCGCGGAGCGGCTGGAAGGCTACCGCGATCACTGCTGCGGCCAGCGCGGCGAGCGTCAAGCTGCCGCGCCGGCCGACGAGCGTGCCAACGCCGGCCACAGTGCCGGCGTAGATCACGGTGACAAACGCCGCCAGCGTCGCGAAGACGATCGCTTTGCTGATGACCAGGTCCAAGTCGTACAGGTGGTACTTCAGCACTGCCACCGCGATCGCGACAGGGATCAGCGACATCAGCGCCAGCGAGTAGCGGCCGTTGCCGAATATGACGACGATCGACAGCACCACTGCCGCGAAGACCCCGGTGACGGTGCAGGCGAACCACTTCAGCTGCTGTCGTTCGTCCCCTTGCGCGCGCCGGAACCGCATGATCAGGGCGGCGACACATGCCGCCACGACAACCAGCTGGATGGCAAGGAAGGGCTTTGCCGCGGCCGCGGCCACAGACTGCCCCGGCAGCAGCGACGAAAGCGTCCGGCGAGGGAACAGGCCGGTCACATCCACCGACCACAGCGCTGCAGTGACAGCAAGGACGCCGTAGACGAACGCGCCGAACCACAGCAGCCAGCGCCAGCGCCGCGACGGAAGCCTCCCGTCGGGAAACAGCAGGAAAAGGAGCCCGATGACCAGGAAGATCAAATGCGAGCTCAGGATCAGGTTCGCAAACCAGGCTGCCGTCGCGCCGAACGGCAGCGGCCGCCCCGCACGGCTGAACGACCTCACCGCCCAGCCGTCGGAGGCGAGCCCGAACGCGGCGAAGGGACCAGAAAGCAGCACGATCCAGCCGACGGTGTTGCGGGGCTGACGCCATACGATCACCGACCCCATCGCGGCGAAGGTCGCGGGCATGAGCCAGGAGAACGGCACGAAAAGCTGGTCCGGGTCGAAGGCGTTCCAGACGATGAGCGCAACCGTTGCGGACACGGCCGTCGCGACCGCGCCGACCACCGGGTGGCGCCTGGCCAGCGCCACACGTCGGTGCGCCGGCGCCTCAGCGCCATCGCCGACACGCACGGCTGCGAACTTCGGGCCCAGATCCATCTGATACCTCCGACAATGGCCTGAGCACATCGTCGGACGATGCCCGCACTCAACGCGTCCGCCGCACGACGGAAGCCTCGGCCGGCCTGTCCGCCCTCAGGAGGACCCGATCGCATCCGGCCCGGTGGCCGCCGGCCGAGGGCGGGATCGGCTAGATCGCGACCCGCTTGTGCCACCGTCACCAACGCGGCGCACCCGGCGCATCAGCAGTTCACACGAAGCGATCAGCACGAACGACGGCTTGAACGGGAACAGGACGCCTCCTCGGCTCGTGCCTGCCCGGGATCCTGAACGCCGTCCGCGGCAGCCTCATCGTCCGCGGCACACTCATCGGCGCCGCCGAGCCCAGCCACGCCCGAACACCAGGGCCAGCATCGCGGCCGGCAGGTGGGCAAAGGCGGGCCCTGAGGCCGCACAACATCGGCCCGCGCTGGCACGGCGGATCGAGCGCCCCGCTAATGACCGTTCATGCCGCATCGAGGTCCCCCGCACTCGACATGAGTGCCACACCCGGTATCAGCGCGATAGGCCGAAGATCGCGGGGAGTGCTCCATCGTTCAAACGGTTTCCGCGTCTACGGGTAGCGTCTGGGAGTGTGACCGGAAGCGATCTAGAACGGGCAGGGATGCCGACGGAGTTCGGCGGCCCAACCACGCGAAGGTTAGCTGAGGACAGCGCAGGGAACCGCCCTGATCCGCCGCCGGGCGTGCGTAACGCACTCTCGTGCCGCTGCGAGTTTCTAGCTCGAGCGAGGCCACGCTACGGGAAGCCGCGAAAGACGCCGTATGCGTCGACCGCGTCCGCGAACTCCTCCCAGTCCATGTTCGCGATGTTCAGGTTGTTGTCGATACCCCACAGCTGGCCCGCTATGCATCGAAACGGGGCCCGGTCACTGCCGC
>JBAUAR010000544.1:0-39378 GCA_049675875.1 Streptosporangiaceae bacterium
CTTGAAAGTCGAGGGGCACTCGCAGGAAACCTCGTCCCGCATTGAGCGGACCCTGCTGGCTATTCCCGCGGTCGTCGCGTGCTACCTGGTATCCGGGACCAGTGACTTTCTCGTTGAGGCTGCCGTCCCCGACCTCGCGAGTTACGAGCAGCTGCTGCTGGGCCGGATCCTCACGATCCCCTCGGTCGTCGAAGCCCACAGCACGTTCGCCATCCGGACGATCCTCAGCCGTGGCCCGCTGCCGCTAGACCACTGGCGCCGCTAAAACAACTTCCGGCGTACCTGTCGGGCCAGGACAGATTCACAACGAGCTTCCTGCCCGCCGCACAGCTTCGGATGCCTCGATGAGGGCAGGACCGCCAGGAATCGCCCATTCGTCACCCCCGCACGGTCATACCGGCGTATCAGTTTGGCCCGGGCCGGCGCTGGATTGCCTTCCTGGTATGACCGCAAATCCGGCTCTGTGGTGTGACGACCTGGCCCCGGCCCCTCTTGCAGCCTTTGCAGTATCTGGAGTCCGGCACGGTCACTGATCGCGAAACGTCGCGGTGCCCGCACCGTCGCGGGACGCCCGGCAAGAGTGGAGGATCGGTGACGACGACAGTGCTTGAACTGCGCGAGGTGTCGAAGGTCTACGGGATCGGACCCGCCCAGGTGAATGCGCTCCGCGGGGTCAGCCTCTCGGTGCACCGCGGTGAGCTGGTAGCGGTCATGGGCCCGAGCGGCTCGGGCAAGAGCTCGCTACTCACCATCGCGGGCAGCCTGGAGGAGCCCACAAGCGGCCAGGTGCTGGTGATGGGGACCGATCTGAAGGACCTGTCGCTTAATGATCAGGCGAGGCTGCGCCGGCGCCGCATCGGCTACGTGTTCCAGGATTTCAACCTGCTCGCCGGATTTACCGCGATCGAGAACGTCAGTGTTCCGCTGGAACTGGACGGCATCTCATCGAAGGCCGCACACGCAACCGGGATGAGGGCCCTGGCCGAGCTGGGCGTTGCCGGCCGAGCCGACCATTTCCCCGACGAGCTGTCGGGCGGGGAGCGCCAGCGCGTGGCGATCGCCCGCGCAGTAGTCGGCGACCGCAGCCTCCTGCTCGCCGACGAGCCGACGGGTGCCCTGGACTCGGTGAACGCCGAGGCGGTCATGAAGCTGATGCTCGGCATCTGCCGGCGCGGCGTAGCCGGCGTCGTCGTGACGCATGACACGCGGATGGCGTCCTGCGCCGACCGAGTGCTTTTCCTGCAAGACGGGCAGGTCATGGCTCAGGACCAGCCCTCCCCCGGCCCGGATGCACTGCTCACCCCTGGAGCGCAGCGATGAGCGTGATGCTGCAAGACCACCCGGTTCGTCGCGGCTCGGTTAGCGGCGGCACCGCTGGCCGGCGGGTCGTGACCCGATGGGCATGGCGGCTGCTGCGCCGGGAATGGCGGCAGCAGATCCTGGTGCTGACCCTGCTGGTCCTGACAGTCGGCGCCGCAGCCTTCGGCGTGGCCGCTGCCTACAACGTGGCGTCCCTGCCAGGTCCGCAGTTCGGCTCCGCCAGCTATCTCCTGCAGTTCGCCGGCGCCGATCACACGACGGTGACCGAAGACATAGCGGCAGCCAGGAAGGCGTTCGGCACCGTTCAGCTGATTGGCCGCCAGTTCGTATCCGTGCCGGGCTCGACCCAGACCGTCGAATACCGGGCCCTGAACCCAGGCGGGCCATACAGCGGCCCGATGCTCGCCCTGGTGCAGGGCCATTACCCGGCGCGCGCGGGCCAGGTCGCCGTCACCAGCGGGGTAGCGCAGACTCTTCAGGTCCGCATCGGCTCCGTGCTATCCCTACCCGGCCACCACCAGAAGGTGACCGGCATCGTCGAGAACCCCAGCGACCTGAAAGACCAGTTCGCACTTGTGCCACCGTCGGCCGCTGGCCCGGCACAAGAGATCACGGTCCTGCTAGACGCCAGCCCGGCAGCATTCAGTGCGTTCCGCGACACATTCCACGGCCAACTGGTGTGGCAGGCGCGTGGCGCGAGCACCCAGGGAGCGGTCGCGGCCGGCGCGCTCGGCGCCGTCACAGTCCTGATGGTGCTGGTTTCCCTGGTCGCCGCGGCAGCCTTCGCGGTTATCGCCGCGCGCCGTCAGCGCCAGCTCGGCATGCTCGCGGCGATCGGGGCGACACGAAAGCAGCTTCGGATGGTCATGGTCGCCAGTGGAGCGCTGGTGGGCATCATCGCCGCCGTTGCCGGGGCCGTCATCGGCCTTGCGGCGTGGGTCGCGGCAGCCCCGCACCTGGAAGCGTTCGCCGGTCACCGGATCGACAGGTTCGCGGTTCCGTGGTACCTGATCGTGCTGGGCATGCTGCTGGCCATACTGACCGCGGCCGGCGCGGCATGGTGGCCAGCCCGCGCCGCGTCCCGTGTCCCGGTCGTCAATTCGCTGTCGGCCCGTCCGCTAAAGCCTGCGCCAGCGCGCCGCACCGCCATCGTGGCCGTGCTGCTGATCGTGCTGGCCCTGGCCTGCCTCGCCCTGGCCAACCAGACCAGCGGCCCGATGATCATCTTTGGCGCGCTGGCGATGGCTCTCGGAATCTCGTTCATCAGCCCGCTTGCCATCCGGATGCTGGCCGCGGTCGGCCACCGCGCTCCGGTTGCGGTCCGGCTGGCACTGCGTGACCTGGTCCGGTACCAGGCCCGCTCGGCTGCGGCGCTTGCCGCGATCAGTCTTGCCCTGGGGATCGCCGTGGCGATCATGATCAGCCTGGACGCGGCTACGAACACGGCAGATGCCGGCAACCTGCCGGACAACCAGATGCAGATCTGGATCGGCCAGCCGGACGATAACCAGCTGGTCCCCATCCGGTCCGCCGCCGAACTGAGCACACTCGCTGCCGCGGTGCACCGGATCGCCGGGTCACTGGGCGGTGCCGATGTAATCCCCCTCGACATGCCCGTCAACCCGGCCAGCAAGCCGCAGCCCGGCGGCCAGCAGCCGGTCGTCAGCCTCAACGCCCCGGTAGGCCAGGCCACCGGCCGAAACGGGGTCTACCGCTCGGTCGCCCTGTATGTGGCCACGCCTTCCGTGCTCCACCTGCTGGGCATCAACCCGGCGACGATCGGGCCGGCCACCAACGTCGTCACCGTCCAGGCCGGGCAGGATGTCCTGACCACCATCACCACCAGCACGGACGCCACAAACATTCAGCGGATCCATCTGCCCGGCTACGGCTCCGAACCCACCTCGCTGATCACCATGAACGGGCTGCGTCACGAGCACTGGACGCAGATCCAGTCCGGCTGGATGATCGAGTCCGCCCGGCCCCTGCAAGCCGCGCAGATTGCCGCCGCACGCAACGTTGCCGCCACGACAGGCCTGGTCATCGAGTCCCGGAATACACAGGCTTCGCTGGCAGCGATCAGGACCGTAGCGACGGCCGCCGGTGCGCTGATCGCTCTCGGCGTGCTGGCGATGGCGGTAGGACTGATCCGCGCCGAGGCCGCCGGTGACGTCCGCACCCTCACGGCCATCGGAGCCGCCAGCACGACCCGGCGCACCCTTACCGCCACGACCGCAGGCACCCTGGCACTGCTGGGCGCGCTGCTCGGATCGGCCGGGGCCTACCTCGCGCTGGCCGCCGCACACCGCAGCGACATCAGCGTGCTGAGCCAGGTGCCGCTCGCAGACCTCGCGATCATCATCATCGGCGTTCCCGTCGCCGCTGCACTGGCCGGCTGGGTACTCGCCGGGCGAACGCCACCGGCCACCAGGCAGGCGCCCGACTAACTCGCAAGACCACCCGCGGCACGCATTCCATCGGGGGCCACCCGTCGCTTTGGCCGGGCTTCGATCGGACTCGCGGGTGCTACGCCAGCTGGTCGCGGCGGCGTGTCAGGAAGGCGACCTCTGCGGTGTTGCCCGCCAGTTCGATGGCCTTGTCGTACGCCGCGCGCGACTGCGCACTGCGGCCCAGCCGACGCAGCAGGTCGGCGCGCGTCACATGGTAGGCGTGATAGCCGGCCAGCTTGTCCAGAAGACGGTCGACGGCCGCCAGTGCCACCTCCGGGCCGTCAGTCTCGGCGACCGCGATGGCCCGGTTGAGGGCGACGATGGGCGAGGGATCGACGCGGACGAGCTGGTCGTAGAGGGCGACAACCTGCGACCAGTCGGTGTCCCGTACGTCGCGGGCGGAGGTGTGCACGGCGCTGATCGCTCCGAGGATCTGGTAGCGGCCCGGAGTCAGCCGGGCGGCTAGGCGCTCGCGCACCAGCCGGTGACCCTCGGCGATCAGCGCGGCGTCCCAGGCCCCGCGGTCCTGCTCGACGAGGGAGACCAGTTCGCCGCTCGCCGAAACCCTGGCGGTGCTGCGGGCCTGGGTAAGGAGCATCAGCGCCAGCAGTCCGGCCACCTCACCGTCCTCCGGCAGGAGGGCACGGATCAGGCGAGTGAGCCGGATCGCCTCTGCGATCAGGTCGTGACGTACGGGATCGGTGTCGGGGCCGGTCGCCAGGTAGCCCTCGTTGAAGACGAGGAAGAGGACGGTCAGTACGCCGGAGACGCGTGCCGGGAGATCCTCCGCGGACGGCACTCGATAAGGGATGCGAGCCGCTTTAATCTTGGCCTTGGCGCGGGTGATCCGCCGCCCCATCGCGGTCTCCTGCACCAGGAGGGCGCGGGCGATCTCCGGCACGGTCAGACCGGCGACCATGCGCAGCGTCAGCGCCACCCGGGTCTCCATCGAGAGCGCCGGGTGACAGCAGGTGAAGATAAGCCGGAGCCGCTCGTCGTCGATGGCGCTGGGAGGCTCAGGCGGGTTGTCGTCGTACAACAGCTGAGCCTCCTGCTGCTTGCCATCGCGCTTGTTCTCGCGCCGGATCCGGTCGATGGCCTTGCGGTTCGCCGTGGTAGTCAGCCAGGCACCGGGATTAGCAGGTATGCCATCGGCCAGCCACCGCTCGACGGCAGTCGCGAACGCCTCGGCAGCCGCCTCCTCGGCGATGTCGAGGTCACCGAATCGCCTGGTCAGGGAGGCGACCACCCGGGCCCACTCCGCGTGGTGAGCCTGGGCGATCGCCTCCCGCACGTCGATCCGGCTCACTGGAACGGCCGCACCTCGACCTTCCGGTTGCAGGCCTTCGACCCTGCGGCGGCGAGCTTGAGCGCCACGTCCAGGTCAGCCGCCTCGATAATCCAGAAGCCGCCGAGATATTCCTTCGACTCCAGGAACGGTCCGTCGGTGAACATCGGCTCCCCACCCCGGTTGTCGATCACCGTGGCTGAGCTGGGCGACCCGAGGCCGCCGGCGAAGACCCAGTGGCCCTGGGCCACGAGCCGGTCGTTGAACGCGTCGATGGCCGCCATCTCATCCGGGCGAGCGCTAGCCCCTGACGCTCGCCATCTGTCCAGGTCGGCCGTGTCGTCGATCACGGAAAACAGGTACTGCATCTCCGATCATCTCCTGTTGTTCGGGGCGCGCCTGCCGGGCGGCCGCTCACCCCTGCTACGAACACCTCTGCCCCGATCCGACATCGCGTCCCGGATATCCTTTCAGGACTTTCTGCCAGGCCGGTTGTCAGCGATCCGACCGCACCTGTCGGCAGCGCACTACGGAGCCATCGGGGCCGCTACGGCAGCCGTGCCTCACTGTGCAGCAAGCGTGGCAGCTCTTCCGGGGTTGGTCGCACGTGGTCTAGCCCGCGACCAACAAACCACTTGGTGACGTTGGCGGCATCCCGGTCGAGGAAGTCTGCGCCCCGCGGATTCGCGATCACGTCGACAACCTGAGGCGTGTCGATCATGATCAGTCGGCCGCGGTGCAGCAGCAGGTTGTAGGCCGATAGGTCGCCGTGTGCCAGGCCCAGCTGCGCCATGCCGGTGAGCAGGCGGACTAGCTGGTCCCACACATCTGTGAGCTCAGCGCCGCGCAGGCTGGTCTCGGCGAGCCGCGGCGCGGCACTGCCGTCCGGCTCGCCGATGAACTCAAGCAGCAGCTCGGTACCGAGCACCTGGACCGGATAAGGCACCGCCAGGCCGGCGAGGTAGAACTGGCAGAGCGCAGCGAATTCTGCGTTCGTCCACTGGCTGGCGATCATCTCCCGGCCAGCGGCAGTCCGATTCGCCATGGCCCTGGTGACCCTGGACTCGCGGACCCGGCGGCCTTCAAGGTACTGGCTGTCGCGATGAAAGAGCCGGTGCTCAGCTGCGCGGTACCGCTTCGCAGCGAGCAGGCAGGATGAGTCGGTCCGCGGCACCGCGCGGCGCAGCAGAAAGACGTCGGCTTCCTTGCCGGTCTTCACGATGCCGAGTTCGGTGTCAGTGGCGGCGAGGTCTGTGACTAGCCAGGACGGATGCGGCCGCGGGCCGCGCTCACCGGCGGCGGACTGATCCCAGGTGGACCAGCGGTCTCCATCGACGACGCCGTCAGTGGCGTCAAAGGCGTCGCCGGCAGGCAGCGCTGCACGGTGCCGGTTGCGCTTGTCGAATAGGGGCTCGTCGTCGTCAAAGCGCCGGCTGGCGCGGCGATAGGCAGAACTGGGCAACTGGGGTGCTCCTCAAACAGGCAGGAAGGGTGGGCAGCATGCAACGCGACTCGTTGGTCATCTGCGGCCTCCCTTCTGCCGGGAGCGTGCCTGGTCGCCAGCTCGTTCGTCTGGCGAGCGTGTCACGCCGATTTCCCGGCGCGCAACTGATTTGCGCGCTGGCCGCCGCCGTGCACTGTGATCGCGCACGTTGCCAACTGGGCCGCGACCTGCACCTGGGAATCCGACGCCTGTTCAGGGACAGATCTCGTGCACCCACTTGCCGTCCGCCCGGCGCCGCGCGTCGTCGCCCGGCTTGATCTCGTTGCCGCAGCGCGCGCAGATCTCGCCCGGCGCGTGCGCCTCGTTGTCGACAAGCGGCTCAGCGAGGAAGTCATCCGGGCCAGGCTGATGCTCTTCCGGCGGGATGCCGAATTCCTCCTGCCGACCCTTCTCGATCTCGGTTCCCCCGAAGTCCGGCGGAGTAGTCATCACGGGCCCCTTGCTGGTTTCGAGTCAGCTCGCTGCACGTGTCACAGTAGCGGCATAGTTGCCTGGACACTGGACTCTGCTCTTCCATCAATTACCCGTCCGCCGCATCCTCTGGGGATGGCAGTGAAGTCTGTTATCGCAGCGACCTTGCTGCTGCTGACCTGCCTGTGCGCAGCCTGTGGGGCGGCAATGCCACGTGCGCCCTCGACTCGGCCAGCCACTGCCACGCCGCCGCCTACTCCGGCTGCGGCACTTGCCGCCACTCCCCCACCGCCGACGACGGCCCGTCCAACCGTGGCCGCAGCCTCCACAGCGCCCTGCCCCGAGTACTCGGTGGCGACCTACGGCATCGACCCGAACCAGGTGGCCGACACCGGAGGCGGTACGCAACTGGTCACCGTTGTCGACCCCTCAGCGGCGAGCGTGACCGGGACCTTGACGGCGTGGGCTAGCACAGCCAACGGCTGCTGGCGCCCGGTGTCGTTTCCCGGCCAGCCCGCGCAGCCCTTCCAGGCCCAGACGGGCAATGGTGGCATGCTGCCCATCTCGGAGCGAGTGCCGGGCGACTGGGCCACCCCCACCGGCGTGTTCCCGTTCGGCACGACCGTCTATGGCAATTCGACCGTGAGCCCGAGCACCCGCTACCCGTATCACCACCTGGTGTGCGGCGACTGGTGGGACGAGCAGCCCGGCAGCCCCGCCTACGACACATTCCAGCACGTGCCATGCGGAATCACCCCGCCCTACGGAGACGATTCTGAAGCCCTCTGGACCGAGATCCAGCCCTACCAGCACTTCATCGACATCGAGATGCCCAGCCCGCCGGACAATGGAGCCGGCATCTTCCTCCACGACGACATGCCGGAGGGGTACACAGAAGGCTGCGTGGCTCTGCCCAATGCTGAGCTTGACGCCGTGCTCGGGTGGCTGAACCCCGCCGACAACCCGCACATCCTGATCACTGTCGGCTGACCGGCCAGACACGCGGCGATCGTTACCGTCGCCCAGCGGAAGGTCAACGTCCGGCCGGGCGCGGAAAGCGGAGCGGGCTGAGGGCTAGCAGGTCGATGTCGAGCAGCGCTGGCCGGCCCGATGCGATGGCGTCGCGGAAGCGCGATTCGAACTCGGCCGGGTCAGTCACCCGCGCGGCCTGCACGCCCATCGACCTCGCCAGCGCCGGGAAGTCGGGGGTGGTGAGATCGACTCCGGTGGTCCGGCCGTCGAACTGGCGCGCCTGGATGCCGCGGAGCACGCCGTAGCCCCGGTCGTTGAACAGGCAGATCACCACCGGCACGTCATGCTGCACTGCCGTCGCCAGCTCCCCGACGTGCAGCATGAACCCGCCGTCGCCGACGATCAGGACGACCGGATGTCCGCTGCCCACCGCAGCACCCAGTGCCAGCGGCAGGCCGGGTCCGATTGCCGCGGACGCCGGGCGTATCGACGTCCGGGGCTGGAGGATCGGCAGGAGCCGGTCGCCCCACAGGTAGGCCGGGACCGTCGCGTCCCTGACGATGACCGACTCGCGCGGAGTGTGGCGCCGGATGGCGTCCATGATCTGGCAATGGTCCTGGCCGAGCTGGGCGCGGGCGTCCGCTCGTGCCACCGCGGCTGCCGACCGCGCCTTTTCCGCATGGTCGGGATCGGCGCTGATCCCGCCGACCGCCTCGACCAGCAGCTCCAGGCCGATGCGGGCGTCGCCGACGACCGGCAGGGCGGTCGGGTAGCTGCGGCCGATGACGGCCGGGTCGACGTCCAGGTGCGCCAGCGTGCCGCCGAAGGACAGGCTCCAGTTGCGCGTGCTGCTGCCCTGGAACCGGGTGCCCACCGCCAGCACGACGTCAGCACTCGACACGATTTTCGCAACCGGCGGGCTGGTGGTCAGTGCGCCCAGGCACAGCGGGTGGTCCTCAGGAATCGAGCCGCGACCCTCGACGGTGGTGACGACCGGGGCGCTGAGGCGCTCGGCCAGCGCCACCAGCGCAGACCCGGCGCCCGAGCTGACGACACCACCGCCAGCCCACAGCATCGGCCTGGTGGCAGCCGAAAGCGCCTCGGCCACCTTCGCCACCGCGTCAGCGTCCGGAACGTAACGGCTGTCCGCCCGCGGGACCGGCACCCCTACCTCGGCCCGGCGGTACTGCTGATCGATCGGGATCTCCACTGCCCCCGGCTGAGGGCGGCCCGCGCGGATATCGTCCGCGACCGTGATGATCGCCCGGCCGATGTCCTCGGTGCGGCGCACCGTGTCCACTCGCCGGCACAACGAGGAGAGCATGAGCTGCTGGTGCTCGGCCTCGTGCAGGAAGCCCTTGGCCTTGCCCAGGTAACGGCTGTCGATCTGCCCCGTCACGAGCAAGACCGGCGAGGAGGCGAAGCTCGCCTCGAACAGGCCCGTCATGGTGTTGGTCGTGCCCGGCCCGGTGCTGGCGATGACCACGCCCAGTTCGCCGGTGGCACGCGCGTACCCGTCCGCAGCGTGTGCAGCGGCCTGTTCGTGCCGTACACCGATCGCCGTGATGATCCCGCGCCGCGTAATGGCGTCGTAGATGGGCAGGTTGTGGACGCTGACGATGCCGAAGACATGGCGCACGCCGAGCGTCTCGAGGGCGCAGGCAACCGCCTCTCCGCCGGTCATCTCCATTGGTAGCCTCCGCTCAGTCAGAACTTGATCGACACCTTCAGCGCGTTGTCAGTCCGGTCCCGGGCTATCCGGAAGGCATCCCCGACTTCCTCAATGGGCAGCACGTGGCTGAGCAGGGGCGCCACGTCAATCGCGCCGTCGCTGATGAGTCGCACGGCATACCGGAAGGACTCTAGGCCCGGTTCGCCCTGGGCGCCGAACACGCAGTGGGCGGTCAGCCGCCGCCGGAAGAACTCCTGGAACGAGAACGGGTAATCGTCGGCGCCCTCGGGCAAGCCGAACCAGACGACGGTCGCCCCGGTCGCGGCCAGTTCCAGGCTCAACGGGAAAGTCTCCCGGCTGCCCACCGCCTCCACGACCACGCCCGCGCCCCGCCCGGCGGTGGCGTCCAGCACCGCTGCCCGGAAGTCGTGGACGCCGGCGTCCACGGACAGATCTGCGCCCAGAGTCCGGGCGTAGGCCAGGCGCGCCGACGACTTGTCCGATACCAGCACGCGCGCCGCCCCGGCCCGTTTGAGGAGGAACGTGAAGAACGCGCCCGCAGAACCCTGGCCGATGACGGCCGCGTCCTTGCCGATGACATCCAGCGGGTGGTGGCGAAGGGCGTAGACGACCGTGCCGAGCTGCTGCGCCATAACGAGGTGACTGAGCGGCGTCACCGACGGCAGCTGGACGCAAGCCGAACCGGGCAGGGCCTGAAACTCAGCCAGGCAGCGCCCGGCCTCGGCATGCGGGACTGTCAGCACCCGGTCCCCCGGCTCGAACCCGGCGCACCGCGACTCCACCACCTCGCCCGCGCCCTCGTGGCCGAGATAGCCGGCTAGCCCGCCTCGCGGGGGCCTGCCAAGAAACACCGTGTGCAGATCGGAGCCACAGATGGACGCGTAGGCGGTCCGGACCAGGATCTCGCCATCCGCAACTGACGGAAGCGGCGCCTCCTCGCAGACCACCTGTCCCACGTCGACCCAGCGCGCAGCCTTCATCGATGGCACTCCTGTTGCTAGTCCGGAACGCCCAGCGGCGCTACCGGCCGGGTGCCTCCCGCCGGGCGCGCAGCGCTGCGGTGGTGGCGGCGATGTCGGCCGGGGCGACGGCGTAGGGGGTGTAGAGCGACACGCGAGTAGCGATGTCGCCAAAGCGATGCCAGATCGCGGCGGCCGCCTCCGCCGGCGTGCCGGATACCGCGAACGCGTCCAGCACGTCATCGGTGATCAGGTCACCCATCTGCGCCCATTCCTGACGGCGGGACAGCAGATTGAGCTGGTCGCCCAGCTCTCCCCAGCCGTGCAGCTCGAGCACGGATCGGTAGGCAGGAGTAGAGCCATAGAAGGCGATTTGCCGGCGCACGCCCACCTCGGCCGCGGCCCTGGCTTGCCGATCTGACCCAATGACGGCGAGCACCGGCTGACACAGGGTGAAGCCGTCCAGGCTCCCGCGGGCGGCACGCAACGCCGGGATCGTGCGCTCGCGTACGTACTGCTCGGTGGTGAAGCCATGGCACAGCATGCCGTCAGCCACGCGCCCGGCAACGGCGGTCATGCCCGGGCCAACCGCCGCGAGCATGATCAGCGGATTGCCGTGCGGATTCGGCCCGGGATTAAAGAAGTCGGTCATGAGTGTGTGCTGGTAGTACGTGCCGCGGAACGCCAGCCTGCCGCCGGTCGCCCAGGCCTCCCAGACGGCGCGTATCGCGGCGATGAACTCCTCCATCCGGGGCGCCGGGTGGCCCCACGGCATGCTGAACCGGCGCTCGATGTGCGGCCGCACCTGCGACCCCAGACCAAGCTGGAACCGGCCAGCGGAGATCAGCTGAAGATCGTTCGCCAGCACCGCCACGCTCATCGGATTGCGGGCGAACGCGACGGCGATCTCCGATCGCAGCGTGATCGTGGTCGTCGCCCGCGCGGCGAGGGCAAGCAAGACGAACGGGTCGTGCGCCGTTTCCGAGCCGCTGAAGCCGTCGTAGCCGTCTTTTTCGGCAGTCGCGGCCGCGTCCTCAACGGCCGCCAGGTCGCCGGAGAGCGTGCCTGAGTCGATCAGCATGCGCGTTCCCTCTCGGTCGGAACGATCAGCGCGCCAGTCCGTGGCCAGGCTGGAGCTGATCAGAATACGCCGAACCGGCTGCGGGCATCGGAGCTCTCAAGCACGCCATCGCCGACCCAGTCCAAGCGTTGGCGTCGGCGGCCGCACCAGCCTGATGCCGAGGCGATGGGCTGGCGTTGTCCGGCCATTAGCCGAGTCCCGACCACAGGTAGCGAGTACCGATGGCTATCACCAGAACGCCCAGCACCCGGCGGATGAGCCTGTCAGGCAGCCGCTGCTGGATTCGGGCACCGGTGTACGCGCCCGCCAGGCCACCGATGCCCAGCGCGACTCCGGTCGGCCAGTCGGGGCCGACTGGCCCCCGGTGATGGACCGAGAGGATCAGGAAGGTGATCACTCCTGCTAGCGAGGTCACGAAGGTGGAAGCCAGCGCCGCCGGGGCGACTTCGCGGGCTGGCCGTCCGGTTCCGATGAGAGTGGGAGCCAGGATCGAACCGCCGCCTATGCCGTAGATTCCGCCGACGCAGCCCACCGCTGCCGCCAGGAGGCTCAGCACGGGCAGGGGAACCGCGCGGGCCGGCCGGGGTTCGGACCCGGACCGGTTCGGCCTGGTCACAGCCAGCCATGACCCGAGCGGTATAAGTACGGCAGCGACAACCAGGTCGAAGACGCGGGCACCGGGCAGCAGTTCCACCCGGATGACCGATCCGGCGATAACGCCGGGCAGTGTCCCGGCGATGAGTATCAGGGCGAGCCTGCCGCCGGTCTGTCCCTGGCGCCAGTACCGGTACAACGCGCCCGGAGTGGCTACCACGTTGTAGAGCAGGTTGGTCGGCGTGACCGCCGGGCTCGGCGTGCCCAGCACGCTGACCTGAAATGGCAGCAGCAGCACAGCCCCCGAGACCCCCGCGGGCGTGGCCAGGACCGCGATGACGAACGCGGCCGCGAGGGCCACCACTTGCGTCCAGCCCGCTCCGAGCACCACGTCACGGTAGCGATCTTCCTGGTCAGTGACGTGCCAATGACCAGGCTAATTGCAGCGGGCAACTCCCGGTGTCGATCGCGTGATGAGTCCAGCGACTGCGATGAGTGGCTGTTGCGGCGGCGGTTGCGTCGCATGGGCTGGCAGGGCAGGCTGAGTGGCTGGAACGGTGTCCAACCGCCGCCGCTGGATCGAAAGGCCGCCTATGAAACTCCCTCCCGTTGACTACGAGGCGCCTGAAACCATCTCCGAGGCTCTGGATCTGCTGGCGCGGCAGCTCGACGAGGCGAGCGTGCTCGCCGGCGGCCAGAGCCTGATCCCGCTGCTGGCGCTGCGGCTGGCCCGCCCGGCGGTGCTCATCGACATTAACGGCATAGCTGAGCTGTCCGGGGTGTCGGCGGCAGACGGCACCGTGACGATCGGCGCCATGACGCGGGAGTACGTCGCGGAGAACTCCACGACCATCGCCGACACCGTGCCGCTGCTGTCGGCCGCTCTCCCGCTGATCGGTCATGAGGCGATCCGCAGCCGCGGCACGATCGGGGGCAGCCTGGCGCACGCCGATCCGGCGGCGGAACTGCCGGCCGTAGCCCTAGCCCTTGACGCCGAATTCGTAGTACGCAGCACGTCAGGCGAACGGGTTATCCCGGCGGCTGAGTGGTTCGAGGGTTACCTCACGACCGCACGACGTCCCGACGAGCTCCTCGTTGAGGTCCGCTTCCCAACGGCGAGGCCAGGCACCGGAATCAGCTTCCAGGAGGTCGCGCGCCGCCATGGCGACTTCGCGATTGTTGGCCTGGCAACGTCGCTGACCCTTTCCGACGGCGCGATCAGCGATGCCCGGCTGGCGTTTGCCGGCATCTCTGATGTGCCGGTACGGGCAGCCGAGGCGGAGATTCTTCTCGTCGGCCAGCGGCCATCGGCTGAACTCTTCGATGCGGCGGCCCGCCGGGCGACCGACGAGATCGATCCGCCAGCCGACCTGCATGGAACGTCGGCTTACCGCAAGAAGGTGGCGGCCACACTGGTACGCCGCGGTTTGCAGGCAGCGGTGCACGACGCCGACGAGAGGCAGTGACCGATCGTGGACATCACCCTGAGGATCAACGGAACGACCCGCACGGGCTCAGCAGAGCCGCGCAGGACGCTCGCGGACTTCCTGCGCGAGGACCTCGACCTCACCGGCACCCACATCGGGTGCGAGCACGGAGTGTGCGGTGCATGCACCGTAATCGTCGATGGCCGGGCGGTCCGCTCCTGCCTGATGCTGGCCATCCAGGCGACCGGCACCGAGATCACGACCGTCGAGGGGCTGGCGCCGGACGGCGAGCTCGGCAGCCTGCAGCAGGCGATGTGGGATTCGCATAGCTTCCAGTGCGGCTTCTGCACGCCTGGGTTCGTCATGCAGGCGACCGCGTTCCTGCGCGCCCACCCTGATGCCGACGAGCAGCAGATCCGCGAGGCGCTATCGGGCAATATCTGCCGGTGCACCGGCTACCAGAGCATCATCGACGGCGTCCTGCTGGCTGCCGAGCGCGACCACCAGGGCTGAGCGAGGGAGCGATCATGGCGGCAATTGCGGCGGAGCGCTACACCGGCGCCAGCATCAAGCGTTCAGAGGACCCGCGCATCCTGACGGGCGCAGGTCAGTACGTCGACGACATCAAGCTGCCCCGGATGCTGCACGCCGCGTTTGTGCGCTCTCCGGTGGCGCACGCCCGGGTGCTCTCGATCGACGTCTCCGCTGCGCGAGCTCTGGCTGGCGTCGTCGCGGCATTCACGGGAGCGGAACTAGAAGCGATGACGGTCCCCGGTCCGGACGCGCTGATGGCTCTCATGGGCTGGACGGGGCCCACCCCGGAGTTCACCCTGCTTGCGACCGACAAGGTACGGTTCGTTGGCGACCCGGTGGCCATCGTCATCGCCGAGAACCGTTACCTCGCCGAAGACGGCTGCGAACTGGTGGAGGTGGAGTACGGCGACCTGCCTCCGGTCCCGAACGCCGCCGTCGCGCTCGATCCGGGCAGCCCGCCGCTGTTCGCCAATCTGGGTGACAACATCGCCCGCCCCCACTCGCGCAAAGAGTTCGGCGACGTATCCGCTACGTTCGCGGATGCTGACCGCGTCATGAACTTCCATATCGACGTGCACCGGCACCAGAACGTTCCCATGGAGGGACGCGGTTGTGTCGCGAGCTACGACGCCGACCTGGGCGTCATGACGATGCACGCCGCGACGCAGAGCGTTCACGTCAGCAAGATCGCCGTCGCCATGCGGCTGGGCATGGAACACGGCAAGGTACGTGTCCTGGCCGGCGATATCGGCGGCTCGTTCGGCCTGAAGATCGGTGCTTCACGGGAGGAACTCGCGGTTGCGGCTGCCTCACGTGACCTCGGCAGGCCGGTCAAGTGGGTCGAGGATCGCGGCGAGAACCTCACTGCGTCGGGGCAAGCTCGCGAGGAGAGCTTCGACGCCCGGGCCGCCGTCAGCAACGATGGCGACCTGCTCGGGCTGGATGTCAAGGCGGTCGTCGACACCGGCTCGTACCCGGGCATGGGCGCCATGGTGCCCGACATCATGGAGGAGATGCTGCCCGGTCCCTACAAGATCGCGGCGCTTGGCTTCGAGTCGACCGCGGTCACGACCAACAAGGCGACGTATGTCGCCTACCGCGGCCCGTGGGCATCCGAGACCTTCGTGCGGGAGCGCGTCCTCGACCTCATCGCCAGGGACCTCGGCCTCGATCCGCTCGAGATCCGGCTCCGTAACGCCGCCCCGCGCACCGATCCCCCGGCCATGATGATCACGGGGCGGCCGCTAGTCGGCGTCACCACGAGGGAGTCACTCGATCGGATCGCGCAGCTCGCGGACATCCCGGCGTTCCGGCGCCGCCAGGCCGAGGCACGAGCCCGCGGTCGTTACCTGGGAATCGGTGTGGCCACGTTCATCGAGGCGGCTCCCGGCCCGCGCTCGACCGACGGGCCTAGCGGCCCGATGGGCCTGGAATCCATGCGCCTCCGGCTCGAGGAAGACGGCATGGTCGCGCTGTTCACCGGCCAGATGCCACACGGCCAGGGCCATCAGACGACCCTCGCCCAGATCGCAGCCG
Source organism: Streptosporangiaceae bacterium (assembly GCA_049675875.1). Classification (GTDB taxonomy): domain Bacteria; phylum Actinomycetota; class Actinomycetes; order Streptosporangiales; family Streptosporangiaceae; genus JAJYUU01. Next base: position 15,770 of record JBAUAR010000544.1, read on the forward strand.
ACGAGTTCGGCGTCCCGTTCGAGCAGATCCGCGTCGTCGTCGGCGACACCGACGTCGTCCCGTTCGGACTGACCGGTGGCAGCCGGTCTGCCACCATGACCGGGGGCGTGGCCCTGCACGGCGCCCGCCAGCTCAAGGTGAAGGTGCTCGAATTCGCGTCGAATCTCATCGAGGCGAGCGCTCAGGACCTGCTGATCACCGACGGGAACATCTGGGTGCGCGGCGATCCCGCGAGTGCGATTCCCGTCACCGAGGTGGCACGGCGGGCGGCATCGGGCGAGTTCGGGCCCGGTGTGGACGCCCGGCTCGAAGTAGAAGCCGCGTACGACGGCGGCGAAGGCGGGTGGTCCGGTGGCAGCCACTGCGCCATCGTCGAAGTCGATGTCGAGACAGGCCTTGTGAGGGTAGAGCGGTATGTCGCCGTGGAGGACTGCGGTGCGCTTATCAACCCGGCCGTGGTCGAAGGCCAGATCCGAGGTGGTATCGCGCAGGGCATCGGCGCTGTGCTGCTCGAGCGATCGGCCTACGACGAGGACGGCAACTTCCGGTCAGCTACGTTCATGGACTACCTGCTTCCTACCGCCTGTGACATTCCCCGGATCGAAATCGAGCACCTCGAGACCGTGCCGCTTGACGCAGACGTCAACTTCCGCGGCGTGGGCGAGGGCGGCATGATCGTCGCGCCGCCCACGGTGGTGAACGCGATCGAGGACGCGCTGTCGCCCTTCGGCGTGCGGATCTACGAGCAACACCTGCCGCCCGCCCGGATCCTGGAGCTCATTGCCGCGGCGGACTCGAGTCAGCAGTGACCACTCGGCATGGGCCGGAAGATCTCCTCAGATCACTGCTCGCGCTCGGGAAGGCACCTGGCCGGATCTCGAATTTATCTGGCGTGGGCGGCCAGCACAGCTGTGATCTCGTCGCTGCGGTCGTGGCCGATGTCGTGGTCAGAGGACTCGCCAACGTGCAGGCTGGCGTCCGGAAGCTCGTGCGCGAGGCGGCGCGCGATGGCGATCGGCACGTTAGTGTCAAGGGTGCCGTGCCACAGGTGCACCGACGTTGTGATCTCGCTGAGCGGGAACGGCCACGGCGGCCTGAGCAAGGCGAGTTCCTGCACCGTGGCACGTGTCCCGTGCCGGAGCGCGTCAGCGACGGCCTCGAATTCGATCCGCAGGCCGTCATGCCTGGCCTGCGGCGCGGTGGCCAGCTCGCGCCGCAGCGACCGCTCCCGCCTGGCCGGGCTGGCCAGCGACCACCTCATCGCCGTGAGCGGCACCGCGTTGAGCGCGGGCGCATTCCTGGTGAGCCAGAGGTACAACCGGATCCTTCGCTGCATGCCCGCTCGCTCGGCCCGGCTGGGCAGCCCGCCCGCCGACGCGATAAGGGCGACAACGCTTACCCGGCCGGCGAGCCGATGCGCAGCGGCCAGCGTGAACGGACCACCGCCGGACTCGCCCGCCAGCGCGAACCGATCCAGGCCGAGATGGCCCGCCAGCGCGGCCAGGTCATCAGCCCAGCTGATGAGGCTGCGCTTCCAGTGATAGTCGGAGCCGCCGTAGCCGGGCTTGTCGGGCGAGATCCAGCGCAGCCCGGCCCTTCGGGCCGACTGGTCATACGAGGCTCCGGCCAGGCCCGATACCGGTGTGCCCGCCGTGTACAGAACCGGCGACCCATCCCGATCACCGAACTCATGCCAGCACAGCCGCCGGCCGTCAGGAAGGGTGATCACATTAGCTGTCACCGGTACATCCTGACGCTTGCCACCGGACGCTGTCACCAGGGCCTAGTGGCGCGGACCAGCCGGGCGGCGATCTCGCCGACGTTGTCAAGCGTTCCGTCTGCCACGGCCATGACCAGGTGGTAGGCCTCGTCGTTGGTCAGCGTCAGGCGACGGCCGTTGACGCCGTAGAAGGCGATGACACCGGCAAGGGCCAGTCTCTTATTGCCGTCGATCAGGGCGTGGTTACGGGCAAGCGAATGCAGCAGTGCAGCGGCCTTGGCATCCAGATCCCGGTAGGCGTCCGAGCCGAACGCAGTTGCTTGCGGGCGCGCCAGCGCTGACTCCAGCAATCCGATGTCCCGAACCGGCGGCTCGCCACCGAGGACCCGCTGCGCAACGTGCAGTAACTCCGGCAGCGTCAGGTAGATCACTGCCCAAGCCGCTCCAGCGCTTCGGCGTACCGGGGCAATTCCTCATCCAGGACGCGGTCGAGCAGTTCGGCACGGCTATGGCCCTCGACGTACTCGCGGATCGCCTGCCGCGCCACTTCTTGCATTGGCCTGCCTTCAAGCTCCGCCCGTCGGCGCAGAGCCCGCGCCTCGTGGTCGGTGAGCCGCAACGTCATCGCCATTTCCTGATGGTATCACCGGTGATACCACACTGCTTTGCAGCGTTAGCGGCCAAGGATGTCTGGGTGCACCGAGCATGCTGCGTTGTAGTGCTTCAAGGTCAGCTTCCCCTGGGAATACGCCCACGAACAGGTACAGAAGTTAGGTACGTGGTCCGAGGTGATGACCTCGGCGGGCACCCCGCTGCGCCGCTCGGCGCGACCCGGCTGATACGGCAGCGGCTGTCCGACGAGAGCAAGAGCAGTCCCCTCGGTCCTCGCTTCCTGGACAGCTCCGCCAGCTAGCGCCAGCCACTCCCGTGGCCTGGCACTTGACGCAGGCGCGGCTGGCAGGCGCCGGTTGACGCGCACCCTGGCTCCGGGGATCTTGTCGCTCGCCCGGCTATCCATGTCCCCCAGAATATCCGCTGACGGCACGGTCGATCCTCGTGTCCGGTGGCCAGCCGCGCCCTGCGATTCCTCATCCGCCGAGTTGATTCCCGCAAGGAGCTCCGCGCGGCGCTGTCCGCCGTCGGGACAGCTGCCACCCGTCCGTAGCCCCGTCCGTAGCCCCACGGGCCCGGCGGCGGCGAGGTCCACCGCGACAGCTGCAGCGGCAGCGGCTCCTGATCGTTGTCGGTTAGCATCACCGCAGTGCCATGCCGGGACAAAGGGGCTTTCGATGCTGCCACAGGTACCAGCCACAGCGTTGCAGTTGCGGTCGCGGGTGACGGCCGATGAGACGGTCGAGCTGTACCTGGAATATGTCGAGGTGCCGCAGCCCGGTCCGGCTGAAGTGATCGTGCGGGTCGAGGCAGCGCCGATCAACCCGTCGGATCTTGGCCTGCTGCTGGCTGGCGCTGATGTGACCGCCGCGGCGTTCAGCGGATCGGCCGACCGGCCCGTTGTGACGATGCCGCTGTCCGATGCTGCCATGCGCGCTGCCACCGGACGGGTTGGCACTCCGATGCCGGTAGGCAACGAGGGTGCGGGCACGGTTGTGGCCGCTGGCTCGTCAGAGGTCGCAGCGGCTCTGCTCGGCAAGCTGGTGGCTGTGGCCGGCGGCGCCATGTACACGCAATACCGCTGCGTCAACGCATCGCTGTGCCTGGAGTTGCCCGAAGGTACCCTGGCTCGCGACGGGGCGTCTGCCTTCGTGAACCCGATGACTGCGCTCGGGATGGTCGAAACGATGCGGCTGGAAGGTCACGCCGGCCTGGTGCACACTGCAGCCGCCTCCAACCTGGGCCAGATGCTCAACCGCGTGTGCCTAACTGAGCAGATCCCTCTCGTCAACATCGTTCGCAGGCACGAGCACGAGGAACTGCTCAGATCGGCAGGCGCCAGCCACGTCTGCAATTCGTCGTCCCCGGCATTCATGGACGACCTGATCGCTGCCCTGAAGGCAACCGGCGCCACCCTGGCCTTCGACGCCACCGGCGGCGGCAGGCTAGCCAGTCAGATTCTGACCTGCATGGAAGCGGCAGCGAGTGCCACGGCCCAGGGATACAGCCGTTACGGCTCCTCGGTTCACAAGCAGGTCTATATCTACGGATCGCTCGACCGGCGGCCAACCGAGCTGACCCGCACTTTCGGCATGGCCTGGGGCGTCGGAGGCTGGCTGCTTACGCCGTTCCTGCAAAAGATCGGTCCCGATGGCAGGGACCGGCTGCGGAGACGGGTCGCGGCAGAGCTCACCACCACGTTCGCGAGCAGCTACACCAGCCAGGTATCGCTGGCCGGTGCCCTCCAGCCCGACGCCATCAGCGACTGCGCCCGGCAGGCCACCGGATCGAAGTATCTGATCACCCCTGCTCTTTAGATCACCCCGGTAGCTTCACCCCGGTAGCTCACCCCCTGGCCGATGCGAGAGGCGGCACATGACAGCGACGACAGGCACGCCGGCACTCATGGTTCCCGAAGACATCGCGAGACTTCGCCAGCTGGCGGATCCGCAGGTGTCCCCGACGGGATCAGTTATCGCGTTCACCGTCAGCGACCCCGACCTCGAGTCGAACACGTACCGACACCGGATCTGGCTGGCTCCGGCCGACTCGATGGACGGTCGGCCGGAGCCCATCACCGGCCATGGGCACGAGATCCTGCCGCGCTGGTCGCCCGACGGCCGGCGGCTGGCCTTCGTCTCGGCTCAGCCGGGGCCTAGCCCGTCGGAGATCTGCGTCCTGCCGGTCGCCAGCGCGGGTGAGCGCATTGTCGTGTGCTCCTGGCATGGCCCGGTCACCGAGCTGGCCTGGTCGCCGGACGGCAGCCAGCTCGCATTCGTGGCGCGCGACCCCGACGTCGAGCAGTACGGCAAGCCCGGGCAGCCGCGTGAGGCCAAGGACATGCCGCCCCGCCGGATAACCCGGCTGATTTATCGCCTGAACGCGGCCGGCTGGACGATCGATCGCCCGAACCGGGTCTTCGTGGTGCCGGCTGACGGCTCCGCGGCGCCACGGACCGTGACGCCGGGGCCATTCCAGGCGGATGGCCTGGCCTGGTCGCCTGATAGCCGCACGATCGCTTTCACCTCGGCGCGCCACGACACCTGGGACCTCGACCTTGCCAACGATCTCTGGCTAGTCCCGGTCGACGGGACGGCTGAGCCGGAGCGTCTGACCGACGCAGGATCGGTGTACGCGCGCCCGTCGTGGTCACCCGACGGGCAGCGCCTGGCCTACTACGTCAACAGCACCCCGCTGGAGAACCCGCGCCACCGGCAGGTCGGTGTCCTCGAGCTGAGTTCACGACAGCAACGAGTCCTGACCACGAGTCTCGACCGGAACTGCCAGCTGCTTGGCCTGCCCGTGAGTCCGACCTGGATCGGGGATCGTCTGCTGTTCTCCGCCGAAGACAGCGGTAACGTCCACCTCTACCAGGCGAAGGCCGACGGGACAGAGAAGCCACAGGTCGTCGTCGGCGGCGACCGCTGGGTGTCCGACTGGGACTGGGCCGCCGGAACGCTGGCGTTCGTCGCTGGCACGCCCACCAGCACGGGCGAGTTGCTCGTCAAGAGCCTCAGCGCGGCGAACCCGCAGAACGGGGAGATCCATGAGCACGCGCTCACCACGCTGACGCAGCCGTTCGCCGACGCGATCGGCCTCGGCTCTCCGCAGCGGTTCATCGCCCGCTCCGCGGATGGCAATGAGGTGGAGTGCTGGGCAATGCCGCCGGCCGGAGCACGGCCGGGCGAGAAATACCCGACGCTGCTGAACGTTCACGGCGGACCGTTCACGCAGTACGGCAACCGGTTCATGGATGAGTTCCAGCTCGAGGCCGCCGCCGGCTTCGGTGTCCTGTACTCCAACCCGCGCGGAAGTTCCGGGTACAGCGAGCAGTGGGGCCGGGCGGTGCGCTGGCCCGAATGCGAGAGCGATCCTGGCACCGGATGGGGCGGCGTGGACTTCGAGGACGTGATGGCCTGCGTCGAAACCGCCTGCCGGAGCTTCGACTGGATCGACCCGGCCCGGCTGGGCATCGTCGGTGGCTCTTACGGCGGATACATGACCTCCTGGGCGGTCGGACACACCGACCGGTTCAAGGCGGCATGCTCGGAACGGGCCTGCAACAACCTGACCACGATGGAGCACAGCGCCGACATCGCGGGATTCTTGCGCAGCTATATCGGGCGCGATCATCTATCGGCTCCGGAGGCCTACGCCCGGCACTCACCGGTCACGTATGTCAAGGACATCACGACGCCGCTGCTGATCCTGCATTCCGAAGACGATCTGCGCTGCCCGATCGCCCAGGCAGAGGAACTGTTCGTCGCCTTGCGGCTGCTGGGCCGCGATCCGGTGATGGCCAGGTTCCCGGCCGAGAATCACGAGCTCAGCCGCGGCGGCTCACCTCAGCACCGGATTATGCGCGCCCAACTGATCCTGGACTGGTTCCGCCAGCGGCTCTGAACCCGCTGCCACAACCCGGCTGACGGCGGCAGGCGGCGGGCGAGCGGCGGGCGAGCGGACCGACCGTCAGCGGCCAATGAGTCCGGCGAAGATCTCAGCGACCGCCGCCGGCGTGAACTCCAGCGTGGCGTCGCCCACCGAGAATTCCAGCCGTTGCACGGCGGGATCCCCGGTCGGCATGCAGAACGGGGAGGCCCAGATGCCCTGGTCTTCCGCGAGGCGACGGGCCGCGTTGGTGTAGTCGTCCTTGGCCACCGTCAGCAGCAGGTGCATCATCGGCACCTGAGGCGGATCCGGGACCACCGTGATGCCGGGTATGCCGGAGAGCCCGGCCGCGATCGCCTGGCCATGGTCGAGGTACCCGGGGAACTTGGGCAGCCGCTCGGCGAGCAGGGTCAGCGCGGACGCCGCACTCGGCCACAGGCCGTGCAGCGTGCCACCCATCCGCCGCCGCCATTCCCGGACCTGCTCGATGACGTCCTCGGGCCCGGCAACGCAGCAGCCAGGGAGCGCACCGATCCCCTTGTAGAAGGACACGTAGACCGTGTCGAAAAGCGCCGAAATCTCCGCCGGTGACCGTCCGTACCCGGCCGACGACTCCCACAGCCGCGCTCCGTCCAGGTGCGCGGCGGCACCGCGTTCGCGGGCCCACCCGACCTGCGCAGCCAGATCGTCCCACGCTGGCTGCTGGCCGCCGATATCACGTTGCGGCAGCTCAAGCAGCAACGCGGCGGGCGGCTCAGCGATGGCTGACAGGTCGTCCATCGTGATGAGCCGATCACGCTGCCCCGCCGGCCGGCCGATGAGCCCGTGCAGCCGCTGGTATCCCTGCTCCTCATGCTGCTCGAGATGGCACATCGGGTGAAAGATGACGGTCCGGCGATGCCGCGCGTCCGCGTGCACCCGGAGTACCGCCTGCTGTCCCATAACCCCGGAGGGAAGGAACGTGGCCGCCGGTTTGCCCAGCACTCGGCAGATCTCGGCCTCCAGGTCGGCAACCACACCGCCGTGGCCGTAGTTGTCCATCGTGGTATCGGCCGGAATGGTGGCCAGCATCGAGGCCGCGGTGGCCAGCCCGTGGCCCTGGATCGACCTGGTGCACCGCTGCCGGAGTGGCATCAGCTCGTCGCGCTCAGACATTCGCTCAGCCCTACTCGAGATCATCGGTCGTGTCGTCTGCAGATATTGTCGGCTAGCAGCCGTCACGTGCTGAAATGGGTTATGGAGAGGCTCCCTACGCCGGCCGATGATAGCTGGGGTTACGACGACAATCCCCGCCGCTATGACGCGTACGCGCGCGAGTACCCGGGCTACCGGGAGACCAGCCGGGACCTCATTGAGTTGGCCCTGCCATCGGCGGCTGCCGGTGTCGCTGACGCCACCGTTCTCGACCTGGCCTGCGGACCGGTGCCGCGACCCGCGAGATCCTGGCGGTTCTTGGGCCAGACGGCAGGGTGACCGGCGCTGATAAGTCGGCGGCCATGCTCGGGGTGGCCGCCAGCTCCATTACCGACCCTCGCGTCAGCTGGATTCAGGCGCCCGCCGAGAGCGTCGACCGGTATATGACCGAGCCGGTCAATGCCGTCATCTGCAATTCCGCCATCTGGCAGACCGATTTCGCCGCCGCCGGGAAGGCCGTGCGCGCCGTGCTGAAGGCCGGCGGTCGCTTCGCGTTCAACGTGCCGGTCGACTTCCTCGGCGATAGTGACGATTACGAGTCGCGTGACCGGTATCCGCGGCTCCTGGCGGAAATGCTCGCGATCGCCGAGCGCGACTATGGCTGGGCGCCAGCCGACGGAGCGCCCGGACGGGTCAGGCAGCGACTGACCAGGGAGTCGATCGGCCGCTTCCTGGCGGCCGCAGGCCTCGACGTCGAGCAGGTTACTGAAGTCACCCATCACGACAGCGCCGAAGCTCAGCGCGCCTGGCTGTCGGTACCAATCTTCACCAGAGATAGGCTCCGGGGCCTGGCCTACGCGGACCGCATGCGCGTGCTGGACAAGGCCTACCAGCGCCTTGGGCCCGGTCAGACCGAACGAGCGCGGTGGGTGGTCGACGAGTCGGGCGGAGTGCTGCGGTACGACGAGCCGGCCCAGCTCAGGCGGGGAATCGAGGACAACCTGCGCAGTCTGGACGTCGGCCATCTCGCTGCGGTCAACTTGCGGCTGATGGACGCCGCCGAGCCCGGCCAGCGGTTCGACGACCAGCTCGCCGCCATGGTGAAAGCGCGAGACGACGGGCTGATCGGCGGCGTCGGGCTCAGCAATGTCACCAGCCCGCAATGCGTTCGCCCACTATGAAGGTGCGGCCGTTCTGGACGCTGCGGTGCTGATGATGCCGCTGGTCAAGTTCATATCGCCGACCGACCCCCCGGTGGTTGTCCGCCCTGGCACTGACCCACCCGGCGCTGATCAGCGCGGCCTTCAACCTCGACCGGGCGCTGGGCTGAGCCTCAGCAATCTGCTGCCAGCAGGGAATGCGGTGGCTCTTTGGTGTGCTGTCTCTTGAGCACTGCCTAGGCTGTCGCCAGGGGGCCCTCAGCAAAGGACACGTACCTGCCGTTCCCGGTCATGTCGCGTTCTTTGTCATCGTCATCCTGGTCAGAGGGCATGTAGCGCCCCGGCAGCTTCGAGTCAATGTGGCTGATGGAGGCGCCATGACTCAGCTTGCGCGTCCAGACCTCGCGCGCAACCGGTCCGCACAACAGGTTGTCCATCCCGGCCCGGCAAGCTCCGGCGCCAGCGCGGCGCGGCTGGTCGCTGTGCCGCTCCCTGACGAATCAGCCCAATGGCGGGCAAGTGTCAGTCGGCCGGTTCCTGGCTGGGTGGTGGTTTCTGCCTTCTTCTCCCCCACGCTGCTCGTCGGTGGGTGGCTGGTCGCGGGTGCACTGCAGCCGGCCTCCTACAGCCCCCTGCGGCAGACCATGAGCATCCTGGCCGGCGCCACTGGCACCGACCGGTGGGTGATGACCGCAGCATTCCTTCTGGTGGGGTGCTCTCAGATCGCCACTGGCGCGGGGTTGTCCGGCGTTCGGGCGCCGGCCCGGATCCTGCTCGTACTGACTGGCATATCCACTATCGGGGTCGCCGCCTCGCCGGAGCCCGCCACCGGCCCGACGCCGCAGCACCTGATCTTCGCCGTGGGCTGCGTGCTCACGACGGCGATATGGCCCGTCGTTGCCGCGCGGCGCACGCCAGCGCGGCCATGGAGCCTGGGCATCTACGCCGGCATTGCGGTGACCGCCGTTTTCGCTGCCTTGTGCGGCTGGCTCCTGGTCGCTACCCAGGGTGGTGGCGACCTCGGCCTGATCGAGCGCCTGACGTCATCGGCCCAGGGCGTGTGGCCGTTCGTCGTGGCCCTCGCCCTCCGGCGGAGCGCAGCGTCGACGTCCGCGAGTGGCAGATCCCCGTACCGCGTCGCGTGGTCAGCGGCACGCAGTCACGGGCGAACCTCGTAATACAGGTTTCGCGGATCATCGAAGTCATGCTGAGCAAAGCGAGAGAAACCGGCGTCCCGGCACATCCGCTCGGCCAGCTCGGGGTGAAAGCCGAGTGTCCCGAGCCCGGCTCCGCCAGGCTCGGACAGGCCTGACGACATGCAGCCGGTTACCGACAGCCCGTACATCAGGGCAAGCATCGGATTGCGGAGGTTGCCCGTCCAGGACGGACTCGTCCGGATGTCCTTGATCAGCCACGTGCCGTCTGGCCGGATCGCCCGGCGGATGGCGGCCATCGCCCGTGCCGGGTGCGGCATGTCGTGGATGCAGTCAAGGGTAAGGACAAGGTCATAGCGGTTCTTGTCCGGCAGATCCTCCGCCCTGGCCGTCCGGAATTCCACGTTCTCCAGCCCGCTCTCGGCAGCCTTGCCGCGAGCCCGGCGGATCGCGTGCTGCGAAGGGTCGAGTCCGTCGAACCGTGACGCCGGGAATGCGGCGGCCATCGCGCAGACAGCCACCCCAGATCCGCACCCAACGTCAGCCACCAGCGCACCGGCGTCCAGCCGATCGGCCACGCCGTCCAGCGCGGGCAAGATCACCGGCACCAGGGCGAGCCTGGTCCACGGCTCGGTCATCCGCTCCACCGCTTGCGCGGCCGCCGGGCCGCGATCGTCAAAGGTCAGGCCGATCCCCGAACCGAAGGCATCGACCAGCCGGTCCACCACGTCCGGCGGAGCGGCGCCGCCAGGAAACGCGCCAGCCGCGAACCAGAGACTCTGGCGGTTGTCCGCCAGCACCGCGACGGCCTCCGCGCTCAGCTCGAACGTCTCGCCGTCGTCGGTGCCGATCAGGCCGGCTGCGCCCTGGCCGCGGAGCCACTCCAGCAGCCAGCGCTCCTGCAGACCGGTGGCGGCGGCAAGCTCGGCGGCGGTCATCTGACCCTGTCCCGTCATCGCCCGGTAGAGGCCCAGGCGATCACCCAGGTGAATCATCAGCGAGACCAGCTCGCCCTGCTTGTAGCCCCAGACTCGGAGCGCAAAGGCGCTTAGCCGGTCGCGCTCATCGGTTGTCATGTCGCCACCCTGTCACCTGCCCGGCCGCGTTTCTACGGCACGTGCGCGCGCCGAGGTCACGACGGCCTCAGCCGGCGCGCGCGCTACGGCCCCGGCACTGCCCCGGCCGCGGTCAGCCGGGCTTTGGCCTCGGCGATGATCTCGTCAGGCAGCGGACCGCGTGCGGCGGCGGTCAGGTTGTCGCGCAGATGCTCCATGCTGCTGGTGCCGACGATGGTTGTGTCCAGCGCCGGATGCGAGAGTGTGAAGCGGAGCAAGAACGCGGTCCGGCTCATGCCATCAAGCAGTTCGTCGAGCTTCGCGTTGTCCCAGTAATCGCGCATGGTCTCGGTCGACACCATGTAATACCTGCGCGCGGCCCAGTCGTCGGGTGCTCCGCGGGCAACGCCGCCGCGGATAATGATGCCCGCGCCCCCATCCGATGCTCGGTTCAGGACCTGCTCGTGCTCGCGCTGCAGGGCTGAGTACGGAACCTGGAATGCGTCGAACACGCCCATGTCGATCTGCTCGTCCAGGGTGGGCAGGAGAGCGGACACTCCCACGAAGCGGACCTTGCCCTCGTCGCGTAGCGTCAGCGCCTCGGCGAGCGCGCCATCCGCCTCGAACTCCTCGCGCGTCAAGCTGCGGTGGAACTGCACAAGGTCGAGATGGTCCGTGCCCAGCCTGCGCAGGCTGCTCTCCACCCCGGCCCGGATGTTGGCAGCGGTGTGCACGTGCTCGGCGCCCATAGCCGCACCCGGCACGCATCCGCATTTCGAGGCCAGCACGTACTCCGACCGCCGATGGCTGATGGACTTGCCGATCAGCTCCTCGCTGCGGCCGTAGTCGATCGAGGTGTCGATGAAGTTGATGCCCTCATCCAGCACCGTATTGAGCAGCCGGCCAGCGTCGGCATCGTCGATCTGCGGGCCGCCCTGACTGCCGCGCAGTTCCATCGCGCCGAATCCGAGGGTCGTGACGGCCAGTCCAGTGCGGCCGAGCTCACGCCGCTCGATATCAGCCATTCTGTCAACCTCCATGCGAATCCGCCGCCCCGCCAAATCCTAACGGCCCGGCCCGCGCGGGGCGCCCGCAGTCTGCCCGGCACCCTAGCCGTGGCTCGGGCTCAAGCTCGCTTGACGCAACCTGCTGGTTGCCATATTATCGCAACTAGTCAGTTGCCATATAGGTGATGGAGGCAGTCATGGCGTTCCCTGATCGCATCGAGCGAACCGTCGAGATCGCTCACCCGCCGACCCGGGTGTGGGCGGCGCTCACCACGGCCGAGGGGCTCAGCGCCTGGTTCGGCAAGGAGGCCACGATCGACCTGCGGCCGGGCGGGTCCGCCTCGATGAAGTGGGACAGCGGCCACACCGCCGACATGCGGGTGGAACGAGTGGAGGAGCCGACGGTTTTCGGCTTCAGCTGGCACATTTACGGGCTGCCTGCGGACGATCCGCGCCGAACCTACGTTGAGTTCACGCTGGCGCCGGCTGGCGCGGGCACTCGGCTGACCATGGTCGAGTCAGGTTTCGCGCAGCTTCCCGAGGACGCCTACCGCACGGCCTACGACGGCAACACCCGAGGGTGGGCTAGCGAACTGGGCGAGCTCGTCGACTACCTCGATGCCGCCGCCTGACATCGAGGCGACCGCCGAGCAGGTCTTCGTCGCCCTGGCCGACCCGAGCCGGCGCGCCATCCTGGCAGCGCTGGCCTCGGGGGGGCCGGCCACCGCCACGGACCTGGCCGTCCTGCTGCCGATCACCCGTCAGGCGATCGCCAAGCACCTGGCGCTGCTGGCCGATGCCGGCCTGCTGACGGCCGAGCCGGGCGAACGGCGCCGGGTGCGGTACCAGCTGCGCTCCGCGCCCATGCAAGTGGCGCAGCAGTTCCTCGCCGCGCTGGCTCGGGACTGGGACGGTCGGCTCGAGGCCCTGACGGATCACCTTGACCAGCATGCTCGCGGATCCGCATGACGGAAATCGCCGCAGAACCGAAGAGCAAGACCGAAACAACCGAGGGGACGCAATGCTCAGGCACAAGACAGGGACGCGCGAGGAGTGGCTTACCGCACGGCTGGAGTTGCTCCAGGCGGAGAAGGAACTGACCCGGCGCGGCGACGAGCTATCCCGGCGCCGTCAGGAACTGCCGTGGGTCCGGGTCGACAAGGATTATCGCTTCGAGACCGAGGAGGGAACGGGGTCGCTCGCCGAACTGTTCCGCGGCCGCTCGCAGCTGCTCGTCTACCACTTCATGTTCGGACCGGACTACACGGCCGGATGCCCGTCCTGCTCGGCGATCGCCGACGGCTTCAACGGCTCCGCGGTCCATCTCGCCAGCCACGACGTCACGCTCTGCGCGGTGTCGCGGGCCCCGCTGGCCAAACTCCGCGCCTATCAGCGGCGGATGGGCTGGAGCTTCCCGTGGGCTTCCTCCTACGGAAGCGACTTCAACTTCGACTTCGGCGTCGCGCACACCAGGCAGGAGTGGGAAGCGGGCGCCGCTGTGTACAACTTCGGTGCAGCGGATCTGCGTCCGGCGGCGGCCGAAGCGGACGCCCGCGACGCTTTCAGCGAGTCGATCGTCGGCACGAGCTGGGAAACCTACCGGCGGGAGGGGCCCGGCATGAGTGCCTTCGCCCTCGCCGACGGCAGCGTCTACCACACTTACTCGACGTACGCGCGCGGGCTGGACATCCTGTGGGGCATGTATCAATGGCTCGACCGGGCGCCGCTCGGCCGCAACGAGACTGGCTTCTGGTGGCGTCGTCACGACGAGTACGGCAACCAGTGAGCGAGGCTCACCACCCGCCGAGCGTGCCGCGGCGAGACATCACACTGGTCATGGTCAGTCAGACCGCCGTTCCCGGTGGAGATTTCAGCAGCGGCGTCGCCTCGGCAGGATAACCACTAGTCCCGTTTCGCAGCGCGCTCGCCGCGATGCGAATGAGATCAATGTTGACCCCGGCGGCACCACTCGGGTCGTGCACCTTCAGTTTCACGTCGAGGCTCACCGCCGTCTCACCCCAGCCCTGGGCCTCCAGGTTAAGGTGCGCCACCTTCTGCGACTTCAGCTGCGAGAGGTACCCGAGCGGAGCTATCTGGACATTGTCAGCTGCCGACAGCGCGTTCAGCTTGGACTGCTTTTTGGTATTGGGATTCTCCGCCAGGTTGCGGAAGTCTTCGGTCCCCCCCAATCGAGCCACCTCTGGTCGCGGGCTATCGCGTCCGATGTGGTGTTGATGAAGGCGACACCGGCTCTGCACGCGGCCTCGGCATAAGCCCGGGCCGTCTCCGGCCGACCGCTCGGAGCCGAGTAGAGCAGCACCTCCGCCCCTGCCAGTGCGGCTGCCACCCGATGTACCTCAGTCGCGTCGACGAGACCCTCGGTGACCGGGACATCCGCCCGGGGGCAGCTCGCAGCAAAGACGCGGGAAGTTATTGGGCGACATGAAGATTGCCTCGGTCAGATCCTTGCCGACCTTTGCCTTCGAGACCGCGAAAGCCGCTACGAACTCGATGTCACCCACGCCGAGACCATCGATTTCCGGCCGGTGAATACCCACCAGGCTGCCTGTCTGGCGGTAGAACGCGATCCCTTGCACCAACGCTGACGTATTGTTACCGACACCCGCAACCGCAACTTTTACCCGTTCGATCCTGGCCACGACGGTATGGTAGCGGCCGAAAGCAAGCCGGCTGCCGGGACGAGCTCGTCGCTCCGTGGCCGGAGTTGCCGACGCGGGGTCTTTCCGGGTGTCCCTGGCAGCCGGCACACTTCGAAGGGGTCGGCGGTCTGGAGGTGGTCCCGGTGACGTCACCCCCCGCGGGCGGGGCAGCCATGAGCAACACGCCGTCGGGCACGGTAACGCTGCTGTTCACCGACGTCGAAGGCTCCACCCGGCTGTGGGAGGCCGACCGGGACGCGATGGCGCCCGCACTCCGCCGCCACGACGAGATCCTGCGCGACACGATCGAGCAGGCCGGCGGCTATGTCTTCAAGACTGCCGGCGACTCGTTCTGCGCGGCGTTCTCTTCCGCCCGTGCCGGGCTCGACGCGGCACTGGCCGCGCAGCGGACACTGGCCGCTGAGTCGTGGCCGACCAGCCGGCCGATCGTGGTGCGGATGGGCCTGCACACCGGGGTCTGCGAGGAGCGCGACGGCGACTACTTCGGGCCAGCCGTCAATCGGGCCGCGCGGCTGCTGGCGGTCGCGGCTGGCGGCCAGGTGCTAGTCTCCGGGGCGGCCGCGGAGCTGCTGTCAGACGAGATGCCCGATGGCGTGGGCCTGCGGGAGCTTGGGACACGCCAGCTCAAGGACCTCACCCGGCCGGAGCGGATCTATCAAGTCGAAGCGGCGTTCCTGGCGTCGGTGCCGGGAGTTCCGGCCGTGACTTCGCCCGGCCCGCCAGCCGGACTGCGGGCCTCGCATGCAGACCGGGACCGGGTGGTCGAGGTGCTCAGGACAGCCGCAGGCGATGGTCGGCTCAGTGCCGAGGACCTGGATCAGCGGCTGGAGGCCGCGCTGACGGCTCGCACGCTGGCAGACCTCGAGCCGCTGCTCGCCGACCTGACCGTCGCTGTCCCGGCCGCAGCGCGGGAGCTGGTCCGCATTGTGTGCGGCTCCGGCACCGCCAAGCGGGACGGGTCCTGGGTGGTGCCTCGACGCATCGAGATTGACGTCCGCAGCGGCACGGTCCTGCTCGACTTCCGGCAGGCGGTGATCGCCGTACCGGAGCTTCGGATCGAGGCCCAGATCACTAGCGGCACCCTCAAGCTCATCACCCGTCCCGGCATCGTGGTAGACGCGGACGACCTGACCGTGAAGAGTGGCACCGCTAGGGTGATCCCGCCGGCCGAGACGGACGCTCCGGTGGAGCTGCAAGTGCATGTCTTTGGCCGGGTCGGCAGCGGCACGTTCTCCGCCCGCCCGGCCCGCGCCGGCAGGTGGCGGGCACTGTGGTTGTGGGTACTGCGGCGTTTCACCGGCCATGACCGGCCGGCCCTGCCCGCTGGACCGCCGAGTCAGCGGTAGACGAGCGTTCCGTCGTCAAGGTCCGCCTGGGGCAGCATCGCGCGCTCCTGCTCGTGCTCCATCAGATGGGTCCACGGCTCGCGATCGCCCTGCTTGAACAGGATGTGCTGCGAGCGCATCACATAGCCGGCGTTGAAGTTCTCCGGGTCGCACCACGGCCGCAGCTCCATGTTCCGGTCCTGTGGTCGCAGCGTGGGAAGCACCATCGTCGCGCCGTCGTCCTGCATCTTGGCCAGCAGTCGGCTCACCAGTTCGGTGACCAGGTCCACCCGCAGGGTCCAGCTGTGCCGGAAGTAGCCGAAGACGTACGCCATGTTCGGCAGGCCGTCGATCATGATGCCACGCCACGTCACGCGTTCGGTGAAGTCGACTGGTTGGCCATCGACGGTGAACGCGACGTCACCGAGGACTGACATCGTGAAGCCGGTGGCCGAGACGACGATGTCAGCGGGGAGCTCCGCACCTGAGCTGACCTTGATGCCGTGCTCGGTGAACGCCTCGATGGTGTCGGTGACGATTGATGCCGTCCCCGCACGCAGCGCGGCGAACAGGTCGCCGTCGGGGACGACGGCGATGCGCTGCTGCCACGGGCGGTAACGGGGCGTGAAGTGCTTATCGACGTCGAAGCCTTCGGGCAGCAGCGGGCGCATGGACTCGATCAGGAACGCGTGCAGCTCCTCGGGCGCTTCGACCGACATCCTTGCCAGCATGTCCATTTGCGAGACGTACTGGCGGCGCAAGATCTCGTGCGTCCACTCCGCCGGGATGTCCAGGGCGCGCAACGTTATGGCAAGCTCGTGCGTGACTGGCGGAGCGAAGAAGTAGGACGGGGAGCGCTGCAGCATCGTCACGTGCTCGGCCGTCTCGGCTATCGCCGGAATCAGTGTCGCGGCCGTGGCGCCGGAGCCGATGACGACGATGCGCTTGCCTGCTAGGTCGAGATCCTCGGGCCATCGCTGGGGATGCAGGATCAGGCCCCGGAAGCGGTCCATGCCTGGCCACTCGGGCCGGTAAGGCTTGGCGTGGTTGTAGTAGCCCTGGCACATCCACAGGAAGCCGGTAGTGAACCTCAGCTGCTGTCCGGTGTCGCCCCGGCTGACCTCGACGGTCCACCGGCGATCCGCGGTGGACCAGCTGGCGGCGGTGACCCGGTGCTGGTAGCGGATGTACGGATCGAGATCATCTTCGTCAATGACTTCGTCGAGGTAGGCGAGGATCTCCTCGCCCGCAGCGATCGCCGGTCCGCGCCACGGCTTGAACCGGTAGCCGTAGGTGAATAGGTCGCTGTCGGAGCGGACGCCCGGGTAGCGATGCGTCCACCAGGTCCCGCCGCGGTTGTCCTGGGCGTCCAGGATGACGAAGGTCCGGTCGGGCAACTGGTCCCGCAGGCTGTGCGCGGCGCCGATACCGGAGACCCCGGCGCCCACGATGACGACGTCCACGTGACCGGCGTCCTGGATGTCCCCCGAGCCCTGCGCGGGGGCGGTGGTGGGTGCAGCCGTCATGACTGGACCTCCGGAACACGTGCACTGCTGCCACTCATGTTAGGTGTGCCAGTTTACGGGAGCATTCAGCCAGTCTTGTCACCCTCATCGCTAGATCGTCGCTGATATTTGCAGGTCACGGCGGCCCGCACCGCGGTGCCGCGCACCGGAATTTCAGCCGCCGAACGCTGCGCCGATTTCGCGGGCCGTGGAAATGAGGCCGGAGCCGGTGCCGGGTTCCGTAAACGCACGAACCGTTTAGTCACTATGCGTTAGGGTACGGTCGCTAGACGTTACTAGAACTGTGGTTATTACGCCCAATATCGGTCAGAAACCTTGATGCGGACAGCACTTGTGTCACGCGGGGGCGAAGATTCGCTGCCGCTGCGGATGGTCGGAAGGACAATGGCAGTGGCCGAGCGTCTGGGGCCGGGGGGCCCAATCCTTATCCGGGGGGGCACGGCCCAGACATCCGACTCGCCCTCCCGGTTTGCTGGCTATCGGGCCGCAGTTGACGACCTGGTCCAGGAGGCCAGCGGCCACCTGCGCCGATCCGCTCTGCTCGCCGCCGAGGCCCTTCTCGTCAAGCGCCTGGGACAGCCAGAGTTTGCTGGCGTCCTCTCGAGCCTCGATGGCGGAGTCGACGATGCCTGCTCCCGCCTGGTCCACGAGATCCGCACCTACCAGCCCAGCGTGCGCAGCTCCGCACGAGACTTGTCGGCGTACGTGCGGATCTTTCTGCTTTCCCTGATCGATTCGGTGTGGTGGGGCAAGACGACACCTTTCGCCTCCGACGCCGATGTCCTGTCCTCGATTGAATTGGTAGATCTCAGGCCGCTCAGGCTGGCGAAGCTGCTCGAATTCCAGTACCGGGCTCAGCCGGTCGGCCTGCCCGGCCGCGCCAAGGACTGGGCGCAGCGCCAGGCGTTCCCGGCGATCCGTCCGCACACCGCCGGATTGCGCTTCACGCGTTCGCGGCCCGCGGTTGTCGCTGTCGTTAATCAGATCGCTCGCGACCTGGCCGCCGCGCTGCCACCGCGTACGCCGCGTCTCTGGGTGAACAGTCTGGTACGCAGCGTGCAGCACCAGCGTCATCTCCGCTCCCTCGGCTACACCGCAGCACTGCCAAGCTCGCACTGCGTTGGCTACGCGTGCGATGTGGAAATGCTCTGGTTTCGTCGATTCGACCCGGACAACCGGCTAGCCCGGCTTCTCTGTGAGCGCCAGGAGGCGGGCCAGCTCAACGTGATCGACGAGGGCCAGGCGTGGCATTTGTGCGTCAATCCGCTTGCGTGCGACGAATTGCAGGTCGCGTACGACGCCCAGTTGCGCGTCCGATAGCAACACCGAAGGGCTTCTGGAGATGTGCGGCATCGCGCTGATCGTCGGGCCGGACCCTAGCCCAGCGGTTTTCGACTCCATGCTTGACTCGATCGCGTCCCGCGGGGAAGTGCGGGAGATGCTCTGTGATGACCGCCATCGACTCGGCACCCAGCGGCTGAAAATAGTAGATCGGGAGCGGGCTATCCAGCCGTGGACCTCACCGGACGGCCGCTGGGCCGTTTGCTATAACGGCGAGGTCTACAACTTCCGCTCGCTGCGATCGGAGCTCGCCACCCTCGGTCACGTGCTGCGGAGTGACAGCGACACCGAAGTGATCCTGGAGGCCTTCCTTGAGTGGGGAGAACGCGCTGTAGATCGCCTGCGCGGCGAGTTCGCGTTCGCCGTCGTTGACATTGCCGCTGAGCGCGCCTACCTGGCTCGCGACCCGCTCGGCGTAAAGCCGCTCTATTGGTCTCGCCACGGCGGTCATCTGTACGCGGCATCAGAGCTGAAGGCGCTAGTCCCCCTCGGCAGCCGAGTCCACGAAGTGCCTCCGGGCCATCACGGATGGGGAAGTCCTGATCAGGATCCGGCGGTCACCGCATACGTCGACCTGCTCAGCATCGGCGACGGCGACGAGCCTGTCACTGACGTCAGCGAGGCCGCACGGCGAGTGCGCGCCGCGTTGCAGGACAGCATTCGAGTTCGTCTCGACACGGATCTTACGGTGGGAGTCGTACTCTCCGGCGGGCTCGACAGCACGCTAACGCTACTGCACGTACGCGAGATGCATCCGGACTGCGTTGCGTTCACAATCGGGGCTCCCGGCAGCGACGACATCGCGTATGCCCGCCGGGTGACGCGTGACCTCCGGGTGGAACACGAGGTCATACAAGTTGCCCCGGGCGACATCCGCATGTCGGATATCCGGGAGGCCATCCGGCTGTCTGAACTTACCGAGTACGGCGATGTCATCAACGCTGTCGTTTCCCGGCTGCTCTTCGCGCGGGTTCGTAGCTGCGGCGTGAAGGTGGTTCTGTGCGGGGACGGCTCTGATGAACTGTTCGGCGGCTACGAGATGTACCGGCAGCCCGATCCTGTCCTGCGGCAGCGCCTGTTCCAGCACAAGCTGCACAACCTAGGGCGGACCGAGTTGCAGCGGGTCGACCGCACCAGCATGGGCCAGGGCGTGGAAACGCGCGTGCCCTTCCTCGATCTGGCCCTCGTCCGGCTGGCTATGCGCCTGCCCATCGAGCTGAAGCTCCGTGATGGTCAGGACAAATGGATCTTGCGCCACGCCTTCGCCGACATCGTGCCTGGCTACGTCCGCAACCGGCCGAAGAACCCGTTGTCACACTCGTCCGGCCTGCACGAGCGCATCCGCCTGTATCGGTCCCAGTTCCCTCGCATGTATCGATCGTTCGGATACGACCAGCTCGGCCCGATGCGGCGGGACTTCTCGATTGTGCTCGAGGAACACGGCCTCGACCTCGACCAGGCGCTCCGTGACGCCGACATCCAGCCGGATTACTCGATCGCCGAGCATGCGCGCGACCTAGCCGGAGCAATCCGGTGGAATGCGGTCGGCACGCTACGACGCGGCGGCAGTCGTCGCGGAAGACACCGGTCACCAGGCAATCGAGGTGAACCCTCAGCCATTCGCACCGCAATCAGAAACGCTGATGCGCCGTAGGGTGTGTCGCCGGCGTCACGAGCCAGCGCTACTCGTTCGAGATGGTGGTCTCCTTGGCCGTGAGGAACTCGAGCAAGGCGGGCCTGCCTTCTTCGGTGGCGGCGATCCCGCGCTTGATGGCGGCAACGATCTCGCTCGGATTGGCGATCCGCTCGCCGTAGCAGCCAAGGGCCGTGGCCATGTCGGCGTAG
This sequence comes from Streptosporangiaceae bacterium, assembly GCA_049675875.1. Taxonomy (GTDB): domain Bacteria; phylum Actinomycetota; class Actinomycetes; order Streptosporangiales; family Streptosporangiaceae; genus JAJYUU01. The sequence continues at coordinate 36,218 of JBAUAR010000544.1, forward strand.
TTGCCCGTGATGTCGGTAGCGCCGTACTTGGCCTGCGAGACCGGCATTATCGGGATCTCAATGGCCATCGAGGAGTTGTTGAACAAGATCGACAGGATGGGGATCCGCTCGCGCGCCGCGGTCTCCAGGTCCATGCCGGTAAACCCGATGGCGGCGTCTCCCCAGACGTTGATGCACAAGTGGTCGGGCCTGGCCAGCTTTGCCCCCATCGCCAGGCCGAGCCCGTAGCCCAGCTGGGTCGTCTTTCCCCAGCCGATGTAGCTGAGTGGAGTGGTCGCCGCCCAGAACGGCGTCATCTGGTCACGCGGGCTGCCGGCGTCGTGGGTGATGATCGTCCGGTCCTTGTCCACCATCCGGTTCAGCTCGAAGATCACCCGGTACGGGCTGATGGGCGTGCCATCGCTGGCCAGCCGCGGTGCCCACTCGGCCAGCCAGGCGTCGCGCAACTCGGCGATCCGGGCCGGGATCTCCGCGCGCGCCGCCGCGGCCGACGGATCAAGCTCGGCCATCGCCGCGCCCAGCGCGGCAAGGGTCAGCTTGGCATCACCCACCAGCGCATGCTGGACGGCGACGTCCTTGTTGACATCCTTGGGGTCGAGCGTGGCGTGGATGATCGTCTTGCCGGCCGGCATGGGTACGCCGAATCCGGTCAGGGCAAAGCTGCAGCCCACCCCGAGGATCACGTCGGCCTCTGCCAGGAATCTCTTCACCGGGCGCGGATTGGCCCGTCCGCCGCTGCCGAGCGAGAAGGGATGGTCCTCCGGGAACGCGCTCTTGCCTTCGATGGAGGTGGTCACCGGGATATTCCAGGCTTCGGCCAGCGCCCGCAGTTCGCGCCATGCCTTGGCCCAGTGCACGCCCTGGCCCGCATAGATAACCGGCCGCTCGGCGCTGGCCAGCACCTTTGCCGCAGTCGCGATGTCCGCCGGGTCGGGAGCACTCTTCGCGGTAAAGCTGGGCGGGTGCGACCAGCCGTCGGGCACGTCCTCATTCCAGAGATCAGCCGGAACCTCGATGAGTACCGGTCCGGGGCGCCCGTTCCGCAGCTGCGAAAAGGCCCGGCGAAGGATGCCGGGCACGGCCGCTGCGGTGGTGACCGGCTCGGCCCACTTGGTGATGTTCCGCATGTTCAGCACGGAGCTGAAGTTCGGGTAGTAGGTGGCCAGGTGCCGCGGGTAGCCCCCCGGAACGACGAGGATCGGCACTGACTCGGAGTAGGCCTGGGCCACGCCGCCGAAGGCGTTCTCCGCGCCCGGCCCGTGCTGCATGCAGAACACCCCGATCTTGTCGCCGGAGGTCAGCCGAGAGTACGCGTCGGCCATGTGCAGGCCGGTTCGCTCCTGCCGCACGATGATGGTCCGGATGTCCTCGGCTGCCGCCGCTTCGATCAGCGGGTTCACCGGATACGCGAAGAGGATGTCGATCCCTTCGGCCTTCATGGCACGGGCAATGGCGCCGGCGACGTTCATCTGTTGGGTCCCCTGTTCATCGGGTAAGGCTGCCACCGCTCAAGGTTGGCGCGTGGCAGCACGGACGGGTTGACACAACTCAACGGCCAGCGGCCGCGCAGCACCATGGCGACCTCGCGTCCGACGCGGCGCCTGGTCTCGGGACGCATCCGGGTGGTGGCCGAGGCAACGTGCGGGGTCACGACAACATTGGCCATGGTGAGCAGCGGATTATCCGGCTCGGGCGGCTCCTGCTCCAGCACGTCGAGGCCGGCCCCGGCGATGGTCCCCTCCTGCAGCGCCTTAATGAGGGCCCGCTCATCGATGATGGAGCCGCGAGCCGTGTTGATGAGAATGGCGGATGGCTTCATCCGGCTCAGCGCCGCCGCGTCGAAGGCCTGCGCGGTCTCCGGGTTGTGCGGCGTGTGGATGGACACGAAATCGCTGCGCTCCAGCAGTTCGTGGAAGCCCACCGGCTCAATCCCCGCTTCGGTGATACCGAGCTCGCTGACGTACGGATCGTGCGCTATCAGGTAGAGGCCGAACGCCTTCGCGCGCCGGGCAGTGCAACGGGCCACGTTCCCGAATCCGTACAGCCCGAGGGTCTGGCCCAGTAGCCGGGGACGGCTCGCCAGCACCTGCCTGCCGTCCCACCACCGGCCCTCGGCCGCGATGCGGGCCATGACCGGTGTCATCCGCGCCGTGTCGAGTAGCAGCATCATGGCGTGATCGGCCACTTCTTCGATGAACACGTCCGGGACGTTGGTCACCACGATGCCAGCCGCCGTGGCGGCGTCAATGTCCACCATGTCGACACCGACGCTGCCGACGCCGATCACCACGCAGTTGCGCAGCGCACCGATGATCTCCGCGTCGATGCGCATGCCCCACGAGGTCATGATGGCGTCCGCGTCACGCACCCCCTCGATGAACTCGGCACGGGTGCTGGCCTGGACTTCGACGATGTCGGCGATCGGCGCCAGCGCTTCCGACTCGAATGACCAGTCATGCTGGTCCGTGTGGTCCAGTGCGTGCTTCGGCACCCGTATGGCGACCATCTTCCGCGCCATCTCCCGCCCTTCTCTCTGTGTCCCGAGCGCTGCTACCGCTGCTGCTATGACGATTCCAGGAAACGCGCCCCAGAACTACCCATCCCGCCCCCGGACCCGCTGTACGGCGCCCGGCTCGGCCCAGCTGGCTGCTCCCCGGGGTATCTCGCAGGTAGAGCTGGCCGGGTAGCGCGGCCGGGTTTCGGGTAGTCCCTCGATGCCTGCCGGGGACAGACAACGAGACAGGATCATGAAATCGGCAACGAAGATCGGATTGGACGGACATGACCCATAATCCCCTCGAAGAACTGCTCGTGTCCGCTGAGGTGCAGACCGCGCGCGACCGCTTGGAGGACTACAACGCCGCCGAGGCGGCCGCGGAGGCCAACCCGCACGGCGAGCAGGAACTGGAAGACCTGCGCCAGACGCTCGTTGACATGCCGGGCGCGGTCCGGATGCTGCTCGAGGCGATCGACCGGGCCGGGGCCAGCGCCGGAGAGCCGCAGTACGACCCCGGCGACAGGACCAGCTAGCCGCCGCGGGTGCTTGCCCGGGGCCGGCCCTGCTCCGGGTGAACCCCGCAGCGGCGCCCGGGGCAGACTGTGCTGGGTGGCTGCTCGGTCGACCGGGAACGCGTTTGTCATCGTCGGCGGCGGCGTCGCGG
>JBAUAR010000545.1:0-3004 GCA_049675875.1 Streptosporangiaceae bacterium
ACCTGGAGATGGCCGACCCTGACCTGCCCGCTGACGCCGAGCCGCGCGCCGAGCCACGGCCAGCCGCTGACCTCGCTGTGGCGCCTGATCTGGCAGGCACCGAGCGGGCGGCAGTGCTGGAACTGGACCTCGACGCCGACCGCGAGCGCGCGGCCGACCGCCGCACCGGCGACGCTGCCGCCGGCTTGGCGCTCTGCATGGTCTTGGCGGCCGTCATGAGCGCCTTCGCCGCGGTCGTCATCGCCTTGGTCGCGGTGTTCATCGACTGCATCGCCGTTGACATCGTGCGGGCAGACGCCGTCGCCTTGGTCGCGGCCGCGGTCATCTTGGTCGCCGCGGAGTTCACCTTGGTTGCGGCAGTGGAGACGCCCTTCGCCGCGGTAGCCGGAGTCGTGCCGGCGCGGCTTGACGTACTGCGCCGCGTGGTCGTGCTGCGGCTCGTCGTCGTGCTGCGGCTCGTGCCGTTCCGGCTCGCCGAGCTGCGGCTGCCGATGCTCCGGCTGGCCGTGCCGCTGCGGCGTCCATTGGTGGCGCGAGACGCGGTAGAGCGGGCGGCGGTCGATCGCGATGCTGTGCTGCGGGTCGACCGCGATGCGGCGCTCCGTGGCTTCGCCCTCGATGCCGTGCCGCGGGCTGACGTCGCAGCGCTGCTGCGACTTGCCGACGGCATGTCCGATGACGTCCCGGAGCCTGAGATGGATTTCGACCGGCTCGCAGTGCCTCGTGACGCACTGCGGCTCACCGGCCTGCTGCGAGCGGAACTCGCCGAACTACGGCGGGTCGCCGCGCGGGTCGTTGACTGTACAGGCACTGAAATCCCCCTGTCTTGATCAATTACGAGGAGTGCTATTCCACACGCGGAGAGTATTTACACACACGACACCGCGATCGGTCAGAACAATGACCTCAAGCGCCCCTAAATCGTTCGCCGTCTGCACAGCCAGAGAGGCCGGGGTACGCGCCGCCGGTCAGGACGCTCTCAGGTGCGCGGTGTCATTCAGCGACCGGAGCAGTGCGGGGCCGTCGGCGAACCACGCCGCCTCGCAGAGCGAGGCGACGTCGAGGTGCATCCGGAACATCGCCGCAGGCGGGGCGAGCAGCGCCCGGCAGATCAGCGTCTTGATCGGCGTCACATGACTGACAACGACGATCGTCTGCCCGCGGTGGCCAGCCAGCAGCCGGTCCAGCGCGCCGTTGACCCTGCTGGCCACCGCGGCGAAGCTCTCGCCGCCGGGCGGGGCGACCTCGGCGTCGCGCTGCCACGCCGACAGCTCCGCTGGCCAGCGCGCCATGACCGCCGCGAAGGTCAGGCCCTCCCACGCGCCGAAGTCCGTCTCCGCAAGGTCGTCATCGACAACCAGCGGCGCCCCGGCAGCCTCGGCGACTGCCTGCGCGGTATGCCGGGCCCGGCTCAGCGGTGAGCTCACAACCAGGTCGGCGCCGCGAGCGGCCAGCCGGTCGGCGACCGCGACAGCCTGCCGGGTGCCCGTAGCCGTCAGGGGCACGTCGCCCCGGCCAGCGAAGCGGCCCTGGACTGACATCTCGGTCTGCCCGTGCCGCAGCAGCAGGGTGGTCGTGGCCGCGCCCTGCGCCAGCCGCCAGCCGCCCGCCGCGCCGGCCCGGCCCGGATCGTTCGCCCCGGCCTGCTGGTCAGAGCCCCGATTCATCGGTCCGGACCAGGATCCGCCGGCACTCCTCGCACCGCACCACGTCGTCCGGTGCGGTGCCGCGGATCACATTCAGGTCCGCCGTATTCAGCGTGAGGTGACAGCCCTGACACTGGCCGCGGCGCAGCGCCGCCGCGCCGACGCCGCCGTGCTGGACACGCAGTCGCTCGTAGAGCTCGAGCAGGTCAGCGGGCTCCTGTATGGCCACCGCCGCGCGCTGATCTGCAGCCCGCCCCGATAGCCCGGCCAGCTCAGCCAGCGCGACGTCACGCCGGCCAGTCACCGACTCGAGCTCGACGCCGACGGACGCCCGCTCGGCGCCCGCTTCCTTGAGCCTGGTCTGCGCCGCATCCAGCCGCTCCATGACGTCAAGCTCCACGTCCTCGAGATCGGACTGCCGGCGCAGCAGCGACTCGATCTCCGACTGCAGGTTCTCCAGCTCCCGCGGAGAGCTGACCTGGCCCGCGTCCAGTCGCGCCCGGTCCCGCCCGATGCGGCTGCGGACCTGCTCGACGTCGGCGTCCGCTTTCAGCTGCTCGCGCTTGAGATCTCCCTCGCGGGCCCCGAGGGTCGTCATCTCGTCTCGCAGCTCGCCGTCCCGCCGCTCGAGCCCGGCGAGCTCGGCGTGCTCGGGCAGGTTCCGCCGGCGATGCTCCAGCCTCCCCAGCTCGGCATCAAGGTCGGCGAGCTCCAGCAACCGCAGCTGCGCTTCCGGGGATGCTTTCACGGTCGCCACGTTAGCCTGCTGCAGCGCCAACTGTCGCCCCGCCTGGGCGCGCCGGTGACCGCCCCGCGGCTGGCAGCCGCCACCGCCACGGCGCCGCGCGGTCAGGTGCTGAGCACGAGCCGCACAATGGGCAGGGACGTGGGCTGGGGTGACCCGCCGACGGGCTCCACGGTGACCTCCAGCACGTCACCTACCGCGAGGCGGCCGACCACCATCGGCCCGGACATGCCGTGGCCGCCGTGCGGCAGCATGCCGACGGGAGAGATTCCGGCCGGCCCCGCCAGCCACAGCTCGTACCCGTGGGAGCCGGACAGCCTGGTCAGCCCGCTGGCAGTGAAGACCAGCGCGCGTTCCTGGTGCGACATCACCACCGTCGCCGTGCCGCCGGTGGTGACCGCGGCGGTCAGGGCGACAGCGTCGTGCGCTCCCAGGATTACCGAGATTGCGCTGTCGCGGCGGTCCTGTGCCGCCAGCCGCCGCTGCATGCCGGCCATGTGCAGCCCGAGCGCAACCGCCGTGACCGCGAGGACGACGGCAATCGTCACCGCGACCGGGGCCAGCCAGGCCCGCGCGATCCCGGCCGCCGGCGCCCGGCGCCGCCAGCTTCGCC
>JBAUAR010000546.1:0-22549 GCA_049675875.1 Streptosporangiaceae bacterium
GGCCGAGCCGGGGCCGCACCTGATCGAGGCCGCGCTGCCGCCGCGTCGCTAGACCGCGCGGCCGACACCAGGGCGGGTGCTGCGGCGCCAGTTACGGGGCAGGCTGGTACCCGTGGCGAGCGAGGCACAGCCGGCGGCCGACATCCGGCTCGCCCCAGAGCTGGCGTTGTTCCTGCGGCCACGACGGCGCGGCGGGCAGGTCCGGGTGCGGTGCGACGGCGTCTCCTCCCTCGGGCACGTCGTCCAGTCGCTCGGCGTGCCGCTGACCGAGGTCGGCGCCCTGGTGGTGAACGGCGTGCCGGAGCAGCCGCAATACCGGCCGTGCGGCGGGGACACCGTGGTGGTACTGCCAGTGCCGCGCCCGCAGCAGCTGGATCGGCTGCTGTTCCTGCTGGACGTGCACCTCGGCACGCTTGCCCGGCGGCTCCGCCTGGTTGGCGTGGACGCTGAATACGACCGGGATGCGGACGACGACGAGCTGATCGCGATCGCCAACGCCACCCGGCGGGTCCTGCTCACCAAGGACCGTGCGCTCCTGCAGCGCCGGAGTCTCTGGCGGGGCGCCTACGTCCGGGGTGCCCGCACGGACGAGCAGTTCGCGGACGTGCTGGACCGGTTCGCGCCGCCGCTGGCGCCGTGGACGCGGTGCATGGCCTGCAACGGGCTGCTCGTCTCCGCGCCCAGAGGCGACGTTGCCGCGCTGCTCAAGCCAGGCACCCGCCGGTCGTACGAGTCGTTCGCTCGGTGCCAGGACTGCGGGCGCGTGTACTGGCGCGGTGCCCACAGCGATCGGCTTCAGGCGGCCGTCGAGGACGCGATCCGGATCGTCGGCGCGGCCGGCTGGTGAGGCGGCGTAACGCCGACGGCGAGGCGGCGGTTTAGCGGCGCCCGGTGTTGCGGCTCCATGGATCGCGATTCTCCGACCGCGCGTTGCGCCGGGAGCGCCGGCGGAGCCGGGCTGCCGTGAAGATACCCACGATGCAGAGAACGAGCCAGGCCAGCAGCGCGAACTTGACGAAGGCGAAGAAGGCCCAGCCCGCTCCGGGCAGGATCAGCACCAGGAAGAACAGGAGCACCGCTACGGGCAGCAGCCGCGGCCCGCGCCGATAGGCGTAGGGCGGGCGCGGCGGATACAGCGGTGGCACCGGCGCAGGCTGTGGTCCGAGTGGTCCCGGCTCCGGCAGGTCGGCCATGATCGGCCGCAGGTCGGCGAAGGTCTTGGCGGTCAGCGTGGCGGAGACTCGCTCGTCGAGTTCGTCCGCGGTGAGCCGGCCCTCCGCGTAGTGCTCGCGGAGCCGGGCCGTGACGCGTTCGCGGTCGGCGTCTGATATCCGGATGTGTTCATACATCGTGAGCTGCCCCCCGTCGGCTAGATCTCCTGCTCGTCTTCGTCGGCGTCCTCGTCGTCGGCGGCGAGGATCCGGTAGAGCTCGCGCCTGGTCCGCTCGAGCAGTCGTTCTGCGGCGCTGACCTGCGCTGATGTGCCCGCGTGGGCGAGCTGAACGATCCCGCTTCCCAGTCTAGCCGCGGCGGCGAACAGGCCCGGAACCTGCCAAGCCTCCTGCTGCTCGGATGACTCCCACGCCCCGCGCGCCATCTCCGGGTTCTCGGCCACGTAGCCGCGCCCGGCGTCGGTCAGGCTGAAGGTCCGCTTGCCGCCGGACTCTTCGGCAGATATCAGGCCCTCGTCCGCGAGCTGGGAGAGCGCCGGGTACACGGCACCGGGGCTCGGCCGCCAGGCGCCGCCACTGCGCTCCTCGATCTCGGACATGATCTGGTAGCCGTTGCGCGGCCCGTCCCGCAGCAGCGCCAGAATCGCTGCGCGGACGTCGCCACGACTGGCCTTCGGCCCTCGGCCGGGTCCTGCCGGGGACGGCGGCGGCCCGGGCCACCAGGCCCCCCTGGCCCCGAAGAGCCCGCCACCCCAGTGCCCGGGGCCCTTCGGGCCGCCGAATGCGCGCTCCCACGGGCCACTGTCCCGGTGCTCGCTGGCCATCGCCCGGATGCCCCGGCGAATCTGGGCGAACAGCTCAGCGGCGCACCGCGATACGTCGAATAGCCCCGCGTCGAAGTCGCGGGCCCCCGCTGCTGCCGGCATCTCCTCGCCACCTCTCGCGATACGGTCACGATATATCGACAGCCTATGTCATCACCGTGCCGTGCACAAGACATAACTCGATGACTTCGGTCGGCGTTCCCCGGTAGCCGCGGTCCCGGCAGATAGCGCCGACGACGGCCTTGCAGCCCGGCCTGCTGCAACGCGATGCGACTCGCGACTCGCGACTCGCGGCAGGCAGGCAGATTGGCAGATTGGATCGGCGAATAGCAGTCACGGACAGTGCTGCGCCTGTTACTCTCAGTGTCCTGCGCTCGATCCGCGGCGGCGAGTTGCAACAGGGGGAGCCGTAGTGACGGGGTGGTTACTGGGTGCCGAGACTTCGGCTGACGACCTGTCGGCAGGTGCCGCACGGCGGCTGTCTGATGTGGTCGTGTACCGGCAGGCCGTGGCTGATGTCCTCGCGGAGCTAGCCGGACGAGGACGCCGCCCGAGCGTGGCCGTGGCCGAGCGGGTGCTGGACCGCAGGCTTCGCGAACCCGAGTTCGCCATGGTGCTGTCGGCGACGCCGTCCGGGCCCGAGGCCGCAATCCAGCGGATGCTGCGCGATGTGCGGAGTTACCGGCCCCGCACGCCCAACTCGGCCGGCGACCTCGCGGCGATGGTGCGGATTACGCTGCTCACTCAGATCGACGTGCTGTGGTGGGGGCACGTTCCGCCCTACAAAACCGACGCAGACGTCCAGTCCGCCCCCGACCTGCTGGACCTGGACGTACTTCGGCGGGACGGCAAGGTGGCGTTCCGCTACCGCCGGCAGGCGACGACCCTGCTCGCCAGGGCAGTCCGCACGGCGGAGCGGGCGGCTGCGCCCGGCCACGCCCCCGCGACCGTCGGCCTGCGGTTCGCGTCTGCCAGAGCCGAGCTGATTGTGCTGCTCAACCAGATCGCGGCCGACGTCGCCAGGCTCGCACCGCCCGGCACGCCGCGGCTCTGGGTCACCAGCCTGGCCCGCAGCGTGGCTTACCAGCGCCAGTTGCGGGCGCTCGGATATGCCGCGCTACTCCCCAGCGCGCACTGCGTCGGATACGCGGCCGACCTGGAAATGAACTGGTTCCGCCAGTTCGAGGCAGACCACGTGCTGCGGGCGGTGCTGATCGCGCACCAGCGCGACGGCGACGTGAACGTCATCGACGAGGGCCAGGCGTGGCACGTGTGCGTGCGGCCTGGCGCCGGGCGGGCGCTTCGGCTGATCCCGCGGCAGCGGTGACCGTCAGCTCAGCGGAACGGCGGTGCGACCGGGGCTCAACAGCGTAGGTCCTGCGTCGCTTGCGCGAAGGCCTGGCCCGCGGTGACGGTCAGGCGGGCGGGCTGCCCGCATGCGGCCGAGCCGTTGAGGCTGACGACGAGCACGCCCTCAGCCTGCTGGCCCGCCGGGATCGCCGGACGCGTGCAGGTGGCGCCGGCCACGGTCGGCTGGCAGTCCCAGCCGCCGGGTCCGAAGGCTGTCGCCGCGTCGCCGTCTGCCGAGCCGCCGTGTTGTGAGTCGTCCTGGCCTGCGAATCCGCCCGCTCCGCCCGGCGCTTCGCCGAACACCGAACTTCCAGTCGGCAGGCTGATCGAGACGGTCACTGTTCCGGTCGCGACGGAGCCGGTGTTTGCTACCTGGAACAGGAGCAGCTCGGCGTGCCCGAACATCAGCCCGCCGGGGACGTCGAGGCTTGCGGTCAGCGTCGAGGTCGGCGGTGCTGGCGGTGCCGCCGCCACCGGCTGGCTGATGCTCGGGCTCGGGGACACGCTCGGTGATGGCGACGGCTGGACGGTCGGCGACACCGTCGGCTCGGCCGCCGCTGCGGCCGACGGGTGGGCAGGCCTGCGGGCGCTCGTCGGCGTGCTGCCATTGCCGGTCAGGGCGACCGTGAGCGCGATGGCACCGACCACCGCGACTCCGGCCATCGCCGTCACGCCCCGCGCTGACCGCGCCCGCCGCCAGGATCCTCGCGCTATCCGGCGGATCGCGGCTGTCGCGACACGACCTCCCGCGATGAGGCCGCCCGCCGGGATCTGCCCGACGGCAACGGCTGCTTGCGCCTCATGGCGGCCGTAGCTCGTGGTTGCGGCAGTGCGGCTGTCGCCCGGTCCGAAAAGGTAGGCCGCTGCGGCTGTGCCCAGGACTAGCGGGGCCATGACGGCGCGCAGCGTGCCGGTCACGTCCGCGAGTCCGGCGCCGACCGCCCGGCAGTCGTCGCAGCCGTCGAGGTGCGCCGACACCATCGCGGCGTCCGCGACCGCGTGCGGGTCGCGCACAAAGACGCTCAGTCGCTCCGCGACCAGCCTGCACTCGGGCGCGTGGCTGCTGGACAGGTGGTGCTGCACGTAGGCCTGGCGCAGGCCCTCGGTCGCCCGGCGATTGAGAGCCGCGACCCCGTTGCGGGTGAGTCCGAGGAGCGGCGCGACGTCGGCTGGCCGGGCCTGCTCCACTTGCGCGTGCCACAGCACTGCCCGCCATCGCTCCGGGAGCGACAGGTAGGCGCGGGCAATGAGGGCCGTCTCCAGGCCGGCCATGGATGGCTCAACGAACGGCTCGCCCGGCTCTGGCAGCAGCCGGTCGTCGGTGCGCTGCCAGGAGGGCTGACCGGTTAGCCGGTAATAGCAGACGCGCCGCAGGGCGGTGAGCACATAAGGCCGGACGGCGTTGGATGGCCCGCCGCCTCGCCTGGTCACATCCAGGACCCACGCGAAGGCATCCGCGACCACGTCGTCAACCTCGTCGGGGAATGCCACCAGATGGCGAGCCAACCGCCGGGCCGCAGCCTCGTGCCGCTCCTGCAGCACGCCAAAGGCGTCGGAATCGCCCGCGCGAACCATGTTGAGCAGCCGGGCATCGTCTACGTCATGCCGGGCAGACACGGGCTCCGTCACTGGTGCGCCCTCCCCTGCATTCCGTGCGCAACCCGAGCGACACAAGAATCATTACCGTTCTTGCGTGGCCACGCGGCGCATTCGGGCGCACTACCGCGAGGAGATGCGAACTGCGCGCAACGCCGGAGCGGGCAAATTAGTGCGCCGACGGCGGAAACCGGAGGAATTTCGCGCTAGGTTCACGAGCGGTCAGCGGACCGGCCGAGTAAGCCCGGCCGAGTAAGCCCGGCCGGACCCCGGCCCGGCCGGCCGAGCCGGTTACGCCTTCGACGAGCTTCGGGCGACATACCCGGCCGCCGCCAGCAGGAGTACGCCCGCCACGATGCATACAGCCAGCCGGATTTCGTGGACCCCATGGTGCGAGCTGCCGGACAGGAAGTGGATGTGGTTCGCCGTTCCCGCGATGAACAGGACCGCCGCTACCAGGGCCAGGATGCCGAGGATCCCGAGCCCGGCGGCGAGGGCCAACTGGCCGACGGACCGGCGCGGGTCCGCAGCGGTGGTAGTCGTGTGGGTCATCTGCTCCTCCTGGTAACAACACGCGGGCTAGGGCGCCACGACGGGCGCGGGTAAACGAGGCACGGTGCGCCCCGCAAGCTGATTACCGCGGAATGCCGCCCGGGTAACACGCCTCCGCTGGGCGACGCCGGCCGGAGCACTCCATAGCGTACGGTACGCACTCGAACACCCTGCGTTGCGGTCCGCCTGTCAGCAGGGTGCGCTCCCCGCTGGCCGGCCGACGTCGGCCTCGGTGTCCGCGAGCTCGGCAATCACGTCGGCATGGCACGCAAGCGGCGCGCACCAGCAGCCGATCCGCCGCCCGCGCAGATCCGGGATCAGCGCCAGCAGGTCGGGGCGGCCCAGCAGATAGTCGCGGTACTGGCCTACGATCTCCGCACGGGTCCCGTCCCGGCCAACCCGGAACGGGCAGGCGAGTGCCGATGCAGCGAGCCGCCAGCCGCCGCGGTGGATGGCCCGGCCGACATACACGACGTCGGCGAAGTCAGGGTCGTCCCGGTGCCCGCTGAGGTTCACCACGGTCGTGGAACCCACGACGTCATCATCCTGCCGGCGGCCCGCGTTCGGGCCCGCGCACTAGCTCTCGCCCGATGTGTCCGGTTATTCTGATGGATAGCATGCGGTTGCGCCTAGGGTTCCGCGCCGTCCCCGCTAGCTGAGCATCCGACAACCAGGGGAAACGGCGGGCTGGACCGAGCGGCGCCAGGATCCTGCCGGATTGCGCGGCCGACGACTCATTCGGTCGGCTCAGCGACGTCGGGCGACGCGAGCGGCAGGCGAACACCTGACGGGACAAAAGCCCTGAGGGCTCATATCGGCATGCCCGGAAACGGGTCGCGCAGAAGGAGCCTTCGGTGGAACCGCATCTCACTCCCGCGATCATCGCCGCCGTCATCGGCGCGGGAGCGCTGCACGCGTGCTGGAACGCGATCGCCAAGCAGGTAACCGACCGGCTCATGGCGTTCGCCTGGATCGCGATCGCCTCGATGGCCGTCGGGGGCATCGTGCTGGCTTTCGCCGGGCTGCCCGCCCGGCAGGCCATCCCGTACGCGATCACCTCGGCCATCATCCATATCGGCTACAACGTCGGGCTGATGAATTCCTACCGGCTCGGGGCTTTCAACCAGACGTACCCGATCGCTCGCGGCACATCGCCCCTGGTGGTCGCCGTCGGCGCTTACTTCCTCGCGGGCGAGCACCTTGGCGCCGCCGCGCTGATCGGGATCGCCACGCTCGGGGTGGGCCTGATGAGCCTGGCGCTGTCAGCTGGCCGGCTCACCCGCCGCGAATTGCCGGCGGTGGGCGTTGCGGCGCTGACCGGGCTCACCATTGCCGCGTACACCATCACCGACGGCCTCGGTGTGCGTCACGCGCACAATCCGCTGGGGTACATCGCGCTGCTGTTCGTGCTGCAGGGACCGCCGCTGCTGGCGGCCGCGGTCGTCCGGCGGCCGCTGACGGCCTGGCGGGACGCCGGGACGATGCGCCGCGGCGTCGTGGCCGGACTGCTGAGCACTGTCGCGTACGGGATCGTGCTGTGGGCCCAGACCAGGGCTCCGCTCGCCGAGGTCGCGGCCATCAGGGAGATCAGCGTGGTGTTCGCTGCGCTCATCGGCGTCGCCGTGCTGGGGGAGGATTTCGGCAGGCGGCGCGTGGTGGCGGCGGTCGTCATCGCCACCGGCATCGTGCTCATCGGCATCTAGCCGAGGACGGTGTCGTCAGAGTGCGTGTTTCACCAGTGGTCGCGGTGAATCACCTGGTCGAACGGCCGCCGCAGTGGGTTTCGCACCGGCATTAGCGGCCGGTCCGCCGGGTAGCCGAGCGACAGCAGAATGGCCCAGTCCCGGTCGGCGGGCAGTCCGAGCACCCGCCGGGCCAGCGCCATGTCCTCGACGCCCGCGTGACAGCTGCCGATGCCGAGATCGGCTGCCGTGAGCGCCATGCTCATCGCCGCCTGGCCGAGGTCGAACTGGGCCCGGCGGAACGGGTTGTCGGCGGGCGGACCGACTATCGCGATCGTGGCGGCCGAGTGCGCGACATGGTGGGCGCCGGAGAAGACGTGCGACAACTCGGCGAGCTGGGCGCGGTCGGTGATCAGGACGAAGTCCCAGGGCTGCCAGTTCTGTGAGGACGGGGACCGGCGCCCGGCCTCGAGGATCCGGTCGAGATCTCCGGCCGGGATGGGCTGGCTGGCAAAGGTCCGCACGTTGCGGCGCGCGGTGATGGCATCCCAGGTCTGCATGCGCGGAGGCTACCGCCCCAGCCGGCCCACCCAGTGGCGAACGACGTCACAATCAAGCAGGAACGCCACGCCGAGGACGACGCCGGTGCCCACTGCCGCCCCGGCTACGGTGTCAGTGAAGTAGTGGAAGTCCAGCCCGATCATCGCCACGCCGACGGCGGCCGAGACGACGACGGCCCCGGCTACCGCCGTGATCCTGACGGCTTGCCATGGCCGGGCGGGCCGCGTGCTCAGCAGCACGACCGCGAGCGCCGCGGACAGCGCGAACAGGCCTGTGGTGTGGCCGCTCGGATAGCTGACGTAGTGATGGATGGTGATGGTGCGGTCCACGATCGGCTTCACGACCCACTCAGTCAGCGCCGACGCCACCGCAACTCCGACGATCGCCAGCACCGCGCCGCTGACGCGGCGGGCGGCCAGGCAGCCGAGGGCCAGGGCAGCTGTCAGCACCGTCGTCGCGGTGGTTCCGCCGATTCTGCTGACATCCGCCATGTCTGTCAGCGGGATGTGCAGGCCGAGGATCCACGCACGAACCACGCGGTCCAGGGCATCCGGGCGATATTGGTGCGCGAACTCGGCACCGAGCCCGATCACCAGAACGAGACAGCAGAAGGCCAGGATCGCAGCGGGTCGCCGGGCGGCCGCGGGCAGCAGCGGCGGGGCCGGGAGCCGTGCCGCCCGGCCCCGGCGAGCGCGTTCACTCACGTCGTCGGCGACGACGACGTGACCCTTCCCCCTCATGAGCTCACAGGCTAGCCGAGGGCTCGGCCCCGCTCGGATCCCGGTTGAACCGCTGAGTATCCGGGTACCACCTGCGGCGCCTGCGAAGGGAGCCGTAGCTCCCGGCGGGCACGAACCTGGGCCAGGCCCGCGGCCAGGCCCAGACCGGGGGTAACACATCGGGGGAGTGACACAAAGATGGACCTCGTCGTGGTCTTCTTGGTGATCTGCGCCATTGCCTGGCTACGCAAGGGCTGGGCGTTAGCGGCGCTGCCTGGCCCTGCGGCCAGGACTGTTAGCTACGCCTGAGGGCGGCAAGCCAGGCCTGGGCCTGCGTCGTGCCGCCGATCGGATTGACCTCGAACGTATCCGCCGAGATGGATTCGACGGCCCACCCGTCCCGGAATGCGCTGCGGAGTTCGTCCGCGCGGACGCGGCGCGGGCCCCAGTCGCCTGGCTGCTGATCACTGAAGCACATCAGGTAGCAGCTGCCGCCCGGCCGCAGCACGGCAGCGAGGCTCGCGACGTATCTGGCCCGGTCCTCGTCGACGAACACGTGGAACACGCCGCTGTCGATGATCGTGTCGACCTCGACGCCGAGGGACCCGAGGTCGAGGGCATTGGCGACCTCAAATCGCACGGTGAGGCCGCGGTCGGCAGCTTTGCCGCGCGCCCGCGCGATCGCCGTCGGTGCGACATCGATCCCGGTGACGTCGGCACCACGACTGGCCGCGAGCAGCGCGTTCTCGCCCGTTCCGCAGCCACTGTCCAGCAGGCGCCCGGTCAGCCGGCCTTGGTCGGCAAGCCGGACGAAGGCAGGCTGTGGCCTGCCAATGTCCCACGGTGCCGGTGTCTCGGCCGTGTACGACGCGTCCCAGGGTGGGTGTGGGCCGTTACGAGGCTCGTCGGCTGTCACAGGTGGTACCTCCGCAGAACTCCAGGCTTCCGGGCTTCTAGTCTCGCGCGGCGCGGCCACCGGCCGTGGTTCCCTTAGCTGTCATGGAGACCAAGCTGACCCTGGTCGTGCGCGCCGACCTGGGCATGGGTCGCGGGAAGATCGCTGCGCAGACGGCCCATGCCGCCGTCGCCGCGGCCCTCGCTAGCGTAGGCACCCCCGACTTCCGGGCCTGGCTGCGGGACGGCCAGCCTAAGGTCGTGCTCCGGGCCGGGAGCGAGGACGAGCTGCACGCCATCGCCGCGCGGGCCGCGGCCGCCGACCTGCCCGTGCAGGTGATCCACGACGCCGGCCGCACGCAGGTCGCGGAGGGGACGCCGACCTGCTGTGCCATCGGCCCGGCTGCTGCCGCCCGGATCGACCCGATAACTGGCGAGCTGCCGCTGCTGTGACCATCAGGCCCGGACCAGGACCCTGGCAATCGAGGACAGGCCGTCATTCACGGTGTCGAGGTCGACGTAGTCCGGGTCGAACTCCGCGGCCGAGGAGATGCCGAGCCAGGCCAGCCTGGCCGGGTAGTCCTGGTGGCCCGGGTCGGCCAGCACCGCGAGCATCTGGTAGTAACCCGTGAGCCCGCCGCAGTCGTCCGGCGGGCAGGCGCGCTTTCCCGCTGTGCAGCGCGGATACGCGACGCCGGCCTCGGCCGGCAGAACCCCCTCGACGGTGACGATGTGCCGCCACTCGTCCCCGAGGTCGTACTCGTATCCGAAGTGATCACCGGGCCAGTCGGCGACCGCGGACAGCCGTTTGCTCGCGTCGCTGCGGACGTACTCAAGGTCGGGATCGCGGCTGCCGTAGTGACCTGCGGGTGTCTCGAAGACGTGCATGTGCCGGTCCTGCCAGCCGAAGCCCACCTGGATGACCGAGTGCAGGCGCTGCAGGCTGATGTCGGACGGCACCTCGAAGCGCCGCCAGATCGGCGGCTTGCTGCCGCGGAGCGTCACCTTCAGCCGGTGGATGTTCCGCCGGGGCCGCGTTCTGGCCCCGGTCGCCCGGCCCTCGGGCCGGTCCGGGCCGGCGGCAGGCAGCAACGCGACCCGCGCCCGCAGCAGTTCCACCCAGTCCGCCACTCTGTCGATCTGACCCGGCTCGACCGGACAGGCCGGCCTGGCTAGCGCGGCATCGAGCATCGCCCGAGCAGCAGCCCCGGCATAGTCGCGGTAGTGCGTGTCCGGCTGCTGGCCGGCCGCGCGGTACTGCGCGCGCAGCCGGTCGGTGTAGTCGCACACGTACAGGTCCTGCACGCCGCCGCCGAGTCCGTAGTCGATCAGTGTGACGATGGCGTGCCGCGCGCTCCCGTAGCTGAAGGTGAGTACGACCGTTCGTTGCTGCCCGAAGGCGTCCTCGGAGCCGAAGCACCGGCCCGGCTTCGGCGCCCCCAGCCCGCTGGCCCACGGCAGGTCGGGTCGGCCACCGTCGACCATCCTTACGGCCGCCGCTGACGCTACGGATCGGACCTGAGCGGGTCCCACCGCACCGAGGGCCCGCAGCATTGCGACAGCTTCATCGCCCCGGTCAGCTGCGGCAGCCGCGACGACGGTGAGCAACGGCTCCGCTACGTCGGTTCCGGCCGGCGCCGAGCGGCGCAGCTCGGCGACGAACTGGCTCGCGGCCAGCTCCGCCGTCACCTGGTCGCAGCCGGGTTCCAGCAGCGGTGCGAACCAGGACAGGACGTCGTCGAGCGGCTGCTCGCGGGCCGGTATCAGGCCCGCCGCGGTGAGCGACTCGAGCGCGGCGTCCGCGGTGGGCGCCGCTTCGATCAGCCGGATCGCCTCGACCGGCTGGGCTGTTTCGCTCGCCAGCCGGCGCAGGTAGGACAGGCGGCTCAGCTCGGCAACGTCCCACAGCGGCGGCTGAGGATCGGGTACGGCCTCGAGGTGGCGCGCAGGCCTGCCCGAAGCAGGGCGGTGCCGGTTCGCCATGCTCCCCATCGTGTCAGCCCGGTCGCCGCTTGCGGATGGCCTTCGCCGACCGTAGCTGTCGGCGGGGGCTCGTAGGCTCGAATCCGTGCAGACCCTGACCTTCCTGGTCACCGACATCGAGGGCTCGACCGCGTTGCTGCGACGGATGGGCGCCGAAGCTTACGCGCTCGTGCTCGCCGATCATCACGCCCTCATCCGGTCCGCCCTGGCTGCTCATGAAGGCGCCGAGCTGACGATGATGGGGGACGGCTTTCTCGCGGCCTTCTCCTCCCCGCGTGCGTGCGTCGCCGCGGTGCTGGAGATGCAGCACGCGCTCGACGCGCACGCGTGGCCCACCGGGGAGCGCATCCTGGTCAGAATGGGCATCCATACCGGCGAGGCCGAGCTGACCGCGGCCGGGCCGGTGGGCCTGGACGTGCATCGAGCGGCCCGGATCGCGGCCGTGGCCCACGGCGGTCAGGTCCTGCTGTCGGAGACGGCGGCCGCGCTCGTTCAGGGTTTCCTCCCAGCCGGAACGTCACTGCTCGACCTCCGAGTACACCGGCTGAAGGATCTGGGCCGCCCAGAGCGGATCTTCCAGCTAACCGGAGCGGGCCTGCGGTCGGATTTCCCGGCGCTGCGGTCGCTGGGCAATCCCACGCTGCTGAACAACCTGCCCGCCGAGCTGTCGAACTTCATCGGCCGGGATGACGAGCTCAAGGACATCCGCGCGCTGGTCGAGTCGGCTCGGCTGGTGACACTGACTGGTGCCGGAGGCAGCGGGAAGACCCGGCTCGGACTGCAGGTAGCGGCCGACCTGCTCGATGGCGCCGGTGATGGAGTCTGGCTCGTCGAGCTCGCCACGGTCACCGACCCGGCCGCCGTTCCGGCCGCCATCGGTGCCGTGCTGGGCGTCGTCGGCCAGCCGGGCCGGCCCGCGCTCGACACACTCATCGACGCGCTCGCGCCGCAACGCCTGCTGATCGTGCTCGACAACTGCGAGCACCTGATCGACGCGTGTGCTAGCACCGCGGACGCGGTCCTGCGGCGCTGCCCTCGGGTGCATTTGCTGGTCACGAGCCGCGAGCCGCTCGGGATCGGCGGGGAGGCTATCTACCGGGTGCCGCCCATGTCGCTGCCGCCGGCGGATGATGGCTGGCCTGGGCCGGGTGCCTCGGATGCGGTTGCGCTGTTCGTCGACCGGGCTCGCAAGCATGGCGTCGACCTCGCAGTCGACGAGCAGACCGGGCCGCTCATCGTGTCGATATGCCGGCGCCTGGATGGCATGCCGCTGGCCATCGAGCTCGCCGCGGCGCGACTATCGTCGCTGTCGATCGCGGACCTGCGAGACCGGCTAGACCAGCGGTTCCGGCTGCTTACCGGCGGTAGCCGAGTAGCGCTGGCGCGGCAGCAGACTCTGCTGGCAACGGTCAGCTGGTCCTACTCGTTGCTGGACGGCGCCGAACAGCAACTGCTGCGCCGCCTGGCCGTGTTCCCAGAGAGCTTCGACCTGGCGGCGGCCGAGGCAGCCTGCGGCTTCGGCAGTATTGACAGGCTGGACGTCGTCGAGCTGCTCGGCTCCCTGGTGAATAAGAGCCTCGTTGGCACCGAGCCATGGGCAGACGCGCTGCGCTACCGGCTGCTGGAGACGATCCGGCAGTTTGCGGCCGACCGGCTGATGGAGGCCGGCGACGACGAGACGGCAGCGGTGAGCGCTGCGCACTGCGACCACTTTCTGTCCCTCGCCGAGGGTGCGGCAGCGCATCTGACCGGCGCGGAGCAGGGGGGCTGGTTCGGTCGGCTGGACGCCGACCGCGCGAACCTGTGGCGCGCCGCCGAGTGGGCGGCGTGCTCTCCCGACGGCACCCGGCAGGTGCTCCGCCTTGCCGCCGCGCTCCGCCGGTTCTGGTTGTCCCGGTCAGGCGGGGTGGCCGTGGCAGGGCTGATACAACCCGTGCTGGCGCGACCGGAAGCCCGGTCCGACCTCGGCCTGTTCGTGGCCGTGGCGATCATCGCCACGGACGCGCAGCGTGCAATCTCAGTCCAGGCCGGGCTAAGGCTCGGCACCGACGTCATCGAGCTTGCCCGGCAGGTCGGCGAGCCGCGCCTGCTGGCCGAGGCGCTCGGCACCCACTGCGGCATGCACTACTTCGCCGGTGAGCCGGAGCGCGGCCTGCCGTTCGGGGCCGAGGCGGTCGAGATCGGCCGGCAAACCGGTGACGACGTGCTGCTGGGCTCGAGCATGGTCGGGTACCTGATGTGCCTCGACCGCACGCACCCGGATGCCGCAAAGGAGCTCTACGCCGAGGCGCTCGCCTGCACGCAGCGCTCTGGCGACCGGCTGATGGAATACTTGCTGCACAACAACGCGAGCGTGCGTGCGATCCGGGCTGGCGACTTCGCGGCCGCGCGCGAGCATCTGCGGCGGGCCGCCGAGGCGAGCGCGGAGATCGGCGAAGAGAATCATGTCGTACCGGTCAATTTGGGCTGGGTGCTGCGTCACGAACACGATCCGGAAGCTGCGGGCGACATGTTCGAGAGCGGGCTGCGGATGAGTCGGCGGGTCGGGGACACGGTCGGCCTCGCGTACTGCAGTCTCGGGCTGGCCTGCACCGCGGGTGACATGCGTGACTGGTACCGGGCTGCCGAGCTGCACGGCGTCGCGCAGACCTGCCTCGACCGCCTGGGCGGACCTTGGCAGGAGCCCGAGGGCCAGTACCGGCAGGAGAGCATCGCAACGGTGCGCAAACAGCTCGGCACGGCGCAGTTCGACCAGGCGTATGCCAGGGGCGTCGCGATGAACTTCCACGACGCGATGGCGCTGGCGCTGAACGCGCCCGCTGAGGCAGCCTAGGCTCAGCCCGCCGCCAGCGCAGCCCGGCACTGTCGGGGGTGCCGGGTACGGTCGTCGCGCCATGACCGAGCTGCCGCTGGTGACGGCCTTCCCGTACTGCCACGACTGCGTGCGCTTCCGCAGCGGGCCGGCTGCCGCGTGCCTGGCCTGCGCCAGCAGTCAGGTCAGTCGGCCCGGACCCGGCGCGTGCCCGGTATGCGCGCAGCACCTCGCTGACAACGGGCGCTGCCCGAACGAGCTGTGCCGCAATCCAGGCCGCCGCATCAGCAGGATCAGCGCGATCGGATATCAGGCCGGCCCCTTGCGCCGCGCCATCCATAGCTACAAGTACGGCGGGGTGCGGAGCTGGTCGGTGCCGCTCGGCCGGCTGCTGCTGGGGTGGCTCGAGCAAAACATGACGGCCGACCCGCCGGACCTCATCGTCGTCAATCCGACCTATCCAGGCGCGGACGTGCCAGGCGCCACGATGCTCGGCCACACCGTGCTCGGCCACACCGAGGCCGTCGTGCATGCGGCCGCCGCGGCCGACGCCGCGCACCGGTGGCCGTTCGACACCGCGACGCCCGCGGCCATTGTCAAGATCCGGCCGACCCTCAAGTCGGCGGACGCCCAGGCCTGGTCCAAGCGGGTCACCGCAACCGAGTTGCGCGACGCCCTGGCCGTCCCCGACCCCGGCCGTACCGCCGGCCGGTTCATCCTCGTGTACGACGACATCTGCACGACGGGTGGTCAGCTCGACGCCATCGCCGGCTGCCTGCTCGACGAGGGCGGCGCGGAGCGAGTGGAAGGGCTCGTGCTCGCCCGCGCGCTGTGGCGCGGTCGTTAGGACGGCTAGCCGGGCAAGTCGCGGAGCGGGACCTGCGCATACATCAGGCCGCGCAGGATGCTCTCGGCGGCAACCCGCCAGGACGCTGAGGCGGCGGCGGGACGGTCGGCCACGAGAAGGGCCAATATCCTTGGCTGCCATGGGCCAGAACGAGCACAGCGACACCGACACCGGGTATCAGCATCTGGGTGTTCCCGGCCTCATGCGGCTGGCCCGACGGGCGTACCGTAACGCGGTGCATTCGGCGTTTGCCGAGGCCGGCTTTGATGACGTGCCACGCAACGGGGCGTACCTGCTGGCCCGCGTTTATGGCAACAGCTACGCGGTCGCCGACCTCACCCGCGGCCTCGGCATCAGTAAGCAGGCGGTCAGCCAGCTCGTTGACACCATGGTGATGCGGGGGTACATCGAGCGAACACCGGACCCTGACGACCGGCGGCGCATGCAGCTGACGCTGACCCCGCGCGGCGAGGCGGCGGCGACAGTGAGCTGGCAGGCCGCAACCAGGACGGACGAGGAACTCCAGCGCCGGCTGTCTGCCGATGGCGTTGCCGCGCTGCGGGACGGCCTCATCGCCCTGTGCGAGATAGCAGACGAGGAGCCCGCTGAGCCCGGGCCAGCGACCGAATGACTGCCGCGGTGTCGCTCGGTCAGTCGAAGTGGCCGAGCCAGCCGCGCGTCACCGTCAGCAGCCGGTCCTGCTGCAATCGATAGACGTGCTCCCGGCCGCGCAGCTCGATGCGGACCAGGCCCGCCTCCTGCAGCACGCGCAGGTGCTGCGACGTCGTCGGCCAGGAATGCTCGAACCAGGCTGCGATGGCCCCGGAGGTCATCGAGCCGCCGCTCGCGTGCAGCACCGACAGGATGGTTCGCCTGGCTCGGTGTGCCAGCGCGCCGAAGACCACGTCGAAGTCGTCGAGCTCGGCGAAACCCCTCGGCCTAGGCGTCACCGGCTGACCGGGCCGGGCGCCGGATTGTCCCCTGGTCCGAGCGCCACACGCTCGTAGTGCGGGAACGTCCACTTCGGCTGCCCGTCCCGGTCTTCCAGCAGCGGGTCCATCGGAGCCCAGATGGCCAGCACCGCCGGATGCTCGCGCGCCTGCTCGTAGCCGCCATCAACCCAGCTGAAGATCTCGACGTACGTGGGCTGCGCATCGATCTCGCGGTAGATCACCGACGGCTCGCCGGTGACGAAGCCGAGCTCGTGCAGGACCTGCCAGTGCCGACGGAGCAGTTGCCGGAACGCGGGCTCGGCGTCGGCACGGACGCGGTACGTGCAGATGACCGTTTGCTTAGTCATGTAGCTAATTATTAGTCTGCTGACTCAGAAACGCAACAGGCGCACCAGGCTCAGCCCGCGGTTGCCCGGCCCAGCGCCAGGTCCCGCGCCTGAGCGGTCGGCAGGCGCGCGCCGGCCGCATATGCGGTCTCGTACGCGGCGTCGCCCATCAGCTCCTTGAGCCGGCCCTGCTCGCGCTCCCGCAAGCTCTGCTCAGCCGGTGACCAGAGGATCGTGCGCATGGCGAGCGACGCGTCGATGTCCACGTCGCCGGCGCCGAACAGGCGCGCCGCGCGATCCAGGTCGCCCTGCCACGCGGCGACGCACGCCGCCGCGAAGACCATCTCGCCCATGACGATGCCCGGTCCCATCCGGCGGCCGAACAGCAGCGCGGCACGGATCATCGGCGCGGCTTCCGCGGTTCGGCCCTGGATCAGCCGCAGCAGCGCCAGGTTGGAGTGGGCGAAATGGACGATGAAGTCGCCGCCGATCTGTTCGGCCAGCGCTGCGGACTGCTCGAGGTACCCGCTGCCCTCCTCGATGCGACCCGCGTGCAGTTCGAGGCTGAACAGGCTGTCGAGCTCGCTGGACTCCAGCAGCACGTCGCCGACCTCGCGAGCGCAGGCGAGCGCTTCCGCGTGAAGGCGGCGCCGCTCGTCCGGCTCGGTCGTCGTCGACGCGACCATCTGCAGGCACTCGGCGATGAACTGGACGTCGCCGAGCTCCCTGGCGATGGCGAGAGCCCGCTCGGCGAATGCGCGGCCGGCGGCCATGTCCCCCTGGGCGTACGAGGAAGCCATGAGCTGTCCGAGCGCATTGGCCTCGGCGTGCCGGTCGCCGACCGCCCGGGCCAGGCCGAGCGCCCGCTCGCCGTAGGTCCTCGCCGCGGCGAGTTCGTCGGGGTCGGAGCGCCGCAGGATGCCGAGCAGCAGGGCACACCTTCCCAGCGCCTCGGCCTGCATTGGACTCGGTGGCAGGTCGGTCCGGTCAAGGACGGGCCGCAGGTAGCCGAGTACCTCAGCGTGTCCGCGGGTCAGGGTGAACCGGTACAGCCACACGCTGAGGCACATGAGGTCGTCGGCTCGGCCCTCGGCCGCGAGGTGCTCGAAGACCGCTCGCAGGTTGTCCCACTCCGCGTCGAAGAGGTGCAGCCATTCGCCCTGGCCGTGGCCGCTCAGCGCCGGCGCGCCGGCTTTCGCGAGGGCGAGGTAGTACGCGGCGTGCCGGTCTCGGATGCGCAGCACCTCGTCGTCGCCCTCGGTGCGCAGCAGTTCCTGGGCGCTGTACTGGCGGATGGTCTCGAGCATGCGGTATCTGACCGCCTGCGGCGAGTGATCAGCGATCACCAGGCTCTTGGCGACGAGCGAGCCGAGCAGGTCCAGCACGTCGAGCGCGTCGACGGTGCCGGACACGCAGACCGCCTCTGCCGCGTCCAGGTCGAACCCGCCGGCGAATACTGACAGCCGGGTCAGCGTGCTGCGTTCGGGCTGCGTCAGTAGTCCGAACGACCAGTCGACCGTGGCCTGCAGGGTCTGCTGGCGGGGCATGGCGTTCCGGCTGCCGCCGGTCAGCAGCCGGAAGCGCTGGTCGAGCCGCGCGGAGATCTGCGCGAGCGACATGGACGACAGTCGCGCCGCGGCGAGCTCCAGGGCGAGCGGGATGCCGTCCAGCCGTCGGCAGATCGTCACCGCGAGCGGTGCGGACTGCTCGTCGAGCCTGAAGTCGGGCTGCAGCGCGCGGGCGCGCTCGGCGAACAGCCGCACCGCATCGCTGTGCAGGAGGCCCTCTGCGGTGTCGGCATCGGCCTCCGGCAGCGAGAGCGAGGGAACGCGGTAGACGCGCTCGCCGTCGATCCCCAGCGGCTCCCGCGAAGTGGCGAGGAACCGCACCTTGGGGCAGTGCCGGATCACCTCGTCGCAGAACTTGGCGGCCGCATCGATCACGTGCTCGCAGTTGTCCAGCAGGATCAGCGCGTCCTGGTCGGCCAGCGCCGCCGTGACGGTGGCCGCGATCGTCGGCCCGCCGTGATCCTGAATGCCGAGGACGGCAGCCACCGCGAGAGGGATCTGATCGCCATCGGTCAGCGGCGCCAGCTCGGCCAGCCAGACGCCGTCCGGGATCTTGCCGATGAGCTCGGCGGACGCCTGCAGGGCCAGCCGGGTCTTGCCGCTGCCGCCCGCTCCGGTCAGGGTGACTAGCCGGGCGGAAGTAACAAGCCCGCGCACGTCGGCCAGCTCGGTCTCGCGGCCGACGAAGGCGCTGACCAGCGTCGGCAGGTTATTGGGCAGCTCCGGGTTGTCCAGCGAGGCCAGCGGGGGGAACGAGGACGCCAGGTCCTCGGCTTCGAGCTGGTACACCTGCTCGGGCCGCCCCAGGTCCTTGAGCCGATGCGGCCCGAGGTCGCGGAGCGTCACGCCGGCCGGGAGGGCGTCGGCGAGCAGTTCCGCGGTCGCGCCGGAGACGAGCACCTGGCCGCCGTGCGCAGCCGCCTCCAGCCTCGCCGCGCGGTTCACGACCGGGCCGAAGTAATCCCGGTCGCGCTCCTCGCACGCGCCGGTGTGCAGTCCCATCCGCACCAGAATCCGGCGGCTGGTCGGCCAGTCCTCCCCGTCCAGCGTGCGCTGCGCGGCGAGCGCGGCGCCGACCGCTGCCTGCTGCGTCGAGAAGGCGGCGCAGAACGCGTCGCCAACCGTCTTGAACACGTACCCGCCGACGTCCTCGATGGCCGCCCGCAGAATCTGATCGTGCCGTCGGAGGGCCGCCGTCATGGGCTCGGGCTCGGCCTCCCAGAGCCTGGTCGAGCCCTGGATGTCGGTGAACAGCAGGGTCACGGTTCCGGACGGAATAGGCGCAGGCTCGGGCACAGGCGCAGGATAGCGCGCGAAACGGGCTATCCGGATAGGGTCTGTTCGTGGCCGGAGGCGACGTGCGCGTGGTGTACACCAAGTACGACGGCAGCCTGCACTGGCACTACACCATGCAGCACCTCGGCGAGGACTCGCATGGCGTGTGGCTGGGCGGGCCGGCCGGAACGCCGGCGCGCCGCGGCAGCGAACCGCCCATGGTGCACCGGTACCCGTGGGTTCACCTCATTCCCGCCGGGCAATGGTGGACGGCGGCGTTCAACGCCGGGCCGGCCGCGACCGAGATCTACTGCGACATCACTACGGAGCCTCGCTGGCTGCATCCGGACGAGGTCACCATGGTCGACCTCGATCTGGATGTGCTGCGAATGCGTGCCGACGCGCGGGTGCTGCTGGTCGACGAGGACGAGTTCGCCGATCATCGGGTCCGGTACGGCTACCCGCCCGAGGTGATCAGGCAGGCGGAGCAGGCCGCGGAATGGCTGCTGGCTGCGGTCCGGGCGGGCGCCGAGCCGTTCGGGACCGGGTACCGCCGCTGGCTGGACTTGCTCGTCGCTGACGGTGCTGACGGTGCTGACGGTGCCAACCGTGCCGACGCCGTGACAGCGGAGGACGAACCAGCGGCTGGCTGATCAGCCGGATCCGCGAAGGGCTCCGCAGCCACGAGGCGGCTGGCCGTATCGGCGTGGTCGAGTGGCCCCCTCGGCCCCGTTCCCGTCATAGTCGTCATCCGGTCGGGTTGACAGCCGACGCCACCCTGCGCTTAACATAGTGGTTAATTAACACATCGGTTAAATTAAGCAGGGCGGGCGGATGGTGGCAGCGGACCGGCTGAGCGTGGTCTTCGCGGCGCTGGCGGATCCGACCAGGCGGGCGATCATCGCCAGGCTGGCCGACGGGGAGGCGACCGTCACGGAGCTGGCGGAGCCGTTTCCGATCAGCCTGCCGGCCATCTCGCGGCACCTGAAGGTGCTGGAGCGAGCCGGGCTGATCTCCCGCAGCCGGTCCGGTCAGTGGCGGTCGAGCGCGCTGCAGGCCGCCCCGCTCCAGGAGGCGACCGACTGGATGGAGCGCTACCGGATCTTCTGGGACACCAGCTTCGACCGCCTTGACGCGCACCTGCGCAGGGTGCAGCAGAACCCGCGCGAGCAGCAGCCGCACACCGAGAAGGGAACACGGCAATGACAGAAGCAGCCACCTACGAGCTGACCATCTCGCGGGTCTTCGACGCCCCACGCGAGGTTGTCTACCAGGCGTTCGTCAACCCCGACCAGCTCGCACAGTGGTTCGGCCCGGTCGGCTTCGTGGTGCCGCGGGACACCGTGGCGGTCGACGCGCGGGTCGGCGGACACCAGCGGTTCGTCATGGTGAGTGCCGACGATCCCAGCGTCCGCAGCCCGGTTGACGCGACCTTCACCGAGGTCGTAGAGAACGAGCTGCTCGTCGGTGTGCAGCGCGCCGAGGGCATACCTGGATTCGACGGCATCGCCACGATGACCCTCCGCCTGGAGTTCCACGACGAGCCCGACGGCAAGACCAGACTCGAGCTGCGCCAGGGCCCCTTCACGCAGCAGCTGCACGCTGGCTCGCGGGAGGGCTGGTCGAGCTCGTTCACCAAGCTCGACGCGCTGCTGGCGGCCAGGCCGTGACCGGCAAGGTCGTCGTCTACCGGCTCTTCGACGGCGGCGCGGTGCAGGAGCTGGGCCAGGAAACCGTCCAGGTCTCCGCGCATGCCACCCACGTGACGTATCGGCTCCCTGCGGCGACCGCCGCGGGTGAGTGACTACAAGGAGGTCACCATGGGGAAGCTTGTTGTCAGCGAGTTCATCTCCGTCGACGGCGTCGTCGAGGATCCAGGCGGATCCGAGGGGACGGCGCAGGGCGGGTGGAGCTTCCGCCACCCCGCACCGGGTTCTGAGGCGTACAAGCTCGACGAGCTGCGGGCTGGCGACGTGATGTTGCTCGGCCGAGTCACCTACGACGGCTTTGCCGCCGCCTGGCCAGCGATGGAAGAGACCTCAGGCGAGTTCGGCCCGCGCATGAACTCCATGCCGAAGGTCGTGGTGTCGACCACCCTCACCGAGGCGACGTGGCGCAACTCCACGATCATCTCTGGCGACGTCCCCGGTCAGGTCGCCAGGCTCAAGGAACAGCACGACGGCGACATTCTCGTCTACGGCAGCGCAACGCTGGTCGACACGCTCCGCGGGCAAGGTCTGATCGACGAGTACCGGCTGATGATCCACCCGGTGCTGCTGGGCGAAGGCAAGCGACTGTTCCGAGACGGATCGGTTCCCGCGGATCTGGAGCTCGTAGGGTCGCTCGCCGTCGGCCCCAACGTGATCGTGCTGACCTACCGCCCGGCGCCGCAGGCGGCAACCGCCGGCTAGCGCCGGATCACGGCGTCGTGACGACTGGGCCTAGCGGTGCCGCGAGCGCCGCGAGCTCGGCGATCTGCGCGGGCGGGAAGTTCGTCCAGGCGGCGCGCGGATCGCGGTCCTGGTGCACGTAGGTGTCGAGGAACCGCTGCCAGCGGCGCAGGCCGTCGATAGCCACGCTGACAGGCAGGTTGCCGGCCTCGATCGCGTCGGCGAACTCGTCAAGGTCGAGCATCCGCTGATGCCTGCCATCTGTCGGCACCATGAGGTCGATGTACAGGTCGCGCACGATGACGTCGCTGCCGTTGTCGTCGACGTGCAGCAGGTCCACGTACCAGGTGGCGCGCTGCGGCCGGTCGGCGTCCACGCCCGGAGTCAGGTCGCCGCTAGCAGAGATCATGAACTGCCACGGCGGGAACGACAGCCCGACGCCGACGTCGGTCAGGATGAAGGCCCGCTCCAGCAGCGTCTGCCCTGGCCATGGCCGGAAGCGATCGGACAGGGCGAACTCGTACGCCACGACGTTGCCCGAGCGGACCCCCGGCAGCGGCCCGAAGAGCGGGTCATCGTCGCCGAACGCGCCACGCCACACCTCGACAGAATCCACCGGGACAGTCTGCCGCACACTGTCCCGCCATCGGCGCTAACGGGGGGACCCGCAGGCGTGCGATAGCCTCGGCGAGATGCCGACTCTGCAGCCTCGAGTCCGGGTGCTGCTGGTTTTCGTCTGCAGCCTCGTCCTGGTTGACACCGTCTTCTTCACGGCGCTGACCCCGCTGCTGCCGCACTACGCGCACGCGGCGCACCTGTCCAAGGCGGGTGCCGGGCTCCTGGTGGCCTCGTATCCGCTCGGCACCCTGATCGGCGCGCTGCCCGGCGGCGCGCTGGTTGCTCGGCTGGGCGACCGGATCGTCGTGCTGCTCGGCCTCGGGCTGATGAGCGGGGCCACGCTGCTGTTCGGCTGGTCGTCGTCGGCCACGATCCTCGACACCGCCCGGTTCGTGCAGGGCCTCGGCGGCGCCTGCACCTGGGCGGC
>JBAUAR010000547.1:0-10477 GCA_049675875.1 Streptosporangiaceae bacterium
ACGTCGGGACGGCCGTCGACGCGGCGGCCGGGTGGCTGATCCGCGCCCAGCTGCCGGACGGCGGCTGGGCAGCCCCGGGAGCGGCGGGTTATCCCACCTGTCGGCGCCGCCTGCCTGCTGCCGAGCACTCACCCGTGGACGGAGTCCTGCAACCGCTGGTCGCCCTCGGTCGCTACGCGACCCTGGAGGTTGCCGTCCACTGAGCACGGCTCCGGGCGAGCTTGCAGGCGGTCTTCAGCATCCGTCAAGAAAAGTGCCACATCATCAATATCGGCCGCGGCCTGATCATGCTCGCGCCAGGACCGAACGGGCGGTGTGCACCGGCGCCGCCGCGCCGCCGGGACCCATACGTCAGCTGTCCTAAGGAGTGCGGATGTTCCTTACCTATCTCGGGCGTGAACTGCGCCGGCGGGCTCGCCAGGCCAGCATTATCGCGCTCGGGCTAGCGCTCGGCATCGGCCTGGTCATCACCGTGACCGCGCTGTCCAGCGGCGTGAAGAACGCTGAGGGCGAAGTCCTGCATTCGCTCTACGGCCAGGACACCAACATCACCGTTACCAAGACACCGACGGCAGGCAGTGGCCGTGCAGGCTCCTTCGGCTTCCGCGGCGCCTTCGGGACCGGGCAGCGGCCCGCGGCCGGGACCACCATCGACATCGACACGCTGCGCGGCATCGGGCTCGGCACGATGACAGGCGCCAACCTGACGTCGGTATCGAAGCTGACCAATGTGGCGGCTGCGGCCGGCGGGCTGACGCTGACCGACACGAAGATCACCGGCACGATCCCGGCGATCAACAGCAGCGGGGGCGGTGGTGGCGGCGGCGGCGGCGGAGGCGGCGGCGGCGGTTTCTTCAATGGCTCGCTGAGCCCGACGACCTTCAGCGTCGACGGCGTCGACCTCGCGAAGAACGCTGCCGGGCTCGGCCCGCTGAGCCTTGGCACGCTGAAGTCGGGCCGCACTCTCAACGGCAGCGACGGCAAGTCAGACGTGGCGCTGGTGGACGCGAACTACGCCAAGTCCAACAAGATCTCCGTCGGCTCGACGGCCACGATCGCCAAGACGAGCTTCAAGGTCGTCGGCATCGTCAGCGTGCCGGCCAGCGCGAGCTCGTATGACTACTACATCCCGCTGGCCCGCGCACAGGCGCTGGCAGGCATGAAGAGCGACGTCAACACCATCTACGTGGCCGCGGACAGCGCCACCAACATCAGCACCGTGTCGAAGGCGATCTCCACGGCGGTGCCCGGCAGCACCGTAGAGAACTCGCAGAATGTCGCTAGTGAGATCACCGGGTCAGTGTCGAGCGCGTCGAGCCTGGCCAACAACCTCGGCCGCTGGCTGGCCATCGCCGTGCTCGCGGTCGCGTTCCTGCTCGCGTGCCTGCTGACCACCGCGGCGGTGTCCCGCCGGGTCAGGGAGTTCGGCACGCTCAAGGCGCTCGGCTGGACCAGCCGCCGGATCGTCGGCCAGGTGGTGGGCGAGGCCTTCACCATCGGTGTCATCGGGGGCATCGTCGGCGTCGGCCTCGGCTACCTGGGATCGGCTGTGGCCGGCCACTACTATCACACGGTCACGGCGACGCTCGGTTCGACCACGGGCAGCGCCACCCCAGGCGGGGCCAGGTTCTTCGGGGGTGGCGGCGCCGGTGGCGGGGGCTTCGGTGGTGGCGGGGGCTTCGGTGGTGGCGGGTCCGGCGCCGGGAGCAGTGCGGCCAACCGGTTCCGTGACCTCGCCGGGGCAGGCTCGCACACCGCGACCGTGCACCTGACCCCACAGGTCACGGCCACCGTCATCGTGGTGGCGGTGCTGCTGGCCATCGCCGGCGGGCTACTGGCCGGCGCGTTCGGCGGCTGGCGTGCCGCGCAGCTACGCCCCGCTGCGGCCCTGGCGAGGGTCGAATGAGCGCGCGGACCACAACCTGCCCATCGTCAGCCACCGGATCTGCGGCCAGCCAGGGAGCGACGTGATGTACAAGCTCAGTGGGGTTACGAAGGACTACCAGAAAGGCCGCAACGTGGTGCACGCGCTGCGCGGCGTCGACGTGGCGATCCAGGACGGGGAGTTTCTCGCCATCCAGGGTCCCACCGGGCACGGCAAGTCGACCCTGCTGCAAATGCTGGGCGGGCTCGACCAGCCGACGTCGGGCAGCGTCGTGTTCGGTGCCGGTGTGGGTGCGGACGGCAAGGGCGGTCAGGACCTGGCCGAGCTTCGGGAGAGCCAGGTGACCAAGGTCCGTGCGGAGTCGATCGGCTTCATCTTCCAGACGTTCAACCTGGTGCCGACGCTCACGGCGCAGGAGAACGTCGAGACCGCGCTGGTGCCGTTGCACATTCCCGCGGCGCAGCGACGCGAGCGGGCCGCGGCGGCGCTAGCCAGCCTCGGCCTTTCTGACCGGGCCCGGCACCTGCCGTCTGAGCTGTCGGGTGGCCAGCAGCAGCGGGTCGCCATCGCCAGGGCCCTCGTCAAGCAGCCAAAGGTACTGCTGGCCGACGAGCCGACCGGCAACCTGGACGAAGACACCAGAGACGAGATCATCGGCGTGCTCGAGGGGCTCTGGCGGGACCAGCACCTGACCCTGGTGCTCGTCACGCACGACAGCGCTATCGCCCGCCGCGCGCAGCGGCTCGGCATCATGCGCAACGGAAAGCTGTCCATCAAGCAGGACAGCCGGGCCCGCGCGGCCGGTCCGCCAGACGCCGGCCGGCAGGCGGCGCCGAGCGCCTGACAGGCCTGCCAGGCTGACAGGCCTGCCAGGCTGACAGGCTAACGAGCCTGCCGGATCAGCTCGGCAGGCTCGTCAGTCGACGGCAGCGGCAGCTCGCACCACACGACCTTGCCGGAGGCCGCCCGCCTGGCTCCCCAGCGCTGGGCAAGCTGGCTGACGACCTGCAGGCCGCGGCCGCGCTCGTCGGACTCGTCCGGGTGACGGAGCCTCGGCAGCGCGGCCGAGTCGTCGAGAACCTCGCAGACCAGCGCCTTCTCGAGCACGAGCCGGAGCCCGATTCTCCCCTGGGCATAGCGGACCGCGTTCGTGACGAGCTCGGACACCAGTAGTTCGGCAGTCGGCAGCAGGTCGGTCAGGCCCCACCGGCGCAGCGGCCGCCTGATCACCGTCCGGGCCCGGCTGGCCGAGGTCAGCTCGGAAGGCAGCGTCCAGGTCACGATGTGATCAGCCGGGAGCCTGCGCAACCGGGCCATCAGAACGGCGATGTCGTCGCGGTGCTCGTCCGCGTACACGCCGGCCAGCGTGGCCCGGCAGAGCTCTTCGAGCGGCTCGTCAGCCGAGCCCGGGCCGAAGATATCCCGCAGCCGGCCGATCCCCTCGTCGATGTCCCGGCCGCGCTTCTCCACCAGCCCGTCGGTGTAGAGCACCAGCAGGCTGCCGTCCTCGACGGTCAGCGTCCGGCTCTGGATCAGCCCGCTACCGACGCCGAGCGGTGGCGCCTGCGGCACATCCAGCAGTTCGTTAGAGCCATCCGGCCGGACCAGCAGCGGCGGCAGGTGGCCGGCCGAGGCCACCTCGCAGGTGCCGGAGACAGCGTCGAAGACCGCGTAGACGCAGGTGGCGAAGTGCGGCTCGCGCACGCCGAGCTCGTGCATCAGCTCGTTCAGCTGCTGTAACGTCTCGGCCGGCGGGAGCTCCAGCATGGCCAGTGTCTGGATGGCGGTGCGGAGCCTGCCCATCGTCACGGCGGCCCGGACACCGTGCCCGGCCACGTCGCCGACGACTAACGCGACCCGGCCGCCGGGCAGCGCGATCGACTCATACCAGTCGCCACCCACCTCGATGAGCTTGCTGCCAGGGAGGTAACGGTGCCGGACTTCGACCGACGACGGGAAGGTCAGCCCAGTCTGCGTCGGGAGCATGCTGCGCTGCAGGGTCAGCGCGGTGGTGCGTTCCCGGCTGTAGCGCTGTGCGTTGTCCATGAAGATCGCGGCTCTGGCGGCGAACTCCATGCCGATCTCGACGTCGTAAGGGTCGAACCGGCGGTAGCCCTTGCGCCGGACGCAGACGATGAAGCCGAGCATCAGATCCCTGGCGATCAGCGGCAGCAGCAGCATCGACACGCCGGCGAGCAGTCCGGCTACCGGCCGGCGGATCCAGTCCCCGGCTATCGCTTCGGCGCTTTCCTGACTGACCAGCTCGCACACCGGCTTGCCGGTGTCCATGCACCGGGTGTACGGGTTGCTGCCGACGTACTTCAGGATCTCCCCGGTCGGGAACGCGGCATCCCAGGCGGTGTTGCCGTCGTCGTGCGCCACCGCGAGCCGGCGCACGAGCTGCGTCGCGTCCATCGGCTCCGAGGGGAACTCGTCCTCGGCGACGATGCTCTCCAGCACCACCAGCTCGGCCGCGTTGCAGAAGTGCGGTACGACGGTGCTCACCAGCTCGGGTGCCATCTGGTCAATGTCCAGCGCGCCGCCGACCCGGCGCACCGCGCCATCGATCATCACCTGGCGCATGACCGCCGGGTCGAGGAACCGCTCCTGCACCGGTGGCGCGATGCGGATGATGACCTGCGCGGCCAGCTCCGGATCGGCGGACCGGATCGGCTGCACCGTGACGACGGCCTCGGCGATGGCGTCGTTGGCCGTGCGGAACGCCAGCACGGTCGTACCCTCTCGATCCGAGCACGCACCGTCGACCATCGATTGCAGCACGCCGACGGGCGGGCCGTCGGGCTCGGCGAGCAGCGAGCTCAGCTCGGTGCCGATCAGCGCGCTCGGCTCGCCGGTCAGCACGCCGCCCGCGAGTACGTCACCGGCACCGCGGTCGTGCTGGCGAATGCGTCCGGCCTTGTCGATCCCGAGAATGAGCGTCCGCGTCGAGGTATTGGCCAGCACCGCCGAAGCGGAGACCTCGGTCGCGACTGCGGATGCCACCGGCACTCCTTCCGGGCAGGGCGGACGACGACCCGATTCACTCATTATGGAGCAGCTTTGTCTGCATGGGGAGAGAAGAACCCGTCGGGACGGGCGCACGCACCGCCGCTCAGTTCGTCCTGAGCTGCGCATTTATCGCGAAGCGGGCGGCGGCTCGGCGTTCCGCTGGCTGCGCCGCGACTGCGGCTGACGCGTCAGGCGTCCCTGGCCGGCTCGCCGTGGCCGGCGTTGGCCCGGCCGCGCCCCCAGTACGCCTTGGGCGACATCTGCTCTTCCGTCAGCCCGCGCCTGGCCAGTACCTCGCGCATCGCCAGCACAACCCTGGCCTCGCCGAGCAGGTAGGCGTGGCCGTTGCCCGGCGGCAATTCGACCTCGGCTGCCTCTGCCGACAGGGCAACCGGATCGCCGGCCGGCCTGCCGAGCCGGTGCAGCCAGCTGACCCTGGTGCGCGCGGCCGCGAGCACCTCCTGCTCGTCGGCGACCTCGGGAATCTCCAGCACCAGCGTGGCGTCCGCGTCCCCCGGTAGCGCCTCCACCATCGCCTGGATGGCGGGCATCGCGGACTCGTCACCCATGAACAGATGCCAGTCCGCGGCCGGGTCGGGGAAGATCTTCCCGCGCGGGCCGATGCCCTCGATCCGGTCACCCGGGCGCACCGAGTGCACCCAGCGCTCGCCGGGCCCGGCACCGTGCAGGACGACGTCGACCGTGATTGTCCGGGCAGCCCGGTCGAGGTGCCGGATGGTGTAGCGCCGCCGCACCGGCTTGCGGCCATCGGCGGCGACGAGCACCATGACGTCCTGGCCGGGCTGGTAGCTGAACCCGTCCAGCTCCGCGGCCGTCAGCCCCAGCCGCTGCATGTGCGGCGTCAGGAGCGTGGTGCTCGTCACCTCGAAGTGCAGCTTCCTGGTGCCGGCCAGCGGACCGCTCAGCTGAGCGAAGGGGTCATCCAGCGCGGCCACGACGGTCTGCGGCACGGCGTCGGTCATCGGGTCTTCCGCCTTTCTGCGCGGCACGCCGCCGGTCACCGGGATCGCTTTCTGGCCGGCAGAACCACGGGAGCCCCAGCGTATGCGAGTGCGCTGGCCCGATCGGAGGCTGGTGCGGGCCGCCGTTTGCGGTCACAATGGGGGGCGATCAACGGCGATCGAGGTTGTGGTGGGCGTGATGAGCGAGTGGGAAGCGGACGACCTTGGCCTGCCGGTGCTGGTGCCCGTGTCGGTCAGCCGGGTCGTCTCGCTGGTGCCGTCGCTGACCGAGACCCTGGCGGCGTGTGCGCCCGGCCTGCTCGTGGGGGCCACGAAATGGTGCACGCATCCGGGCGACCTGGCAGTGACCCGGATCGGCGGCACCAAGAACCCGGACCTCGACGCGATTGTCGCGCTGCAGCCTGATGTGGTGCTGGCCAACCAGGAGGAGAACAGGCAGCCCGACCTGGACGCGCTGCGCGCCGCCGGACTGGCGGTCTGGGTGACCAGGGTGCGCGACCTGCCCGAGGCGCTCACCTCGCTGCGCCGGATGCTCATGATCGCCTGCCGCCAGCCGCGCCCTGCGTGGCTGGATGCCGCCGAGTCAGCGTGGCGCCAGCTGGAAGGCTGTGCGCCCGTCGAGGTCAGCCTGGCGGCGGTGGTCCCGATCTGGCGCCGCCCGTGGATGGTGCTCGGCAACGGAACCTTCGCGGGCGACCTGCTGGCGCGGCTCGGGGTGCGCAACCTGTACGCCGAGCACGCCGAGCGATACCCCCGGGTGGACCTCGCCGAGCTGCTCGAGGCGGGGGCGGACCTGGTCGTTCTGCCGGACGAGCCTTATCGGTTCACCGCTTCCGACGGCCCCGAGGCGTTCCCTGGCAGCCGGACAGCGCTGGTCAGCGGGCGGCACCTGACCTGGTACGGCCCGTCCCTGACCGAGGCCCCGGCGGTGCTGCGCCGCCAGCTGGCCGCCGCCCGGGTGCGCTGACCGTACTGCCCTGGACATGACGACGCCCCCGGAGCATCCGCTCGCGAGGGCGTGCCCTGTGTCGGCTCCGGGGGTCGCCCTCCGGGGCCGGCGCAGACGCCGGTGCGAGGTCGCCTCTCGGCGAGTGGCACATCGCGGCTCCAGCCGGACGGTAGTCCGCGATGGCAGTGATTGCGGCCCGGGGGACACAGCGCACCGACGCAAGTAAGAACGGGACCAGGGGCGGGGGTATTCCGTCCGGTCGCGGTAACCCCGGATGGCCGCGATCATTAGCAGAGGGGAACGGGGTCGGCAGGCGCTCATCCCGTTCGCCGGCTGACTGTCGCTGGAAGGACGGCCTCCGCGGTGGCGAGTGACGAAGCCCTGATCGGCTGCATCGGCAAGCTCGTCGTCGCCACGCGCGGCGCGGCCGGTCCCGGTGAGGTCGTGGTCAGCGTCCGTGGCGGCCGGGAGGCGCTCATCGCCTGGTCGGCGGAGCCACTGCCGAAGGGCAGCACGGTCCTGGTCATCGAGTCACGCGGGCACCGGGCGGTCGACGTCAGCCCGTGGACCGACCCGCTGGAGCATTTCGGCGAAGACCTGGCGCGCTAGCGCCGCAGCCGGAACATAATGGGATAAGCCGGCACTGCCGCCGGCGCGGGGCGATGGCTGGAGATGACAGTTAATGTTTGGTTACCGGGTGCCTGCGCCAGACCAGGCCATGCTTATCTCCGGCGGCCAGTCGCGCCGGAGCGGCGCACCGTTCAAGGTCGTGGTAGGTCACGGCACCTTCGTCGCTCCGCTTTTCCGCAAGGCCCGCTACCTGACCCTGTCTATGTGCGAGTCCGAGGTCTCCGAGACGTGCGTGACGAAGCAGGGCATCTCCCTCAACGTGCGCGCGGTCATCGCCTTCAAGGTGGGCAATGACGACGAGAGCATCGTCAACGCAGGGCAGCGATTCCTGTCCGACCAGGATCAGATGTCGACGCTGACCGGCCGGATCTTCGCGGGGCACCTCCGATCGATCATCGGGTCGATGACGGTCGAGGAGATCGTCACCGAGCGGCAGAAGCTGGCGACTGAGGTACTGGACGGCTCGAAGGCCGAGATGGCCAAGATCGGCCTCACGGTGGACTCGCTGCAGATCCAGTCCATCGACGACATGAATAGCGGATACATCGACGCGATGGCGGCGCCGCACAATGCGGCCATCCAGCGCCAGGCCCAGATCGCGCAGGCGCAGGCCAATCAGGCGGCCGCGGAGGCACAGCAGGAGTCGCAGCGCAAGCAGGCCGAGTACCAGCGGCAGACCCTGGTCGTGCAGGCCCAGTACAAGGCGGAGGTGGACAAGGCGCAGTCCGAGGCCGCGCAGGCCGGACCGCTCGCCCAGGCGAAGGCGCAGCTGAGCGTGCTGTCCGCGCAGACCGAGCTGGCGAACAAGCAGGCCGAGTTGCGGCAGCGCCAGCTCGTTTCTGAGGTGGTCAAGCCGGCTGAGGCGGAAGCTGAGAAGGTCAAGGTGCTGGCCGAGGCGGACGCGGCGCGGACTCGGCTGCAGGCCGCGGCGGCGGCCTCGTACAACCGGGTCGCGCTGGACCGGATGCTCATCGAGCAGCTCCCGCTGATCGTGAAGGAGGCTGCCGCGGGTCTGGCTGGCGCCAACGTCAGCGTGCTCAACGGGGCGGACGGGCTGAGCGAGATTGCGGCCGGCCTGGTCGGCCAGGGCCTGACGATCCTGGAGTCGGTGAAGAAGAGCCTGTCGGGCCCGGCGGGCGAGCAAACCAGCCTGTTCGACGGGGCGGTGGCGGTGGCGGCACCGGCCGCGCTGCCGGAGTCTGCCGACCAGCAGCCTGCCTCGTAGCCGCCCGGCCGCCATCGGGCCCGGCGGTCTCTGGTGCGGATGTGATCTGACGGTACTCGCGCGACGGCTGTTGCGTGCCGGGCGTGCCGTGACGGGACCGGCGCAATATGCTCTGCGCTGACCGTCGCCCCGTCATGGATGGATGTCAACGCATGGTCGCCAGAGTGCTGCGGCCGGAAGGCAAGGGCTTCCTCTTCCTGGACTCGCACCCGACAGGCTGCGCCCTGACCGTCGACGAGATGATCACCGAGGTCGGTGCGGACATGGCCGGTGGCTCGGGGCCGGGGGCCCGTCGGGGGTCGGCCGGGCCCACCGTGCTGATCATCGGCTGCAGCGCTGGTTACGGGCTGGCAGCGGCGGTCGCCGGGCTGTTCGGGTACCGCGGCCGGGTCGTCGGCGTGTGCTACGAGCGGCCGGTGACCGCGCGCCGGTCGGCCTCGGCGGGCTGGTACCGGGTTGCGACGCTGGCCGACCGAGCGGCATCCGCCGGGTTGCAGTTCGCCGCGGTCAACGGCGACTGCTTCGACCCGGCGGTCCGGGCCGACGTGCTCGACCTCACCGGCCGGCTGCTCGGCGCGGTGGACGTGCTGATCTACAGCGTGGCCGCGCCGCGCCGTACCGATCCGGTCACCGGCATCGTCTACCACTCGGTGGTCAAGCCGGTGGGCGCCGCGTATCGCGCCAGGAACGTTGCGTTCGCTGATGGGATCGTGCTGCGGGACGTGACTGTCGAGCCCGCGACCGAGGCCGAGATCGAGTCGACTGTCGCCGTGATGGGCGGCGCGGACTGGTCGGAGTGGGTCGCGGACCTCGCCGCGCGCGGCATGCTCGGTGCCGGTTTCCAGACCGTGGCCCTCACCTACGTGGGCTCGGAACTGACCGCGCCCATCTACCGGCAGGGCACGATCGGCCGCGCCAAGGACGACCTGGAAGCTACCGCGCGGCGGCTCACCGCCGGGGCACTGGCCGCGGCCGGCGGCACGGCCGTGACGTCGGTTAACTGCGCCGCGGTGACGATGTCCTCGCTCGCGATCCCCGGCATCTCGTTGTATCTCAGCCTGCTGCGCGCGACGGCAGGCGATCGGGCGCAGTCGCCGGTTCGGCAGTCGATGCGGCTGTGGGATCACCTGTGTGGTCGTCAGGCGGCCCAGGCTGACCGCCACGGTCGGCTGCGGCTGGACGACTGGGAGCTCGCAGCTGATCTGCAGCGCGACATTACGGCACGCTGGTCGCAGCCCGCCGAGCGCCTCCTGGCCGGGTTTGCCGACCTCGACTGGTTCCGCCGCCAGATCTGGCGGCTGTACGGCTTCGACGTGACTGGCGTGGACTATGCCATGCCGGTCGAGGTCGACGTCCCCTGGCCGGTGCCGACGGCAGCTGCCGAGTCCGCCGAGTGGTGACCCACCAGGTCAGCGTCGACCAGGACCGACAGGTCGTCGTTAAGCGCTACGTCGACAGTCACCGGGGGGAGCCAGCCAGGGAATGGCGCGCGCTACGACTGCTGACCGAACATGCGCCGCGACTGGCGCCCGAGCCGATCAGCGCCGATCTGGACGGCGACCCGCCGTCGGTCGTGATGTCACTGCTGCCGGGCGAGGCGCTCGGGAGCCGCCCGCTGACCGGGCCGCAGGAACGCGCGCTCGCGGTGGCGGTGGGCCAGCTCTGGCAGGCGGTGCCGGTCGAGCTGGTTACTCGGGTGCCCGGAGAGTCCGACACGCGGGCTGAGCTGGTGCAGGCCGTGCGCCGCTGGCTCGCTCACGGCCCCGAACTGGGTCCGGACCCGGCCGGGCGGACTG
>JBAUAR010000548.1:0-31780 GCA_049675875.1 Streptosporangiaceae bacterium
GCCGCGGCCTGGCTGCCAAGACGGCGGCAGATACGCCACCGGCCGACCAAGCAGGCGAGGACGGCGCCGGGCCGGACGCGGGAACTCGCGGCGCGGCGGAGCGGGCCGACCAGCCGGTCGCCGAGGAGCTGACGACGCCCGCCGGCGGCGGCTCCTACGAGCGGCCGAGACCGGCCCGCGGCGTCACCCCGATCGGCTCGCTGACCCGGCCGGGCCGCGCCGTTGCCGAGGGCCGCGTGCACACCGTGGAGATCAGGCCGGTGGAGCACAACACGGTGCTCGCATGCGACATCGAGGACGCGACCGGCCAGCTCACGGCGCTGTTCTACGGCCGGTCGCACATCGCGGGGCTGCGCCCCGGTGCCAAAGTGCGGCTGCGGGGTCAGGTCGGCATCAGAGAGAACCGGCCGGTCATGATCAACCCCGCGTACGAGCTGCTGGCCCCGGGCGAAGGCGAGGGGCGCGACCGGGGTCGGCGCGGCGACTCCTGATCGGGAGCAGCCGTTCGGGACCGCTCCGCCAGCCGCGGCCCGGCTACGGCGGCGGCGTGTCGAAGTACTTCGGGTTGGCGACTGCGAGCCGGGCCGCTACCTGATCGGCGAGGCCGGCATCCGGCGGGCCGGCACCCAGGTTCAGCTCGCGGATCACGATGGCGACCGCGTTGGCCGCGACCCTCGCGTGGAACGACAATTGGCCCGACGTCTGCGGCAGCACGCTGCCGAGCAGGTATTCGCGGACGGCGTCGAGCAACTCCGTCGCGGTCGGCCGTCCGTAGGGCGCCGGCGACGGGCGGCCGTCCGCGTTCACCAGCGGCCGGGACGCGCGGTCGGCCGAGTCGGGATCGAGCAGCAGCAGCAGGTCCCACTCCTGCTCGCAGACCCGGCGCCCGATCGCGGCGAGCTCGACCGACCGGTGAGCGCCGGACAGGTGCGCCCGGGCCTGCGTGAGGCAGATAATCCCCCAGCGCAGCGTGCCGAGGATCTCCCACCAGCGCAGCTCGGCCGGCGGGATTTCCGCGCCGCCCGCCGTCCGGTAGGCGGCTAGCAGCTCCTCTCGCGTTCCCACTCCGGCCACCGGCAGCGCCGAGCCGAACCGCCACGCCTTGACGCAGAGCCAGCCGAGATCCTCCGCCGGATTGCCGGTGTGGGTCAGCTCCCAGTCCAGCACGGCCCGCAGCCCGTCCTCACCCACGACCAGATTGCCGAGC
Organism: Streptosporangiaceae bacterium; assembly: GCA_049675875.1. Classification (GTDB taxonomy): domain Bacteria; phylum Actinomycetota; class Actinomycetes; order Streptosporangiales; family Streptosporangiaceae; genus JAJYUU01. Next base: position 1,208 of record JBAUAR010000548.1, read on the forward strand.
CGGAAGTCGCCGTGCAGCAGCACGGGATCGCGGACCGGCGGCGAGTTCGCCCCGAGCCAGTCCATGGCTCGCTCAAATACCTCGCTGGGCCGGCCGAACGAATCAAGCTGGTCCCGTAGTTGCGCCAGCGGATCAGGCCGCGGGAAGTAGGTCGGCGCTGGCAGCGCGTGCAGCCCGGCAGCGAACTGCGCGAGTTGCCGAACTAGCACGACCCGCGCCGCCTCGTACTGCTCGTCGCGCAGGATCCGGCGAGCGATCGTCTCGCCGGACACTCGGCGCATGATCATGCCCGGCGCACCGGTGTCCGCCCCGTCCGCACTGATGAGCAGTACGTCAGGCGCCGCCAGTCCCGCCGTCGCTGCCGCGCCGATGGCGGCCGACTCCCGTGCCAGCGCGCCAGGCTCACTCGGCCGCCCGGGCGGGTCGCGCCGCAGCACCAGCTCCGTCCGGCTGCCATCCGGGGCTACTGCGTCGAACGCCCACGTCTCCCGCGACGCGCCACCGGACAGCCGCGTGACTCGCTCGATCGACACCGGCCCGACGGTGGGACGCAGAGCCCTGGCTAGCCCGTTCCCTAAGGGAGCGGTCTTCGGGGGGTCGTCCCCCCGGCGAGCAGCAGCGCTCATCCTTCGGAAACGCCTTTCGGAGCTCGCTGGTGCATGAAGCCAAACAGGTATCCGGCCACCCGGCGCATCTGGATCTCTTCGGCGCCCTCGGTTATCCGGTACCGCCGGTGGTGCCGGTAGATGTGCTCGAACGGCTTGTGCCGCGAGTAGCCGAGTCCGCCGTGTACCTGCATGGCGCGGTCGGCCGCCTCGCAGCACAGCCGGTTCGCCCAGTAGTTGCACATCGACACCTTGTCGGAGACCGAGAACGGGCCGTCCCGGTCCATCAGCCACGCAGTCTTGTGGATCAGCGTGCGCAGCATCTCGCACTGCGTCTGCAGCTCCACCAGCGGGAACTGAATCGCCTGGTTGGCCGCGAGCGGCTTGCCGAACGGCTTGCGCTCCAGGGCGTAGCCAACCGACTCGGTGACGCAGTACTGCGCCGCGCCGAGGCTGGAGGCGGCCTGCCGGATCCGGTTCTCGTTGAAGAAGTGCTGTACCACCTGCAGGCCGCGGCCGTCGCCGCCGAAGACGGCGCTGTCGCGCACCCGAACCCCGTCGAGCCGGATGTGCGCGTGGTCGGTCGGCATGTTGAACGTCCACAGGTAGTCCTCGACGGCGAAGCCGGGCGAGTCGACCGGGGTGAGGAATGCGGTGATGCCAGCCGCGGCGCCAGGCTCGCCGCTGGTCCGCGCGAAGATCAGGTCGTGCGAGGCCGTGTGCACCCCGGTATTCCACGTCTTCTCGCCGGTGATGACCCAGTCGGACCCGTCGCGCACCGCGGTCGTCTCCAGGTAGGTCGCGTCCGAGCCGTGCGCGGGCTCGGTGATGCCGAACGCGAAGCCGCGGCGGCCGGCCGCGAGGTCCTCGACCCACTCCGCCTGCTGTGCCGCGCTGCCGTACTCCAGCATCAGCATCAGGCCGACGTTGTTGCCCACGATCATGTGCTCGTTCTGCAGGTCGCAGTGCAGCCCGAGGCCCTGGCCAGCGAGATGCTCGCGGATGACCGCCATGCCCAGGTTGGTACCGTCCCGGCCGCCGTATTTCGCCGGGAATGCGTACCGGTAGTGACCCGCGGCGTCGGCGCGCCGCCGGGCCTCGGCAAGCAGCGCCTCCCACTCGTGGTTCGGCAGCCCGCCGCGGTGCCAGTCGGTGCGTGCGTCCTCGCGCCGGTGGTCGAAGAACCGGATGTTGTCGTCCTGGCGCTCCAGCGGCCGGATCTCGGATTCGATGAAGTCGTCGAGCTCCGCTAGGTAGGCGGTGAGGTCGGCAGGGATATCAAAGTCCATGGTGGCTGCCTACCACGGTGGCCCCGGCAGGCACTAGAGCAAACCGGTCACCACAGGTCGCCGCCGGTCAGCACGTAGACGAAGGGCACTATCGGGATAAGGCAGAAGATGGCCCAGGCCACCTTGGCCCCGGTGCCGATGTTGCGGCGGGTCGCCAGGTCGATCCAGATCAGCACGACGGCGATCGGGTGCAGGAAGCAGACCAGCAGCTCGATAAGTTTCTTCACTCTTCTACGCTACGCCTGCGCGCTGTGACCGACGGTGGGCTATGGGGCGCCGGCCGGCCCGTCCTCGACGTGCAGGTCGCGCAGCGCGGTTCGCGCTGCCCACAAGCCGCACATCCCGTGCACTCCGCCGCCGGGCGGGGTGGACGCCGAGCAGAGGTATACGCCGGGCAGGGGGGTCCGGTACTGGTTCCACCGGAGCACTGGCCGGCCCAGCGTCTGCCGCAGCGTCGCGGCACCGCCCGCGATGTCACCGCCGACGTAGCCAGGGTTGTAGCGCTCCATATCCACAGCCGTCCGCACGCACCGGGCCAGGATGCGATCGGTAAAACCAGGCGCGAAGCGCTCGACCTGCGCCTCGATCCGGTTAGCCATGTCCACATCCGAGCCGGCCGGCACGTGGCAATAGGCCCACAGGGTGTGCTGGCCGGCCGGCGCCCGGCTCGGGTCGACCACGCCCGGCTGTGCAACGAGGCAGAACGGCTGCTCGGGGTGCTTGCCCGCGTTGACCTCGGCCTCGCTCCGCGACACCTCTGCGATGGTTCCGCCGAGATGCACCGTGCCCGCCTCTCGACAAGCTTCGTTGGTCCAGGGAACGGGGCCGTCCAGCGCCCAGTCGACCTTGCATACGCCGGGACCGTAACGGAACCGGCGCATGGCGCGGCGGTAGCCCGCAGGCAACCGGTCGCCCGCCAGCCGCAACAGCTGGCGCGGGGTGACGTCGAGGAGCACCGCCCTGGCCGCGGGCAGTTCCTCGAGCCGCTCTATCCAGACGCCCGTGGTGATCTCGCCGCCGCGATCGGCTAGCTCCGCGGTCATTGCATCGACGAGCCTGGCGCTGCCGCCAGCGACAACCGGCCAGCCGGTGGCGTGCGCCAGCAGCAGGAAGGTTAGGCCAAATGCACTGGTCAGCGGCGCCGACAGCGGCCGGAGCGAATGACTGGCCATACCCGCCAGCAGCGCCCGGCCTTCGTCGGTGTGCAATCGCCTGGCCAGCGCCCGGGCGGGCAGTAGCCCCTCCAGGCCGAACCGAGTAGCGGGGAGGAGGTCGTCAGGTATCGACCGCAGCGGCGAGAGACCCAGCGCCAGCACCGCGTCGCTGTGCCGCACGAGCGGCTCCATCAGCCGCTGATAGGCCCGGCCATCCGCGCCGAGCCGACCAGCGGTCTCGGCGACCGTGCCGCTGACGGCTCCGGCCCGGCCGCCGTCCAGCGGGTGTGCAGCAGCCACCTTCGGCGCGAGCAGCCGCACGCCGCGCTCTGCCAGGCCCAGTGAGCGCAGGAATGGTGACGCAGCCGCGAGCGGGTGCACGGCCGAGCACACGTCGTGGGCGAAGCCGGGCAGCGTCAGCTCGGCCGTCCGGCAGCCACCGCCTGGCTCGGATGCTCCCTCGAAGACCTGGACTCGCAGTCCGGCACCAGCCATCGTCAGCGCCGCGGCGAGGCCGTTCGGCCCGGAGCCGACGACGACGGCGTCAGGCTGGCTCACAGCCGGATCACCTCGCCGTCGGCCGCGAGGGTCGTCGGCACCGTGCTGCCGTGCATTCTCGCCGCGAACTTGTCCAGCTCGGTGTCGGTGCGGTCGGGGCGGTGGTGGAACAGGAGCACCCGCTTAGCCCCGGCTGCCGTGGCCAGGCCGACCGCATACTCCGCGGCTGCGTGACCGAACGTCCGGGCCGGGTCAAAGTCCTCGGCGTACCAGAACGAGTCGTGCAGGAGCACGTCCACGCCAGCCGCCAGATCGAGCGCTGCGTCATGGTAGACGCCGAGGCCGTCCGGACCCGGTCCGAGCTCGGCCGGATCGTGATCGGGCAGGTAGGCGATGGCCGAGTGCCCATCGCTGACCCGGTAACCAAACGTCCGGCCACCCTTGTGCGGGATCTGTCTGGCTAGCAGTGTCAGCGGCCCGAGCCGCATCAGACCGGGCTCCAGACCGTCGAATGTCCAGTCGCCGCGCAGCTGCCGCGGCGTGATGGGGAAGGTAGGCGGCGACATTGACCGCTCCAGCAATGTCACCGGCTCCACGCCCGCGCCCGGCGCGGGCAGCAGCAGCCGCACGCGCGCGTCGTCGCGGTCACCGGCCGCGAAGAACGGGAGGCCCTGGGCGTGGTCCCAGTGCAGGTGCGTGAGCGCGATCGTGCCCAGGTAGGGGCCGCCAGCGAGCAGCGCGGTCACCTGCCTGATGCCGGTGCCGGCATCCAGGAGCAGCACAGGAGCCGTTCTGCCGTCCGGCGTGATAGCCACGCAGGAGGTGTGACCGCCGTACCGAACGAAGTCACGGCCTGGTGCCGGGGTTGACCCTCGTGTGCCACAGAGGTTTATCTGCACCTAGCTATCCTGTACCGCTTCCTCACGCCGGTGTCCGGTGGCGAGCTCGGTCAGCGCATCGTGGTCGAAGTGCGCGGCCGGCACCGACGCGACTCGGCAGGCCGTCACGGCGACCACGGTAGCCGTCCTGAGGCCACCTTCGAGGTGCGACCGCTCGCCGAGCATGGCGCCGGGCCCGTACTCACCCAGCTGTTCGCCGTCCCGGTCCACCCGGATCACGCCGTCCAGCACCAGGAACATGTCCGAGCCAGCGTCGCCCTGCCGGAACAGTCTTTCGCCGGCCCGCAGGTTCGTGAACGTCGGCTTCTGACCACTATGCATGAGCTGCACGGACAGCGTCCGTTCGAGCGCGGTCTCTACCGCAGTCACCAGTTGCGGCGAGTCCTCGTCGCCCCACGGGGTGTGCTCGGTGCCGGAGGACCGGGAGATCCAGTCGGCCCAGTTGGTCAGCCCCGACTTGCCGGTGAGCTGGCCCGCGCCGTCGTAGACCCAGTGCCGCGGGAACGGGCTCGCCCCGGTCATCGCGAACTCCGCGTGTCCGTCCGTGTGCAGCGTCAGCGACAGGGTCGTCCAGACCAGCGGCGCCTGCCACAGCACGAACGGCTTGCGAGTGACGGTGCGCGGCAGCGGCGAGCCGGTGCGGCCGCCGACTGACTGCCTGAACCGGACCCAGCTTTCGCCGTGCTCGGGTTCGTGTCGCAGCTCTGGCAGCATGACCGCCTGGAACCGGTGCTTGAGCGCGCCGAGCTTGAGCATGGTCGAGCCGATCAGCCCGCCGCCGGAGTAGCCCGCGTCGGTGATGCGGCCATCGTCATCGGTCTCTATCCAGGCGCTCAGCACGTTGGCGTACCGGCACCGATCCGCGGCGAGCAGGCCCGCGAGATCAGTGAGCTCGCCTGGTGGCGGCTCGTCATAGTGCCCGACGCCGACGTCGAAGGGGATCCGCATGGCGCCGGTGACGGCCTCGGACGGAATCCAGGACAGTGATGTGACGCTGCTTTCGTACCTCATGACATTCAGCCTGACTGCCACGCGACAGCGGCTAAATGGTGCTGACAGGCAAGCTTCGCGGGAGGGTAGCTTCCCGCCGCGCGGATAGCAGCACGCGAGTCCCGCGTGCTCGCACCATTGAGGGCCGGCCCCTGCGTACGGCACAGTAGCGGGCGCTCCATCAGCGCGCTAGCTGGGCACAAGATCGTGACAGTACGCATACCTGGCCTGACTTTCACCATGGTCCAGAGGTGATCTAGCGTGCCAGGATGGTGGCTGGCGTCGGCGTGCGTGCTAGCACCACGCCGGGAATTGGCGCTTGCACCCTGGCCGCCTGGCCCTGTCCATGCGAGAACTATCGATATGAACGGCACAGCGCCGCTGGGCGGGAGCACTATCAGCGTCTTTCTCGCTGACGACAACCTGATCGTCCGCGAGGGCGTGCGCGCGCTGATCAACCGCAGCCCCGACCTCGAGGTCACCGGCGTGGCCGCCGACTACGACGAGGTCGTGGCCGGCTGCGCCGCGGACCCGCCGCAAGTGCTAGTCACCGACATCCGGATGCCGCCGACCTTCAGGAACGAGGGAATCGACGCCGCCAAGGAGGTGCGCAAGCGTCACCCGGGCACCGGTGTCGTCATCCTTTCCCAGTACGACGACCCCGAGTACGCCGTTGCGCTACTCGCCGAGGGCTCGGCTGGCTATGGCTACCTACTCAAGGACCGGGTGGCCGAAGGCGGCCAGCTGGCCGACGCGATCCGCAGTGTGGCAAGCGGCGGTACCGCGCTTGACCCGGCGATCGTGGAGGCTCTGCTGCAGCCTGTCATCGCACCAGGCGGGCTGCTCCCCGCAGAGGAAGAGCTGCTCGCCATGATCGCCGAAGGCAAGCCCATCAAGGCGATCGCCGCCGCCAGGAAGATGCCCCCGCAGGCCGTTGATGCCGAGGTAGAGGCGGTCTTCCTGAAGCTTGCGGCCGGTGTGTCGGCAGGTCAGCAGGGCGCCCTGCAACGTCTCCGGCTGCTGCACCAGGCCATCGTCGACCGGGAGGAGCAGGGCGAGACGCTGTCCAGGCTGCTGCCTGGCGGGCTAGCGGAGAAGCTGCGGCTGGAGGCCCGGCCTATCGGTGAGACGGAGCGGGTGACCGTCACCGTCCTGATGAGCGATATCCGGTCGTACTCGACGATCGCCGAGCACGCCGACCCGAGCCAGCTGGCGGGGCAGCTCGGCACGCACCGGGCGGCGATGAACCAGGCGATCCTCGGCCAGGCCGGCACGGTCATGCAGTTCGTCGGCGATGCCGTCATGGCCGTGTTCGGGGCGCCGTTCCCGCAGCCCGATCACGCCGACCGCGCGGTCGCCGCGGCCATAGGCATGCACGCGCTGCAGAACGAGATCAACCGCAGGTGGCAGCGTGAGGGCAGGCCGGCCTTCTGGCTTGGCCTTGGGCTATCTACCGGCGAGGCTGCCGCAGCACTGCTCGGCTCCGCGGAACGACTGGAGTACACCCTGGTCGGAGACACCGTGAACCTCTCCCAGCGGCTGCAGCAATTCGCTGCGGGGGGCGAGACAGTGCTGTCGGAGGCCACCGTCAAGGCGCTCACCACGCCGGTCAACCTGATCCCGCTACCGCCGCAACTGGTCAAGGGCCGCGACACCCCCGTCGTAGCGTTCAAGCTGTCGCCACCCGGCATTGGTGACCAGGATCTTAACTTGGGAGGGAACTGAGATGAGCACGGCCGAGCTGGCGCTGCATATACGCGGTGTCCGTAAGACGTTCGAGGCTGAGAACGCGCCGGTGCGGGCGTTGCGGGGAATCGACCTTGACATCGGGCGCGGGGAGTTCGTCGCCCTGACCGGCCCTTCGGGCTGCGGCAAGTCGACCCTGCTCAACCTGGCCGCCGGACTCGATGTGGCCGACGAGGGCACCATCGTCGTCGCCGGGGAGGAAGTAACCGGTCGGGGTGAGGACGAGCTGGCGAAGATGCGCCGCCGCCACATCGGCATCGTGTTCCAGTTCTTCAACCTGCTCGAAGGTGTGACCGTGCTGGAGAACGTGGCCCTGGCCGCCATCATCGCCGGTCGCAAGCGCCGCGTAGCCGAGACCCGGGCGCGTGACCTGCTCGACCTGCTCGGCCTCGGCGACAAGGCCAGCGCCGTACCCGGCGTGCTCTCTGGCGGCCAGCGGCAGCGGCTGGCCATCGCCAGAGCCCTGGCGAACGAGCCGACGCTGCTGCTGGCGGACGAGCCAACGGGAGCGCTGGACTCCGATGGCGGCCAGGAGGTAATCGAGCTCCTTCGTCGGCTGCACGCGAGCGGCCAGACCATCCTGCTCGTCACCCACGACGGTGCGGTCGCGGACGCCGCCGAGCGCATCGTTCGCATGCTGGATGGCCGGATCCTGCCTGCCGGTGTTCCCGAGCAGCAGTTCTCCGGACTGACGGTCCCGGCGCCAGCGCCATGACCGGCCTGCCCGCCCGGACCCGGCCGTACGGCGACGCCACGGCGGCGGATCTGCCGGCCAGCAGCGCTGCCGACGGCGCCAGGGTCGCGGCGGCGGGTACGGCCAGACGGCTGCTGACCGGAGTGCTCGGCCCGATCAGCGTCGTCGTGCTGGTCATCATCGCGCTGCGGATCAGGGTGCCCGCCGGCATATCCAGCCTGCAGGAGGTCGGTTTCGGGCTGGTGCTGGTCGCCGCGATCTCGGCCGCGGCGACCGTCAGGTCCACCGAGCGGACACCGCAGTGGCAGATTTCTGCCGGAGCGCTCGCCGCGGCCGCCGCGCTGACCTCTTACCGGCTGGCGGGCCATGTCAGCGACGGAGCCCGGCACGCCGCGATGACGGCCTGCACCGTATGCGTGCTGCTGGTGATGGCCATCTCCGTGCACCTGGCTCTGGGGCTGCCGGACGGCAGGCTCATGCGGCCGCGCCCGGTGCGACCCGGCGCGGCGACCGGTCGTCCCGCGAGGCCGAGCAGCATCCGGCGGATCGCCGTGGTCGCCGGCTACGCCGCGGCGGCGGCCGGCGGGCTGCTGCTCGGCCTGGCGAGACAGCCCGTCAGCGTGCCAGCCGGGACGCTGATCTGGGCCGCAGCACTGCTGGTTACGCTGCCGGCCATCCGGCTCAGCTACCAGGCCGCTGCCGGCCGGGACCGCGAGCGACTGCAGTGGATTGCGGCAGGTGGAGTGCTCGCCGCCGGACTCGCCCTGGGCTTCAGCGTGTTGCACCTCCTCGTGGCCTGGCCCGCCCCGCTCGCGGCGACCGCTGCGGCCTGCACCGCGCTGCTCTGCCCGGGAATGGTCGCCGGCGACATCCGCCCGCTCGGACCGTCGGCGGGGCGGGTGCTCGTCCAGCTGACCTCGGTCGCCGGCTTCACCGCGGCAGTCTCGGCCATCTACCTGATCGTCGTGCTCGGCGTCGGCGGCGGACCCGCGGACGCCACGGACCGGGAGCTGCTGGGATTGTCGATGCTCGCGGCTGCGATCGCCGCCGTTGGCTACGTGCCTGTCCGCGAGCGGTTGCTGGCCTGGGCGAAGCACGCGGTGTACGGGGCGCGGGAGGCACCCGATGAGGCGCTGCGGACGTTCGGCAGCAGGCTCACCAGGGCCATCCCGATGGATGAGTTGCTGTTGCAGCTCGCCGAGTCGCTGCGCAAGACCATGGCGCTCACCAGCGCCGAGGTCTACACCGGCAGCGGTGAGGTGCTCGAGCGGGCGGTATCGGTACCTGATGGCGGTCCGCGCTCGATCGTCGTGACGGCACGGGAGCGACCCATCGTCACCAGAGCGGGGGTGTCCGGCAGCGCGTGGGCGACCGTCTGGCTTCCCGCCCTGCTGGACGGCCGCGAGCAGGGCCAGCTCCGGGTCGCCCCGGTCAGCCACGGCGGTCAGCTGCTCGGGCTGATCGTGGTAGAGCGGCCGGAGGGCGGTAACAGCTTCACCGACGAAGATGACCGGGTGCTGACCGACCTGGCCAGGCAGGTGGGGCTGGCCTTCCACAACGCTCAGCTTGACTCGGCGCTGCAGACCTCGCTCGACGAACTGCGCGCCCAGGCCGAGGCGCTACGCGAGTCTCGGGCGAGGATCGTCGCGAGCGGCGACGCCGAGCGGCGGCGGCTCGAGCGCAACCTGCACGACGGCGCTCAGCAGAATCTCGTCGCGCTGGCTGTCGGCCTGCGGCTGGCGCGCGACGTGCTGACCGACGAGCCGGACGCTGCGGCGCAAATGCTCGATGAGCTCGCGGAGAATCTCAAGGTCACCATCTCTGACCTCCGTGATCTGGCGCACGGTATCTATCCGCCGCTGCTCGCGGACAGCGGGCTAGCGAAGGCACTGGGGGCAGCCGCGACGCGCAGCCCGCTCGGCGTACGGGTCACCGCGGCAGGAATCGGCAGGTATTCCGCCGACATCGAGGCAGCGGTGTACTTCTGCTGTCTCGAGGCGCTGCAGAATGCGGCTAAGCACGCACCGAAGGCCACCGTCGAGATCCGGCTCTGGGAGGAGTCCGGCGGCCTGCTCTTCGCTGTCACCGACGACGGGCCCGGCTTCGACGTTGCGGCCGCTCGCCGCGGGCACGGCTACGTGAACATGGCTGACCGGCTCGGCGCGATCGGCGGCACGGTCCGCTGGCAGTCAGAGCTCGGCCACGGCGCGACCGTGCAGGGGTCAATCCCGCTTACCTGACCGCTCGATCGCGAGCCCGCGAGCACGGTCAGGCTGGGCCCGGCCAGCCGCTGTCGCGGTTGGCCCATATTCGGCGCAGCAGGTCCGCGCCGAGCTGCTCCTTGTGCACGTATCCGGCCGCACCGCTGGCACCCGCCTCGGCCGGGAGGTCGCGCACGTCGTAGGTGGAGCAGAGGATGACCACTGTCTGTGGATGCGCGGCCAGGATTTGCCGGGCGGCCTCGATGCCGGTCATCTGCGGCATGTTGATGTCCATCAGGACAAGCTCGGGATGCACCCGGTCGACTAGCTCGATGGCCTCGGGGCCGCTGCTCGCCTCGCCGGCCAGCTGGAACTCGGCCAGGTGCCGCAGCACGGCCTTTGCCGCCAGCCGGAACGGGGCCTGATCGTCCACGACGACCACGGAATGGCTGACCACACGACCAGTCTGCCACGCCCCGGCGCACGCGGAGAGGGTGCTGGCCCGACCCGTATCGGGGGGTCAGCCTCCCGGCCGAGCAGCCTGCCGCTGCTCGCTGAGGTACACCAGAACCGCCTTCACCCGGCGGTTCACGTCCCGCTCCTCGCTCAGGCCCAGCTTGGCGAAGATCGAGTTGGTGTGCTTCTCCACCGCGCGCTCGGTGACGAACAGCGTCGCCGCGACGGCCGAGTTGCTCTTCCCCTGCGCCATCTCGGCCAGGATCTCCAGCTCCCTGGGCGTCAGCAGACCAAGGGCATGCTGGCTATCCTGCGCCCTGGCCCGGACGAGTTCGTCCACGACCATGGGATCGATCACCGAGCCGCCGCTCGCCACCGCCCTGATCGCGCGCGCGAGCTCTGCTACGCTACCCACCCGCTCCTTGAGCAGGTAGGCGCGTCCGGCCGAGCCATGCTCGAGGAGCGCGACCGCATAACTGGGTGCGACGTACTGGCTCAGCACCACCACACCCAGGTCAGGCTGATGCTGGCGAGCCCAGGCGGCCGCCTGGATTCCCTCATCGGTGCCGGTGGGCGGCATCCTGATGTCCGTCACTACGACATCCGGACGCTCGCGCTCGATCAACGCCAGGAGCGCCGGCAGATCGCCGGCCGATCCGACCAGCTCCAGGTCCTCGTTGGCGGCCACCAACCGGGCGATGCCTTCGCGCAGCAGCACGTGGTCTTCGGCTAGTATCACTCGGATTCTGCTCATCGCCGCAGATCGTACGCGCAGCTGACCGTATCCGCATACCCCGTCCGGGGTCCCGACGTGGGGCTGGCTCACCCGTCAGAAGTGGTGCCGCCACACCTGCCAGACAGCCGCCCCGCCAGGCACAATGACGCCATGAGACTCGCGCTCTACGCCGCCAGCGCCACCTGGCGGCGGTCGTGGCGGACGACATTACTGATCGCGCTGATCGGCGGCTTGCTCGGCGCCGTCGCGCTCGGTGCCCTGGCGGGCGCACGGCGGACCGACTCGGCCTACGGCAGGTATTTGCAATCGGTGAAGGCCAGCGACGTGATGGTCGACATTCCCGGGCCGATACTGCCGTTCATCCGCGACGTCGAAGCTGAACCCGGGGTGCGGTCCAGTGCTGCGTGGATCGGCCTGGATGCGGAGCCGGTCATCAAGGGCAAGATCGATCCCGACTTCCAGACCGACGCGATCGCCGGCAGTCTGGACGGGGAGTTCTACCGCCAGGACAAGCTGACGGTGCTCGCCGGAAAGCTACCGCTGGCCAGCTCCACCGATGAGGTGATTCTCACCCCGCAGATTGCCGACGCCTTTCACCTGACCGTCGGTGATCGCATGACCTGGCAGTTCTACAAGGAACTGCCCGACAACAAGCCGGCCGGCCGGGCCACGTTCGTGGTGGCGGCCATCGCCGACGTATCACCGGCCCTGGTCGATGACTTCGACGCCGTCGACGGGGCGATTCTGCCGCCGGCGGCTACCGCTCGGTACGTGAAAGGCGGCGACTGGTCGTTCGGCTGGGCCTCGCTGCGATTGCGGAATGGCGACGGCGGCGTTGCTGCGCTAACCGGGCGGCTCGGGACGCTCGCTAGGGCCGCCTCGCACAAGTACGATTTCCCGTTCGTCTTCACGATCCGCCGGCTGGCGATCGTGAAGCACGAAGCGCAGCAGGCCATTGAGCCGCAGGCGGTCGCGCTCGCGGTCCTTGGCGGACTGGCCGTCATCGCGCTCCTGACGCTCATGACGCAAGGGCTTGCGCAGCTGCTGGCAAGATCGGCGGCCGATGCCCCGGCACTGCGGGCGATGGGTGCCAGCCGCGCTGCGGCCGCGGCAGCGACGGCCGCGTGGGGCGCTGTCGCCGTCGTCGGCGCGGTGCTCATCTCCGTCGGCGGTGCGATCGCTGTCTCGCCGCTGGCCCCGATCGGCCCGGTCCGGCTGTTCGACCCGGTCAGGGGCGTCCAGGCCGACTGGCTCGTGCTCGGGGGCGGCGCGGCTATCGTGCTGATCCTGCTGACTGCTGTGCTGGGCTGGCTGGCCTGGCGGGCCGTCCGGCGGGAGAGCGAGCTGCCCGCGGCACGGTCCGCCGCGCTCGTCACGGCAGCGGCTCGGGCCGGCCTGCCGGTCACCGTGGTGGCCGGAATCCGGCACGCGCTAGAGCGGGGATCCGGCCGGGTGCGTGCACCGGTTCGGGCAACGCTGACGGGATCTGTGGTCGCTGTCACCGCGCTCGTCGCCGCCCTTGTCTTCGGCGCCAGCCTGACTGGGCTGGTCAGCCACCCGGCCGAGTACGGCTGGAACTGGGACCTGCTGATCCAGTCGCAGGGCGGCTGGGGCAGCTGGCCGCCCGGCTCCCTCGATAAGACCTTCACTGGCCAGCCGGGTGTTACCGCCTGGGCTGAGCTGGGCTTCGCCCAGCTCAGTATCCGGGGCGTCGAGGTCCCGGCGATGGGCTTGCTGCAGCACAACCCAAGGCATGCCATCGAACCGCCCACGACCAGCGGCCATCCGCTGTCCGGCTCAGATCAGATCGAGCTCGGCGCGGTGACCATGCGTCAGCTCGGCCTGCATCTCGGCGACAAGCTGCACCTGGGCTCTGATAAGCAACCGCTGACCGTCGTGGGCATCGCCACGCTGCCGTCATTCGGTGTCGTCCTGACCGACCATGTGTCGCTCGGCCGGGGCGCGCTGCTGGACTGGACCACGATGATGAGTGTCCTTGGCCTGCAACCGGACCCTAGGAATGCCAGCGAGATAGCCAACTCCCCGGCTAGCCCGGCCTACCCGGCCACGATCGCGTTCGACGTCAGCTCGCCCGCCGTTGCCAGCAAGCTGATCGCCACGATGGCGGCCATCTCAGCCCAGACCGGCAGCCCTGGGGGCACCTACGAACTTCTCCCTCGCCGCGAGCTCGGTGCCGCAGTCATCAACGCGAGCCAGATGGGCAGCCAGCCACTCGCATTCGCGGCCGGAGTTGCGGCTGCCGCGGTGCTCGCTCTCGGTCTCACGATCCTGGCGTCGGTCCGGCAGCGACGCCGCGAGCTTGCCCTGCTGAAGGCGCTTGGACTGCGTGCTCGGCAGATCAGGGCCATCATCGCCTGGCAGACCAGCACCATCCTGGTGGTGGCAGCTGCGGCCGGCGTGCCGCTCGGCATCGCGGCCGGCCAGTGGGCCTGGGCGAGCTTCGCCGACTCGATCGGCGTCGTGCCGACTTCGGTCGTGCCGGGCCGGTCCCTGCTCGTCGGCGTACTGCTCCTGCTCCTGGCGGGGAACCTGCTGGCTTCCGTACCGGCCCTGCTGGCCGCGCGTATTGCCCCAGCGACCACCTTGCGCACCGAGTAGCCCGGCTACGATCTGGCTCGTGAGCGACCCGACCTTCCCGCGGTTCCCGGCCGGCTTCGCCTGGGGCGTGGCGACAGCTGCTTATCAGATCGAGGGCGCTGTCGCCGCGGGCGGTCGCGGTGAATCGGTCTGGGACACCTTCTGCCGTCGCCCCGGAGCGATCAGGGACGGTCAGACCGGCGACATTGCGGACGACCACTACCACCGCTGGCCGGAAGACGTCGCGCTGATGGCCCGGCTCGGCGTCGACACCTACCGGTTCTCACTCGCGTGGCCGCGCATCCAGCCGACCGGATCGGGCGCCGTCAACCCGGCCGGACTCGATTTCTACGACCGGCTCGTCGACAGCCTCGCCTCGAACGGCATCACGCCGATGCCGACGCTGTTTCACTGGGACCTGCCGCAGCCGCTGGAGGATGCGGGCGGCTGGCTGTCTCGAGACACCGCTTACCGGTTCGCCGAGTTTGCCAGCATCGCGGCGGACCGGCTCGCCGATCGCGTGCCGCTGTGGATCACCCTCAACGAGCCGTTCGTCGTGACCGCTTTCGGGTACGCACTCGGCGTGCACGCACCCGGCCGGACGCTGATGCTCGGCGCGCTCCCGACCGCGCATCACCAGCTACTCGGGCACGGCCTCGCCATGGCGGCACTGCGCGCCGCGGGGGTGCGGCAGGTCGCCATCGCCAACAACTACTCCCCTGCGTGGGCCGCCAGCGACAGCCCGGCTGATGTCGCTGCCACGGGCGCTTACGACACGCTGCAGAACCGGCTCTACACCGATCCGCTGCTGCTCGGCAGCTACCCCGACCTGGCGCCGTTCGGCGTCGGCGCGGCCGGGCTCGACTGCGTGCGCGACGGCGACCTGGCGATCATCTCCGCTCCCGTCGATGCGCTCGGCGTCAACTACTACGCGCCGACCCGGCTCTCTGCCCCGCAGGACGACGCGCTGCCGTTCCAGCTGCAACCCATCCCCGGCTACCCGCTGACTGCCTTCGGCAACCCGGTCGTGCCCGCCGGGCTGACGGAACTGCTCACGACCCTCGCGGGCCGCTACGGAGGCCGGCTGCCCCCCGTGTACATAACCGAGAACGGCTGCTCCTTCGCCGACGAGCCGGACGCGACCGGCCAGTTCGACGATCAGCAACGCATCGGCTACCTCGACGGGCACATCCGCGCCGTCGCGGCCGCCATGGCCGCCGGCGTGGACGTGCGCGGCTACCTGGTCTGGTCACTGCTGGACAACTTCGAGTGGGCGGAGGGGTACCACCAGCGCTTCGGGCTCGTACACGTTGACTACGAGACGCTCCGGCGCACCCCGAAGGCATCGTTCGGCTGGTACCGGGAGCTGATAGCCGGTCAGTCCGGCAGCCGGTGATCCCGGTCAGCCGACGGGCACCCCGGTGCCAGCTGGTGCCGCGGTGTCGTCAGCCTCGCTGGTCTCCGCCGGGCGGCGGCGGCCTGCGCCGCGGGGCAGCGCGAGCATCAGCAGGAAGCTCGCGCCGAAGACGCCGACCTGGAACCACAGCGTCCGCTCCAGGGAGGCCGCGAAGTCGTGCCGCACCGCCGCAGCGCCGACGCTGGTCACCACACGGTCAAGCGCGGGCGGTGTGGCCCGACCGCCCGGAAGCTGACAGGCCGCAGGCGTCACAGTTGGGTCGGTGGCGACCAGCCGTGCGTGCAGGCAGTCGCCAAACTGCGCGATGACGTGCTGGGCCAGCGGCGTCGGCAGCTGCGCGGCGGCAAGCCCGGACCGCAGCTGCGGCGCAACGGCTGCGGCCGCCGGCGCGGACTGGGTGCCCAGCAGGCCGAAGAAAATGACGCCGATCACGGCGACGCCGATTGACGCGCCCAGCTGCAGGCTGGTGTTGAAGACGCCGGACGCCGATCCGACGTGCTGCACGGGCACCCGGTCGAGAACGATGTCGGCCAGCGGCGCCAGCACAAGGCCCATCCCCACGCCGGCGACCACGAGGGCCGGGACCATGTCCCCGGTGGTGACCGCGGCGCCGTAGTGGTGCACGGTCGCGATCAGCCCGGTCATTCCGGCGGCCATCACCATGGCGCCCGCCATCGTCACCGCACGGCCGAGCTTCGGCGCCAGCCGAGCCGCCGCGCCGGACGCGATCAGCACGCCGCCAGAGAACGGCAAGAAGGTCAGGCCCGCGTGTAGTGGCTGGAAGCCCATGCCGACCTGCAGGAACAGCGTGAGGATGAGCGCGAACGACGTCACCCCGAGGAAGAACGTGACCGCGATCGCGATGCCGACCCCGAACGACCGGCGCCGGAACAGGCTCAGCTGCACCAGCGGGGAGCCATCCCGCCGCTCCTTGGCCACCTCGTACCCGACGAACGCGGCGAACACCGGCACAGACGCGGCCATCGACGCGAGTGTCCAGGCCGGCCAGCCGAGCTGGCGACCCTGCACGAGGGGATAGAGCAGCAACAGCAGCGCGGCGGAGCTGAGCGCCACTCCGCCCGCATCGAGCCGGGGCCGTTGCGGTGCTCGGGACTCGGAGACCAGGATCATCGATGCCGCCAGCGCGAAGATGCCGACGGGTACGTTAATGAGGAAGATCGGCCGCCAGTCCAGCCCGAACAGGTTGTGCTGCGTCAGCAGGCCGCCGAGCAGCGGCCCGCTGACGGTGCCGAGCCCGGCCGTCACGCCGAACGCCGCCAGCGCCTTGATTCGCTCCGCGGCCGGGAAGACGACCTGGATCACCGAGAGCACTTGCGGGATCATGATCGCGCCGAAGACGCCCTGCGCGACCCGGCAGCCGATCAGCATGCCGGGGCTTTGCGCAGCGCCGCAGAGCGCCGACATCACGGTGAAACCGGCGACGCCGATGATGAACAGTCGCTTGCGGCCGAAGGCGTCGCCGAGCCGGCCGCCGGTGATCAGTACCAGCGCGTACGCCAGCGTGTAGCCGGCCAGCGCCCACTGCACGTCGGCGTAACTGGCGTGCAGGCTGCGCTGGATCGACGGGATCGCGATGTTGACGATGGAGATGTCAAGCAGGTTCATGAACGCCGCGAGCAACAGCACCAGCAGCGTAACCCAGCGGCGCGGATCGAGTTCGCCGTCGCGAGCGGGCTGCGCATACTGTGCCGGCCAGCGGCGCGCGGGTCGCGCGGCGCGGACGCCGGAGTCACGAGCCATGGGATTCTCCGATCAGAGATGCTGTACGGTTGTTATCTAGTTAACCTAACGTCTTGGAAACCAATTATCTAGGTAACTTAACTATCAGGAAGCCGAGGGAATGCAGGGAGAGCCGCCAACGGCCGGGGACGGGCAGCGCTGGCAGATCCCGTGGCCCGAGGAAACCTCGTGGGAGGCGCCGTGGGCAGCGCCTGCAGGAACGCCCGGCTGGAGCGACGAGCGTCGGCTGCTGGCCATCGCCTTCGCCCTGGCGGTTCGCCAGACGGGGTCCCTGATGAACCTGATGGGTCAGGCCGCGGCCGACCGGGTGGGGATCAACGCCACCGATCTCAACTGCCTGAACATCCTGAGCTTCAGCGGCTCGCTGACGGCGGGCGACCTAGCCAAGGCGACGGGGCTGACCACCGCATCGATCACCGGTGTCGTGGACCGGCTCGAAGCGGCCGGGTTTGTCCGGCGCGAGCGGGACCTGGCGGATCGGCGGCGCGTGGTAGTGACCATCGTCATCGAGAGAGCACTGCGCGAGGTGGCGTCGATCTTCGCGCCGATGGTCGCCGACTGGCAGCAGCTCGCCGAGCGGTACTCCGACGACGAACTGCGGCTGATTGTCGAGTTCTACGACCAGATGCAGCAGATCATTCGCAAGCATCTGGCGCGGCTCCGGGACCGATCAGCGCCAGCAGCAGACCCGCCGGCCTAGCCCGCGGGTAGCCCCGACCAAGGTGCCCGCGGCTCGAGCAAGATCACGATAGGTTTTCGGCATGGCAGCAGCGTCGGCTCAAGGCCTTGTTGAGATCTACACCGATGGCGCGTGCAGCGGCAACCCTGGCCCGGGCGGCTGGGGCGCAATGCTGAGCTACGGCGGTCACGTCAGGGAGCTGTCCGGCGGCGAGGCGACTCCGACGACGAACAACCGGATGGAGTTGATGGCCGCCATCCAGGCGCTGGAGAGCCTGACCAGGCCGTCACGCGTCCGCCTGCATACCGACAGCGTCTATCTCCGCAGCGGCATCATGAGCTGGCTGGCGAGCTGGAAGCGCAACAAGTGGCGGACCGCCAGCAAGCAGCCGGTCAAGAACGAGGACCTGTGGCGGCGGCTCGATGCCGCGACCGCCCGGCACGAGATCGAATGGCTGTGGGTCAAGGGGCACGCCGGAGACCCCGGCAACGAGCGAGCCGATGCACTCGCCAACCGCGGCATGACCGACGCTATCGCCCGGTCCGGCTCGCAGCCGGCCAGCGCGAGCCGGACCCGCCCCCGGGCCCGGAAATGAAGCTCGCCCTGGCGAAGCAGCGCAACGCCAGGGCGAGCTTGATGCCGGTCCCCCGGATTCATCACATTGGGTCCCCCGCAGAATCATCACACACCGCGTCCGAGCGGTCACACCGGGGGTTCTTGGTACGCCGCGGCGCAGCGGCTAGCAGGCCGGTCCGCGAGCGGTCAGAAGAACAGCAGCTTCACCGCCGAGACCACTCCGATCACCACAACGAAGATCCGCAGCGCCAGCGGCGGCAGTCGCCTGCCGAAGCGCGCCCCGACTGCGCCGCCCACCGTAGATCCGACCGCGATCAGGAGCACAACCAGCCACGCGACGTGCGCGAAGATCAGGTACACGATTGCGGCGACCCCGTTGACGACGGCGACCAGGACGTTCTTGGCGCCATTCACCCGCTGCATGGTCTCGTCGAGGAAGGTGCCGAGCAGCCCGATTACCAGGACACCCTGCGCCGCGCCGAAGTACCCGCCGTAGGCGGCCGAGGCCAGCACGCCGGCTCCGAGTGCGGGGCTGAGGGCCTCCCTGTCGTCCTCGGAGGGGTTGAGGGGCGCGGCTCGCCTCGCGCGCCTGGCCGTGATCTTCCGGCTCAGCCAGGGCTGCACCAGCACCAGCGCGCAGGCGATCAGGATGAGCACCGGCACGATGACCTTGAATGTGGACGACGGCAGCGACAGCAGCGCCGCTGCCCCGGCGGCCGACCCGGCAGCCGCGATCACGCCGAGCCTGACCAGCCTGGCCCGCTGGCCCGCTAGCTCGCGCCGGTAGCCGATCGCGCCGCTGATGTTGCCAGGGACCAGGCCCACATTGTTCGATACGTTCGCCACGATCGGCGGGAAGCCGAAGGCGAGCAGCGTCGGGAAGGTAATGAGGGAGCCGGATCCGACAACCGCGTTTACCGCGCCCGCGGCCGCCCCTGCCCCGAGGATCGCGAGAGCCTCAGCTGGGCCCACGTGTTCCTCGCAAGCCGACGATCATCCTCGTGTGCGACCCCAGACATATCGGGACGGAACGGCGAGTGCGTCTCGCGGTCGCCTCCGCAGTGCGGCCGGGGCGTTTCAGGGAAACGACACCACCCGCGCGGACCAGCGGGTCGCCCGCCGCTCGAGCTGCAGCGGCACGCCGAATGTGCGGGACAGGTTGCGCTCGGTGAAGACGTCCGGCAGCGGGCCAGCCGCGACGACGGCACCCTTGCGGATCAGCAACGCGTGGGTGAAGCCCTCGGCGACCTCTTCCACATGGTGGGTGACCATGACCATCACCGGCGACCGCTGGTCGAGGAGCAGTCCGGAGATGCGTCGCAGCAGCTCCTCCCGGCCGCCCAGGTCGAGCCCGGCGGCCGGCTCGTCGAGCAGCAGCAGTTCCGGGTCGGCCATCAGCGACCGGGCTATCTGCACCCGCTTGCGCTCCCCCTCCGACAGCGAGACGAACCGCCGCCGGATCAGATGCGCGCACCCGAGGGCGTCCAGCAACTCGACGGCCCTGGTGACGTCGTCAGAGTCGTAGTCCTCGACAGCGCGGCTGAGGATGCCGTAGGAAGCGGTCAGCACCAGGTCGATGACCTTCTCATGCGGCGGTACCCGGTCAGCGATCACCGCGCTGGACAGGCCTATCCGGGTCCGCAGGTCAGCCACATCCGCTTGGGGCAGCGGCTCACCGAGGACCTCGACAGTGCCGTGTGTCGGCATCAGCAAGGTGGCCGCCACCTGCAGCAGCGTGGTCTTGCCCGCGCCGTTCGGGCCGATGATGACCCAGCTCTCGTCACTGTGCGCGGTCCAGTCGATCTCCCGCAGCAGCATCGACCTCTCGTATCGGACGCCGACCCCGCGCAGCCTGAGCACCTCAGCCGCCATCCAGTTTCCCTCCGCACCGCCCGTCTGCCTTGAACTTACGGCATGACGGCGCCTTCGCGTCCGCAGCTGGCTGCCGCTGACCCGGTCACCGCTCGATGCCGGACTGCCGCACGGCCAGCAGCGCTGCCTGGGTCCGGTCGGTGACGCCGAGTTTGGCGAGCACGGAACTCACGTGCGTTTTGACGGTCTTCTCGGTGACCCGCAGTGATCTCGCGATCTCCCGATTCGACCTGCCTTCGGCTAGCTGCGCGAGAACTTCGTGCTCGCGCCTGGTCAGCGCGGCGATGCCGCGCACGTCCCCGCCCGGCCGGCCCGCGACCAGTCCGGCCGCGCCGGGCGCGAGCACGGTGTTGCCATCGACGACCGAGCGGATGGCGCGCACCAGCGCGTCCGGGTCGACGTCCTTATACAGGAACCCGGCGGCGCCGGCCTGCAGCGCCAGGGCTGGCCCGCTCGGCCCGCCCGCGCTGGTGAGGATCAGCACCCTGGTTCGCGTCCCCTGCGCCCGTAGCTGCGAGAGCACCCCCATGCCGTCCACGCCGGGCAGCTTCAGGTCGAGCAGCAGGACGTCTGGATCGAGCTCGCGGGTCAGCCGAACCGCGTCGGCGCCGTCACTGGCCTGGCCGACGAGGCTGATGTCGTCCTGAACCTCGAGCAGCACTGCCAGGCCCTGCAACACCACCGGATGATCGTCGGCGATCAGCACGGTGATGGGTGGTGGGCCACCGCGCGCTGGTGGCCGCTGGCCCGGTGCCGTACCGGTCGTCATGACCGGTCGTCCGGTGCCACTGCGGCCGGCCCGGCCGCTTCCGCGCCGCCCGCCGGGCGGATCGGGACGCTCAGTCGCACGCGTGTACCCGCGCCGGGGGTCGCGGCGATGCTGAGGCGGCCGCCGACGGAGGCGGCGCGCTCGCGCATCGACACCAGCCCGAGGCCGACGGGTCTGGCGCGGGGGTCGAAGCCGGTACCGCAGTCGCTCACCTCCAGCACGACGCTGCTGCGGCGCTGGTACAGCGAGACCCGGATCTGGCTGCTGCCGGAGTGTCGCAGCGCGTTGCCGATAGCCTCCTGCGCAGTCCGGTACAGCGCCGTTTCCTGTCGCGGATCGAGCCCCGGAACATCTCCGGCCTGGACGACCACGTCGGCGCCGTGCGAGCGACCGGCCAGTACTGCATAGCCGCGGATCGATCCGGCCAGCCCGCCCGCGGCCAGGTCGGGCGGTGCGAGGCCGTCGATGACCGCGCGCAGCTCCGCGTGGGCCTCGCCCGCCAGCGCGGCGACGCTGTCGATCTCCTCGACGGCTCGCGCGGGATCCCGGCCCACGAGTACGGCCGCGGCGCGCGCCTTCGCCCGCACGCTGAACAGCTTCTGCGAGACCGCGTCGTGCAGGTCCATGGCCAGCCTGGCCCGTTCCTGCAGCACGGACAGCTCCCGGCCGCGCTCGTACAGTCGCGCGTTCGTCAGCGCGATCGCGGCGTGCGCTGCGAACAGGCTAACGAGCCGCTCGTCCCGCTCGGTGAAGCCACCGGGCTCGGTCTTGCAGGCGGCGAAGATGAAGCCGAGAATCGTCTCGCGCTCGCGAATCGGCACGCCGAGCACGTCGGTGAGCTCGGGGTGGGCGGCCGGCCAGCCCCAGAAGCGCGGATCGGCGCGGATGTCGGCCAGCCGCAGCGGATTCCCCTCGCGGACCATGACCCCGAGCAGGCCGTGCTGGCGGGGCAGCGGCCCGATGGCTGCCTGCTCACGTGCGGTGAGACCGTCGACGAGGAACTCCGCGAACCCGTCCGAGTCGTCGGGCACCCAGAGGGCGGCGTACCGGGCGCCCGCCAGCGACCGGGCCGAGCGCACAATCATCTGCAGCACGTCCCGCACCGACAGCTGGCTGGATACAGCAAGCACCACCTGGCTGACGTGCTGGAAGATCTCGTCCTGGGCGGCACCCTGGCCCGGCTCGGCGATGTCATCCGGCTGCCGGGTGCCGGCCCGGTTGTGCTGCCCCATACCCCGACGGTACCGGCGCGGCGACGGCGGCGGATCAGCCGCAAGTCCTAGGACCATAGTCGCAGCCACAGGCCGCCTCGCGGCCGATGCGGCGCGGCGGCCGGCTGCCTACCGTCAAAGGCATGAGCACTGCACGAGTAGCCATTGTCACCGGCGCCTCTCGCGGCCTCGGCCGCGCCCTGTCCGGCGGGCTGGCCGCGGCTGGATACCAGCTTGTGATCGACGCCCGTGACGGCACGGCGTTGCGAGCCGCGGCGGCGGAGCTGGCCGCCACCCATGACCTTCCAGAAAACCAGGTGCTGACACTGCCAGGCGACATCACCGACCCGGCACACCGGGCGGACCTGGCTGCTGCCGCGGCCGACCTGGGCGGCGCCTGCCTGCTCGTGAACAACGCGGGGACGCTCGGCGTCAGCCCGCTGCCAGCCCTGGCCGATTACCCGGCCGCGGACCTGCTGTCGTCGTTGGAGGTCAACGTCGTCGCCCCGATAGCGCTGACCCAACTCGTGCTGCCCGGACTGCGCAGGCTCGGCGGCGCCGTGCTCAGCATCACCTCCGACGCCGCGGTCGAGGCGTACGCCGGGTGGGGCGGATACGGCGCGGCCAAGGCCGCGCTCGAGCAGGCCTGCCACGTCCTCGCCGCCGAGGAACCGGCCGTCCGGGTGTGGTGGATCGACCCCGGCGACCTGCGCACCCACATGCACCAGCAGGCCTACCCCGGCGAGGACATCTCCGACCGACCGCTGCCCGAGACGGTGACGCCTGCCTTCCTGCGGCTGATAGCCGAGCGCATGCCGAGCGGCCGATACCGTGCGGCCGAGCTGCTGCCCGCTGGGTCGACAGGCGGCACGGCGGTCACCGGAGCGTCACGATGACGCCCGCACTCGCGACGACAGCCCCGCTGGAGCGCGGCGGCGTCCAGCTGGCGGAGCCGGCCGACCTGCACGTGGCCATGCGACCCGAGCTGGAAGCGCACGAACCGCCGGAGACGCGAGGCGCCAGCCGCGCAGACGTCCGGCTCATGGTCAGCAGGACGGCGGCCGGCGAAGTCAGCCACCACGGCTTCAGCGCGCTGCCCGACCTGCTGCTGCCAGGCGACCTGCTCGTGGTGAACAACTCCGCGACGCTGCCCGCCGCGGTGGCGGTACCGGCCACGCCTGCTGCACTCACCGGGAGCGGGCCGCTGACGGTGCATTTTTCGACAGCAATGCCCGATGGCGGCTGGCTGGTCGAGCTGCGGTCCGGCCGCGGGCCAGCCACGGCGCCATTCGGCGGTGGGACGGCGGGGCTCGCCATCGACCTGCCGGCCGGCGCCGTGCTGACCCTGGGCGGCCGGTTCAGCCAGCGGCTCTGGCACGCCCGGCTGTCTACCGCCGTCGTGCCCTACCTGCTGCACCACGGGCAGCCCATCAGGTATTCCTACGTGCACAGGCCATGGCCGATCGAGGCCTACCAGACAGTCTTCGCAACCTGGCCGGGCAGCGCCGAGATGCCGAGCGCGGCCCGGCCGTTCACGCCCGAGATCGTGACCAGGCTGGTCAGCCGCGGCGTCGCCATCGCGCCGGTCACGCTGCACACCGGCGTCTCCTCCCTTGAGGGCGGGGAGGATCCGTATCCCGAGTCGTACGACGTGCCGGCTACGACGGCGCGGCTGGTGAACCTCACCAGACAGACTGGCGGCCGGGTCATCGCTGCCGGTACCACCGTCGTCCGCGCGCTGGAGAGCGCCGCCCTCGGCCGCGACACGGTGATCGCGCCGGCTGCGGCACCGGGGACAGCCGGCCGCACCGCCGGCACCCTCGGCCCCGCGGCCGGCTGGACGGCGCACGTTGTGACCAGGCAGTCCGGCGTGACCGTTGTCGACGGCCTGCTGACCGGCTTGCATGAGCCGCGATCGACCCACTTGTGGATGCTCGCCGCGTTCGCTGATGACGCCTTGCTGCAGCGCTGCTATCAGGACGCCGCCGAGCGCGGCTATCGCTGGCACGAGTTCGGCGACGTCCACCTGCTGCTGCCCTGACGTGCCACCGCGGCGCACCCCTGACCCGCGGCGGGCGGCTGCGGTACCGATAGCGTTGATGCGCTATGTCCGATCCGCAGATCACCCTGCTGGTCACGCTGACCGGCCGTGACCGGCCAGGAGTGACGTCCCGCCTGTTCACCGTCCTGGCCAGGCACAGCCTGACGGTGGCCGACGTCGAACAGGTAGTAATTCGCGGCCGCCTGGTGCTCGGGGTACTGCTCGCTGCCGAACGTGCACCCGACCTGACCGCGATCCACCAGCAGATCAGCGCCCTCGCGGCGGACATGGGCATGGAGGCCGAGATCACCATGGGGTCGCGCGAGCCGGCCCGGCGGCCTGGCGGGCGGCTGTACGTCACCGTTCTCGGGTGGCCCCTGCAGCCATCGGCAATCGCGGCCATCGCGGGCCGGATCGCGGCGAGCGGCGCCAACATCGACCGGATCGGGCGGCTCGCCGACCGCCCCGTTACCTGCCTCGAGTTCGACGTCTCCGGCGCCGACCCGGCAGGCCTGCGCGCCCACCTTGCCAGCGAGGCGGCAGAGCTAGGCGTCGACGTGGCGGTGCAGCGCGGCGGCCTGCACCGGCGCGCCATGCGGCTGGTTGTCATGGACGTCGACTCGACCCTGCTGCGGGACGAGGCTATTGAGCTGCTGGCCGCCCGGGCGGGCTGCGCGGCCGAAGTTGGCGAGGTGACAGCCGCCGCCATGCGCGGCGAGCTCGATTTCGCCGAGTCGCTGCACCGCAGGGTGGCGCTGCTGGCCGGGCTGGACGCGGGCGTCATCGACGAGGTGCTGACCGGCGCCAGGCTAGCGCCCGGTGCCCGCACGCTGATCCGCACGCTGCAGCGGCTCGGTTATCGCTGCGGCGTCGTCAGCGGCGGGTTCACTCAGATCACCGACTGGCTGACGCTTGAACTCGGGCTCGACTTCGCCGAGGCGAACACCCTGGAGATCGTGCACGGAAAGCTGACCGGCCGGGTGATCGGGCAGCTCGTCGACCGACCGGGAAAAGAGCGCGCGCTGCGACGGTTCGCCGCGGCAGCCGGTGTCCCGCTGAGCCAGACGGTGGCCGTCGGCGACGGCGCCAACGACCTCGACATGATCTCGGCGGCCGGGCTCGGCATCGCGTTCAACGCCAAGCCGGCCGTCCGCGACGCGGCCGACGCCTCGCTGAGCGTGCCGCACCTAGACGCGATCTTGTATCTACTCGGCATCAGCCGTGACGATGTGGAAACCGCGGACGCGGAGGACCAGCTGCTGGTGTCCGGCGGCGCGGCGACGCGCCACGGAGGCGACTGAGCCACCCGGCCCTAGGTTGCCCTCCTGGGCGCCCAGGAAGCGACCAGCCGGGCCGTGCCCGGTGCCGCGCCTGACCAGTCGGCCGCGATGGCAATGACCGCGATCGCCGCGGTCGGAAAGTCCGGCTCGGTCCCGGTCAGGAGCGCGACGAGTCCAGCCGCCGCAGGATTGTGCCCGACGTACAGCAGCGTGCTGACCTGCTCGCTCGTGTGCCGGATCAGCTCCGCCAGGTCATCGCTGCCGGCCTCATAGAGGTCTCGCTCGGCGGCGAATTCTGGCTCGCCAGCCAGCTCCCTGGATAGCCGCTGCCAGGTCTGCCGGGTCCGCCTGGCCGCCGAGCAGAGCACCAGGTCCGGGGAGAGTTCGCGGCTCGCGAGCCAGCGACCAGCCGCGACGCTGTCGCGCTCGCCCCGCGGCCGCAGCGCCCGCTCGAAGTCCGGCCCGCCGGGTAGCTCACCGGCCTTGGCGTGTCGCATCACGATCAGGGTGTGACCATCGCGCATGGTTCCATCGTCCGGTACGGCAGGCCCGGCCGACTCTCCGGCCTGGCTCCGGCCGGGCCGCTGCCGTGATCGCGCCCGCAACTCAGCCGGGCGGCGGGCCATCAGCTGATGGCCTGCCGCCCGGCTAGCAAGCTGACTGCGGTCAGGCGCTCACCTTGTCGGCCGGTGTCTGATCGGCGGCACCGCCCGCGGTGAGGCTGGTGGAACGCCGCTTCGACACGAGAATCGCGGCGACCACGATGGCCACGGCCACGAGCGCCACAGCCGCCCGCAGCCCGAGGTTGTGGCTGTAGCGCACCACGCTGGTGGCGACGAGCAGCGAGACCAGGTTCATCACCTTGAGCAGCGGGTTGATGGCCGGGCCTGCGGTGTCCTTGAACGGATCGCCGACCGTGTCGCCGATCACCGTCGCGGCGTGCGCTTCCGACCCCTTGCCGCCGTGGTGGCCGTCCTCGACCAGTTTCTTGGCGTTGTCCCAGGCGCCACCGGAGTTGGCCAGGAACACCGCCATCAGCACGCCCGCCGCGATCGCGCCGGCCAGGTAGGAGCCGAGCGGCCCGTACCCGAACGCGAAGCCGACAGCGATCGGCGCGAGCACGGCGAGCAGCCCGGGAGTCGCCAGTTCACGCAGCGAGTCCTTGGTGCAGATGTCGACGACCCGGCCGTACTCGGGCTTCTCGGTGTAGTCCATGATGCCCGGATGGGTGCGGAACTGCTCGCGTACCTCCATGACCACGCGTCCGGCCGCCCGGCCGACCGCCCTGATCAGCAGGCTCGCGAACAGGAAGACCACGGCCGCGCCGATTATCAGCCCGACCAGGTCGTTCGGACTGTCGATGGACAAGCTAAAGCTCTTCGCAGCCTTGCCAAGCGCCTGCTGCACCGAGGTGTCGAAAGCGCCGAACAGCGCGGTCGCCGCCAGTACAGCGGTGGCGATCGCGATGCCCTTGGTGATGGCCTTGGTGGTGTTGCCGATCGCATCGAGGTGGGTGAGAACCTGCGCGGGCTCGCCTTCGAACTCGCCGGACATCTCGGCGATGCCCTGGGCGTTGTCGGTCACCGGGCCAAACGAGTCCATCGACACGATGACACCGACGGTCGTGAGCAGGCCGGTGCCGGCCAGCGCGACCGCGAACAGCGCGATGGTTGCGTTGCCCGAGCCGAGCAGGAAGGCCAGGTACACCGCGCCGCCGATGAGCAGCGCCGAGTAGACGGCGGACTCCATACCGGTGGACACCCCAGACAGGATCACCGTGGCCGCCCCGGTCTCCGACGCATCGCCGATATCCCGGACCGGCTTGCGGTTGGTCTCGGTGAAGTACCCGGTCAGCAGCTGGATGGCGCTAGCCAGCACGAGGCCAACCAGCACCGCCAGGATCGCCAGTACGCGCGGATCGCCGCTATGGCTCAGGATCGAGCCGCTGACGCCCTTGAGCTCGCTGAACTTGCCCGGCAGGTAGATGAACGCCGCAGCGATGACCAGGACCATCGAGATGACCGCAGAGATGAAGAAACCGCGGTTGATGGCCGACATGCCGCTCCGGTCGCCCTGCCGCGGCCGGACGGCGAAGATGCCGATGACCGCGGTGATCACCCCGATCATCGGGACGATCAGCGGGAACACCAGGCCCGCGTCACCGAACGCCACCTTGCCGAGGATGAGCGCGGCAACGAGCATGACCGCGTACGACTCGAACAAGTCGGCAGCCATTCCGGCGCAGTCGCCGACGTTGTCGCCGACGTTGTCGGCGATCGTGGCCGCGTTGCGCGGGTCATCCTCGGGGATGCCCTTCTCGACCTTCCCCACCAGGTCGGCGCCGACGTCGGCGGCCTTTGTGTAGATGCCGCCGCCGACCCGCATGAACATGGCGAGCAGCGCCGCGCCAAAACCGAAGCCCTCCAGGACGTCAGGCGCGTTGCCCTTGTAGATGAGAACGACGAGCGCAGCGCCGAACAGCCCGAGGCCGACGGTGAACATTCCGGCAACCCCGCCGGTGCGGAACGCGATCCTCATGGCCGAGTGCGCGCCGGACTCCTTGGCCGCGGCCGCGACCCGGACATTCCCTCGCACGGTGAGCGACATGCCGTTGAAGCCGGTCAGCCCCGAGAAGAGCGCTCCGACGAGGAAGAAGATCGATCTCCCCCAGCGCACCCCGCCGGCGTCTGCAGGGACAGGGAGAATCAGCAGCACGAAGAAGATCACCACGACAAAGACGCCCAGCGTCCGGAACTGGCGCCTCAGATAGGCAGCCGCGCCCTCCTGAACCGCAGTGGCAATCTCCTGCATCTTCGGGGAGCCCGGGCTAGCCGCCAGCACCTCGCGGACCAGGCCGCCCGCGACGCCGAGTGCGAGCAGCGCGACGACCGCCACCACGGCTACCCAGGCCAGGTTCCCGCCGGAAACCGTGGGCTGACCTCCCCCCAGGGCGAGGGTGTGCAACATCCGTCCTCCTTGACAGGGGATTACACGTTAATACCGAGCCGATGCGCTCTGCACAATCCCCGGCGGCTGCGCACCAGGCCGGGCCGCGGCCGCAGGAGAAGGCAGGCCAGAGCCCGGCCCGCAATGTGCCGGGAGTCTACGCATCCTGGTGACCGGATCGTAAGCCGGGTGCGAAATACTTTGGCAGTCGCGACTATTTTGTAACGAAATGGTACCCTACCTGTGTTCACCGCCAGGCCACGGCCGGGAGCGCGGCGCGGGCGACGCCTGGTACCCGGTCATGGCGCTGCCCGGACCGAGGGCCAGCTCATCCGGATTCTCGTGCCCGCCGACGTCGTCGTGATCTGCACGTCATCGGCCAGGCTTTCGATAACGGCGATACCCAGTCCGGCCGGGAGGCCCTCGCCGTCGAGGGCTGCCGGGCCGTCACTGGCACCCGATCGAGCGCCGATTCCCGCCAGGCCAAGCCCCCCGCTCGCGCAGGTGTCGGTCACCTCCACCTGGAACCGGCCGGCCTGGTCCGTCAGCGCGAGGCGGACTGGCTCGGCCGGACAATACAGCTGATGGCCCTCGACAGCACGCGAGCACGCCTCACCGACGGCGAGCCTGACCTCGTCCAGCAGCGACTCATCCACCCCGCTGCGCCTGGCCACTGCCGTCGCCACCAGCCTGGCCGTCCGGACGTGCGCGGGCAGCGCGGTGAAGCTCAGCTCTACGGTTGCCATCTCGTCGGCCGGGGACCTACTTTTCCGCGCGGCGTGCCGCGATGGCCTCGTCCACGGTGTCGTGGATGCCGAACACCTTGGTCAGGCCCGTAATACGGAAGATCTTCAGGATCCGCTCCTGAGTGCAGACCAGGTCGAGCGAGCCATCGTGGGCCCGGACGCGCTTGAGCCCGCCGACGAGCACGCCAAGGCCGGTAGAGTCGAGGAACTCGACCTTCTCCATGTTGACCACAAGCTGGTAGAAGCGGTTATTCACCAGCTCGATCAGCAGCTCGCGCAACCGCGGAGCGGTGTACACGTCGATCTCGCCCTCGACGTCGACGATCTCGATGCCGTCCTTGCTATGGTGGTCCAGCTTCAGGTCCACAAAGCCTCCAGCCGCCTTACGGCGGTCACTGTCTAGTCGCGGCCGCGCTCACGATTCTGCACGGCCCATTGTGCCCGCGTGCCGTTGTCGCGGCCCGCAGGACCCGCCGGATACGCCGGGCCCTACCTATCCTGCTCTCCCGCAGTCCCCAGGGCATCTCCGGCGCGCATCCAGACACGCCTCCTGACGTCATTCCTATACCAGATCGTCATCGCTGGCACCCTGGGCCATGCGACACACTGAGATCCGATGCCCCGCATTTCGTCCTCCATAGCCAGCGAGCCGCCGCGGCCAAGGCCGCCCGGCGACGCTATCGCGCCGGGTGCCGCCAGCATCCTGCAGGCCGGCGCCTGCACTGGCAGGCTGACGAATCTGACCAGACTGGCGGGCCAGCCTGGTCAGCCCGCGAGCTGGCCCAGCTGGGTGCCAGCAGAGCTCGTCACCGCGCTCGCCAGGGCCGGAATCACAGCTCCCTGGCAGCACCAGGCCGAAGCTGCCGACGTTGCCGCGTCCGGCCAGAGCGTCATCATGTCGACGGGAACGGCATCCGGGAAGTCGCTTGGCTACCTGCTGCCAGCGCTGTCCGCGGTGCTGGCCGGCGGCACTGCGCTGTATATAGCGCCAACCAGGGCGCTCGCCGCGGATCAGCTGAAGCTGGTGCGATCGCTCGGCCTCGATCGCGTGCGCGCCGCCGTCGTGGACGGCGACACGCCGTGGACCGAGCGGAGCCGCGCGCGGGCGCGCGCGAATTACCTGCTGACCACGCCGGACATGCTGCACCACTCGCTGCTGCCGGGTCACGCGCGGTGGAACGGCTTCTACCGGCGGCTGCGCTACGTCGTGGTGGATGAGTGCCATACCTATCGCGGGGTGTTCGGCTCGCACGTCGCCCACGTGCTGCGCAGGCTGCGCCGGGTGGCCTACCACCACAGCGCCGCCGAGCCGGTGTTCGTGCTGGCGTCGGCGACCATCAGCGAGCCGGGCCGGTGCGGGGAGTTGCTCACCGGACGCGGCGTGCGCGCCGTCCGCGGCGACGGCGCAC